>PKVZ01000162.1:14712-23648 GCA_003131635.1 Acidobacteriaceae bacterium
TTTATCATGTTCTCAATCTCGATTAGCGGCTGTCCTGCTTCAGTCATAGTGTTTGCCTCGTTCTTGCGTCGATGGTTTGCGATTAATCAAGCCGGATACGGTCGGTGTTATCGGAGCGCGACATGTCGGACAGAATGACCGTGTCGCCGGCATGCAATCCTTCAAGAATCTGTATCGAATTCACGGAAGCCCGCCCAACCTTCACCGGAACACGCACCGCACCCTTGCCGTCGGAATCAAGTTTGAACAGGCTGATCGTGCTATTCTCCTGGCCGAATGCGGGACGGCCAACGTAAAGAACGTCATCCAGATGCTCCAGGTCGATAGTTCCATCGACGCTCAAATCGGGCCGGGCCCCCTTCGGGAGTTCACCCGTGAGTTTCACATCCACGGTGACGGTGCCGTTCTGAACCGCGGGATCGACTCGCATCACAGAGCCGGCAATCGTTCCATTGTGCGTGTCGACCATTGCGGGTTGGCCGATCTGCACGTCGCGTGCCTGCGTCTCTGCGACTTTCAACTCTGCAATCAGGTGATCCGGTTGCACAATTTTCGCCAGCATCGTGCCCGGCAAAACGTGCTGCCCCACTTGCAACGGTAAATCGACGAGAACGCCTTCGATTCCGGCGCGAACTTTCAGCGCGTCCAACTGCTTCTGTTTCAGTTCAGCGAGCGCGCGGTTCTCATCCACTTTGGCCTGCTGTTCGGCCATCTGCGACGCAATCGCTTTCTGGTTGATATCCAACCGCTCGTCCTCAATATTGTTGCGCGTAGTCAACTCATCAGCTTTGCTTTTTGAATTCTTGTACGCGAGTCCGGAAATCACGCCGAGATCGAAAAGAGCTTTGTCGGTTTCCGACTGCAGTTTTGCCTGGCTATAATCCGCGGTCACAGTCGCGGCTCCGGCTTTCTGGGTCATCAGGTCGCTCTGCAACTTTACTCGCAGACTCTGATATTCGGCTTCAGCGGCTTTCAGTTGAAGTTTCGCATCGAGCGCGGCCTGCTCCACTTGCGGATTACTCATCTCCAACAGAACGGTGTCCGCCTTCACTTGCGAACCGGGAAGCATATGGATGCGAACCACGGTGGCCTCTGTCTCTGCGGGTATTTGACGGGTGAACTCCTGGCTGGGAATGAGGGAACCGAGCCCTCGAACCTGGCGGAGCATCGATCCGCGCTTCACGGTGTCGGTCCACACCGTACTGCGCTCAACCTCGGGTGCCGCCGGCTTCAGGCGCGACACGCCGATGGTAACAGCGATGAGCAGCACGATGCCGCCTGCAAGCCACACCATTTGCCGACGACGTTTCTGAACCTTGAATTCTGGCCGTGCGATATCCATTGCTAAAGAGAATGCAATTTTCGAGCCGCAGTGAAAGCCTATCTATCTCGTTTAAAAGCCTAGTCGTAGACATCGATGACGAACTGAACAGTGTCCGCTAATAGAATCGAGTGTCCATAAACGGACGGCTGCAAAACAACTCGAATATCAATCTGACCGCAGAGCCTTCATGGGATCGATGGAAGCTGCGCGCCGCGCGGGCAGTAACGCAGCGACCAACGCCAGAATCAGCACCAGGACTGCGGCCAGCGCCAGCACAAAGGGGTCAAACGGACTCACCCCGAACAGCAACGACTGCAGCACATGCGAGGCCGCTGCGGCCCCCAGCAATCCCAGAGCGCAACCTGCAATTGCAAGTTTGGCCGCGGACGCAAAGACCAAGCCCAGGATCCCCGACCGCTGCGACCCTAAAGCAATGCGGATTGCCATTTCCTGCTCGCGAAGAGCGGCCGAGAACGCAATGACGCTGTAAATACCGAGGACCGACAGCAGTACTGCCGCGACGGCAAAGGCCGTAATGATCGCGGTGTTGAAGCGGCGGGGGGCTTCGCTGTCGGAGACCGCGCGCTCCATACTTTGGACCTGGGCCAGCGGCAACTGCGGATCGACGGATCGAACCGTGGCGCGAAGAACATTCGCCATCTGCTCAGGCTCCATCGCCGTGCGAACAGCGATGTAACCTCCGTTGCCATTCAGATCGGTAGGCGAGGCCAATGAGCCTAAGGATTTTTCAAACTGCTCAACCGGCTCATAATACTGTTCCTTGTTGGGGGCGTCGGGGGAGTTCTCCTTCACGTCGGCGACTACCCCAACAATGGTCATCCAGGGAGTTTGCATCTCCTGTGTACCTATGCGCAGGCGCTTCCCTATGGGGTCCGAACCTGGCCAGTAGTGCTCGGCGAGTTTGTGGTTGACAATCCCCACTAGCTGAGTGTTCTCAGTGTCGGCCCGCGTAAAGAAGCGACCAGAGAGCAATGGAATGTCCATCGCCTGCAGATAATCGCCCTGCACCTGGACGGCCGTGGCGAGGTTCATGTTGGCGCCCGGTGGCGGGACGTAGCCTTCGGGGATAAACGCGTTGTTGCTATTGTTGCTCGAAGCTGGCAGAAACGACGTAAGCCCCACGGATTTCACGGCGGGAAGTTGCTGCAAGCGGCGAATCAATTCGTCGTTGAATTCATCCACAGCCGGCTGCGATGCGTACTGCTTCTGCGGCAACGAGTAGGAAGCCGTAAGGACATGGTCCGGGCGAAAGCCGAGATTGACCGCACGCATCTTTTCAAAACTCCGCAGCAGCAATCCGGAAGCGACGAGCAGGACCAGTGCGATGGCAATTTCGCCGACGACTAGCGTGGAGCGGAGCAGCGCGTGGCCGCTGCCAGGCGTGCCCGTGCGTCCACCTTCCTTGAGAGTCTCATTCACGCTCGTCCGCAGCGCGGCGAAAGCCGGGGCGAGTCCACAAAGTATGCCGGTGAGCACCGCGAGGCCGATCGCGAACAACACTACCCGCCAATCGAGGCCGATCTCATCAATGCGAGGCAGCGTCTCGGGCAGCCGGCTCACGCCCACGCGCAACGCGATCGCGGCGAGGACCAGACCGAGCACACCTCCAGTCACGCTCAACACAAGGCTTTCGAGAATCGCCTGCCGCAGCAACACTCCGGCACGCGCGCCCAGTGCCAGGCGGACAGCAACTTCGCGGCGGCGACGGATGGCGCGCACCAACAACAATCCGGCAAGATTGGCGCAGGCAATCAGCAGCACGACAACGATAGCCAGAAATAAAGTGCGCACCAATTGACGAGCCTGCCCAACCGTTTCCTCGTGCAGCGAGCGCACTACCGCGCGTATGTGCAGGCTCGCCATTGAGGCAGGATAGTTTCGCATTATTTCCTGGGCCACGCGCTCGGCATCGCTCTCCGCCTGCGCCGGAGTGATTTCGGGTTTCAGCCGTCCCACCATGTTGAAGTTCCACGAAGAGGCTCCGGTTGTCAGCTCCTGCTGGGTGAAGCTCATCGGAACCCATAGCTCGCTGTTGTTCAGCCGTCCTGGCATCAGCGGGAACTCAAAGTTCCGCGGCATGACGCCGATGATTTCGTAAGGCTTGCGATCAAGCAGAATCTTGGTTCCCAGCACGTGCGGATCGCCGTGCAGTCGATTTTGCCAGAGCGAGTAACTGATCACCGCTACCTGCTCTTTTTGGTCGTCCTCCTGCTGCGTAAAGAAACGCCCCATCAGAGGCGCAACCTCGAGCGCGGGGAACAATCCGCCCGAGAGCCGAGCCCCGATCACCTGCGCCGGCTCGCCAACACCCGACAATTCATAACCAGTTTGCGTATACCCGCCGAGACCCTCGAAACTGTGCGTATTGCGCGTGTAGGCCTGAATGTCGGGAGCCGTGACCCCGGCCTCACCGTTCTCTCCCACGTCTACACCTTGCAGAATGTCTCCAGTCGCCACCAGTCTCTCGGGATGCGGAAATGGCAGCGGGCGCAGCAGCACGCCTTCAACGATGGAAAAGATGGCGGTGGTGGCGCCGATCCCTAAGGCGAGCATCAGCACGGCGGTGGAGGCGAATCCGGGCGACTTCAGCAAATGGCGGACTGCGATCCGTAGGTCATGGAAAGGCATCGCATTGCTCCGTGGATGGTTAGTAATTTAGCACGTCCGTGCCAAGTATGGACGGGCCTGAGCGATTGTTCCTTCAGGACCTTTCGCCGCGGGGCTCGGGAGAATTGGTGATGAAGGCGGGCGTCCCTATTTCGCAACTCACAGTCGGAAAGCGGACACAGCTTCCCGGGCCGGAGTTATATCAACGAAATTCTCCGGACTGGGCGGACTGATCAGCCTTCCGACGATCAGCCTTCCATCGTGGAAACATCGCCCGCGTCGACGCCTGCTTCCTTCGCCTTGAGAAAGCGGCGCAGAATTTTTCCGGATCTGGTCTTGGGCAACGCAGCCACAAATTCCAACGACGATGGAGTCGCGATCGGGCCGAGTTCCCGGCGCACGTGTTCGATCAGCGCTGCGGATAGAGCTTCAGAGGCCACGTGATCGGCACGGACCTGCACGAACACCTTGATGGTCTCACCCTTCATTGGGTCAGGCACGCCAATAGCCGCGGCTTCTGCGACCGCCGGATGCGACACCAGTGCGCTCTCCACTTCTGCCGTGCCGATGCGGTGTCCGGCCACGTTGAGCACGTCATCGTAACGGCCTAGGACGGCGATGTATCCATCTTTGTCTCGCGTGGCAACGTCGCCGGTGACGTAGCAGCCGGGAATGACTTGCCAGTCGCGCTCGTAGCGCGCGGGGTCGCGCCACACGGTGCGCAGCATGTGAGGAAATGGCCGCTTGAGCACCAGGCGTCCTCCCATGCCAGGAGGGGCAGACTTGCCGTTCTCGTCGAGCACATCGGCCTCGGCTCCGGGCACGGCCACGCCAACTTTTCCCGGACGCATCGCCATCGATGGCGGCGTACCCAAAGCTGGACCGCCCAGTTCGGTCTGCCACCAATTATCGATCACATAACCCCACTTGCCGTCGCCGGCCAAATGAGTTTGCGCCCAGCGCCAGGCTTCAGGATTCAACGGTTCGCCCGCGCAGGCGATCACGCGCAAAGTCGTCAGATCGTGCGCTGCGGGATAGGCTTCGCCGTAGCGCATGAACATTCGCAACGCGGTGGGCGCGGTAAACATTTTGGTCACGCCGTAGCGTTCAACGATTTCCCAGGCAATTCCAGGATTCGGATAGTCGATTGCTCCTTCGCGGAACAGCGTGGTCACACCTGCGCACAGCGGCGCGTAGACGATATAAGAATGTCCGACCACCCAGCCAATGTCCGAAGTACACCAGAAAATGTCGCGGGCGCCCACATCGAAGTAGTTTTCCAAATGATAAGTGGTGCCAACCATGTAACCGCCGTGGACGTGCACCACGCCTTTGGGCTTGCCGGTGGAACCCGAGGTGTAGAGCAGGAAGAGTGGATCTTCCGCATCCATCTCTTCCGCGGGACAGTCGGGAGCAAACTTCAGCAAATCATTGAAGTCGATTTCACGAGGAGCGGTAAGTTCGGCCCCGGCCCGCGAATACACGACGACTTTCTCGACGAACTCTAAATTCTCTACAGCTTCATCGACGATGGCTTTGAGGGCTACTGTCTTTCCGCGGCGGAAGCCCACGTCTCCCACGATGACCACTTTGGCTTCTGCGTCGGTAATGCGGTCGCGCAGCGCAGTGTGACCCAGGCCGGCATAAACCACAGAATGGATTGCGCCGAGACGAGCGCAGGCGAGCATGGCGACCGCGCCTTCAATCGTCAGCGGCATATAAATGACTACGCGATCGCCTTTCACCACTCCCAACGATTTCAAACCGTTGGCGAAGCGGCAGACTGTGCGGTAGAGCTGGCCGTAGGTAACGATGCGCTCGCTGCCATCTTCGCCCAGCCAGATGAAGGCGGCGCGATTGCAGCGATCCGAATTGGCATGACGATCCAGCGCATTGATCGTGATGTTGGTTTTGGCGCCGGTGAACCACTTGTGATGAACGCCGTCCCACTCCATCACTTTGCTCCACGGCCGCGACCAGGCGAAGCGGGAGGCGTAGTCTCCCCAGAAAGCTTCGGGATCTTTCTGAGAGCGTTCACATTCCCCTAACCAATCCTTCTGAATGGTATTGCGGGCCACAATCTGCGGCGCGGCGTATTCCTCATCCATGGCCAGCAGATTGGAAATGTTTTCTGGTTTTTCGACGGCGATGGGGCTCATGTGGACCTCCGAGAAGGCGACGAATGCGAACCTGACGGCGTCGATTCTGCTCTGCGGGCGAGTCGGCGGCAGTGACGCAGATCACAGGATAGTGTGTTTTTGCGCCAATGGCTATTCGAAAGCTCGTGATTGCTTGCTCACACATCGAAAAAGTGGGCGGGCGTGTCGAGAAGGCAAGGTTTCAACATTAACGTCGGGGTTGAAATCACGCGAAGCAGTGATTGGCGTCACAGCTTCATTGGAAACAACAAAGTACGGTTTCGCTCCATGTTGTGTTTCAAGTTTTGAGCCGGAACCCGGAGACATCGTCGGTGTTGACGCCGAGAACGCCGCTGACTTCGACCGACCGGTGCAGCGTGAACTTGCGCACCCTGCTCGCAGCTCTGCAACTGCTGCGAATCGCAATTTCTGTTTACAGCTAACAATTTTTATGCTAGCCTTCCGGCCCTTAGGGCTGGGCAGAGGAATTTCTGACGGTTCAGCGCGAAGCAAGTCGATCTAAGTCGCGATCCCAAGCCGCAGTGGCAGTGTACGACAGGGCCCTCGGCAGATATTTGACTATTTCAGATGAAAGGCTCCCGGTTAGGAGATCAACATAGTTATGAGCTTTAAGAGATGGCTTTGCACTTCACTAGTAGCGGTCGTAGCGGTCGCGCCGGCCTTCGCCGGAACCAACGATGCCACCGACGCGAAAAGCACTCCCTCAGCCAATACAGCGGACGCCGCTGCAGTTGCGGCCGCGCCGGCAAGTCCGAACCCAAACCCGAACCCCACTCCTGTCGCAGGAAATGCAAACGTTACAGCATTGCTGGGCGTGCTGGTGATGAAAGGCGTACTCGCACCCACAGAAGCCAATGCGATTCGGAATGCTGCTCCCAACGCTCAATTTCAAGCTTTGGTAGAAGCACTTTCGCGCAAAGGAATAGTGAGCGCGGCGGATCTGTCCGCTAACGCGAATCCGGCAACACAACCTACCGCCCCCGCAGCGACTCCGCTTGCGGTTCCAGAAACGGTCTCGGCGTCCCTATCAGGTCCGGAAACCTCGGCGCAAGCCCAAACCCAGCCCCAGCCACCTTTGCCCTCGCGGGTCGCGGGCGAGAGGCCTCCCGTAACTTCGGTGGTACCGGCGGTGGCTCCGGTCCGCGTGTTCCCGGTTGACCCACCGAAGACCGGAGGCCTGGCCGGCATAAAAGCGGGCCCGATCACGCTTGCGCCTTACGGCTTCATTAAGGCGACGGTCGTTCATGACAGCAGCGACCCCGATGGTGATGACTTCCCGTTTCCTGGCATATGGCTGAACGCCGGGCCCAACTCGACCTTCAACACCGGCCCAACGCAGGACCCCGAGGTCCACGTCAAGGCGCGGTCCACGCGCTTTGGGCTCAACCTGGAATGGCCGGATATTTCGAAGAACCTGACGCTCACTGGCAAGATCGAGGGTGACTTCGAAGGCAACTTCAGCGAAGTGGCCAACCGCGACGTTTCGTCGATCCGCAGCAATGAACCGCAACTGCGTCTGGCCTTCGTCCGCCTGGATTACCATGCCAGCGAGTCCACTGACATTTTCTTCGTAGGCGGACAGGACTGGACGCTTTTCGGCTCCGGCGCAATGATGAATATCCTGGAGACCACATTCAATGGCGCATTTTGGGGCAACACTTACACCCGTTCGCCACAACTTCGGGGCGGCTTCATCCAGACGCTGAGCAAGGAGAACAACGTCAAGCTCGAGGGACAATTTGGGGTCATGATGCCGAGCACCGGTGAAATCCTGAAGCTGGGGAACGCGTCCGGCAACGGGCTTGCCGCCCAGCTCGCGCAAGGCGAGCGCGAGGGCGCCGACTCAGACCGTCCCGAGTTGGAAGCCAGGGCGGCTTTGAGTTTCCAACTCGACAAGGCGAAGGGTGTCGCTCCGGCACAAATCTCTTTGGCTGGATTTCATTCCAGGCGCACGTCGATCGTTCCNNATCGTGGCGCAATTGCCCACGCGATGGTTTACGCTGGTGGCGACCGCCTACAAGGGCGGCGACTTGCGCTTCTACTTCGGCGGCCAAATCAACGGTTTCTTCACCGACGTAAGCGGGCTAACGAACGTCGTAGGGCCCTTCTCAACTGCCGATGGCGGTCCGTTGGCTGCTCAGGGTGGCACCGTCCTCGGGACCAACTCGGCTGGAGCGGTCGTGGTTGCTCCGCAGAAGCCCGTCCAGGCCTTTGGCGGATTCATCCAACTCGGCTTGCCGCTTTCCCGCTGGTTCAATGCCAATCCGCAGGGCCACAACGCGGGCTGGCAGCTTCACTTCACCATCGGCAAGGACCAGGTGGTGCATAGCGACCAGGACCGCGCCAATGGCGTTGGGTGCGCCGCCGCGGACGGGAGCGCCAAGTGCAATGGCGGACTCCCGATGTCGATGGGCAAGAGTGCCATCGGAACCCTGTACTACAAATTCAACAACTGGTGCTCGTTCGGCTTCGAACAGTCGGTCTACGCGACGCGTGGATTCGACCACATCCTGCTCTACACAATTGCCGGACAGCCATCCAACGAATGGCAGGATCACCGTACCGAATTCGGGCCGATCTTCACATTCTAGACCGACCTTCCATCCCAGCGGGCCCAAACTGGGTCCGCCGGGGTTTCCGGTTGGATCACTGAGACGGCCAGTGCACACTGAGGGCACTCGGCCACAAAAACGGAGGAGGACGGTTTCCATTCGGGCGATGGCCCGCAGGTGAATCTGTCCTCCTAAAGTTCCTCCAGGAAAGCTGTTGTGCGGGACGCACCAAGGGGAGCAAAATGTAGCGAAACTGCGCGACTGGCTTCCAGA
>PKVZ01000139.1:0-5240 GCA_003131635.1 Acidobacteriaceae bacterium
CCTCATCCCTTGAGGCCCATGCGAACTTTTATGGGGCTTTCGCGAACCACTCTTCGAACCACTCGAGCGATCGCAGCGAGTAGTCACGCGTGTCGCCGGGCTTGATGAACATGTGGCCCTCGTTCGGATAGACCACCAGCTTTGTAGGCACGTGCAGAGTTGCAAGCGCGTGCCACCATTCGACCGATTGCTCCATGGGGACTTCGCCATCGCGGTCGCCGACCAGAATCAGCGTCGGGGTTTTCACGGCTTTGACGAAGTGCATGGGATCGCTTTTGGCGTAGACCGCGGGATCGTCATACACCGATGCGCCGAAGAATGGAATCATCCATTCGTCGATATCGTTGAGACCGTAGTAGCTCAGCCAATCGGAAAGGCCGGCGCCAGCGACTGCTGCGGCGAAGCGCCGTGTCTGCGTTTCCGCCCACATGGTCATGTATCCGCCGTAGCTGTGGCCGCGAATGCCGATGCGTTTGGGATCGATAGGATACTGCTTGACCATGGCGTCGATTCCGGCCATGATGTCGCGATAATCGCCGCCGCCAAAATCTTTTACGTTGCCCTGCGTGAAGGCTTCGCCTTGACCGTAGCTGCCGCGCGGGTTGGGACACAGCGCGAAGTAACCCATCGCCGAGAGCGGCGCCAGGCCGTGCTCGCCCCACTGCGGGGCGCACGCCGCGGACGGCCCTCCGTGCACGCTGACCACGAGCGGATATTTCTGGCTGGGATCGTAATCCTTGGGCAGCATCAACCAACCTTGCACGCGCGCGGTGCCGTTCATCCAATGCACATTGCGCGTCTCGCCCCAGGCCGGCTTCAGATCTGCATTGATGTGGGTGAGCTGCTTCCAATTTCCAATCGGGCCCGCCCAGACTTCTGGAGGAGTACTCGCTGATTGGCGTACGACCGCAGTTGTAACTTCGTTCGGCGCTGATGAAACCCAAGCGGTGCCGGCGGGACGAGCGAGTTCTTCTCCGGCCCACAGTGTTTTGATTACGCCGTCCTTCGCGCTCACGCTGGCAAAACCAAAACTTCCGTCTACATCTTCAGCGAAAGTTAAACGATCGGGCGCGGCCCATGCGAGGGCATACGGGGACGCCTTAATCTCGGGAGTGAGGTTGCGGACTGCGCCCCCGCCGATGGGGACCAGGTAAATATCGCCGCCGGTGGAACCCTCGTCGCTCATGAGTCCTTCAATGAATGCGACGTTCTGGCCGTCGGGGGAGACTCGCGGGTCGGCGAGTTGCAGCTTTGGTTTATAGATCTCGCGCATCTCGCCGGTGCCTGCGTTGATGAGATAAAGCCGAGCGATCCACCAATTCGCATCGCCGTTGCCGTGAGCCGCGGTGGCGGCCCAGGATTTGCCGTCGGGCGTCCAATCGTACTCGTAGACATAAATGTCGGCGGGCGTGACTTGCGTGAAATGGTCGGTGCTCAAATCGATGGTCGCGATACGCTGCTCGAAACTTTTCTGATCGACCACTCCAGCCAGTGGGGTCATCGGTTGGAGCGGGCCCGCGACGCGCGGCATGCCTTCGACGAAAAGAATCGCGAGCTTCGAACTATCGGAAGAAAAACGTGGGGCTTGGACGTAACCTTTCAGTTCCGCATGTTTCACGGGCGCGCTGCCGTCGGCTGCGGCGGTCCATATTTGAGCGGAAGGAATATCGCCGGGAAGGTCGGCGATAAACGCGATGCGTTTGCTGTCGGCGGACCATGCTACGTTGCGAAGTGGAAGATCGCCTTCAACCGCGATCGTCTGAGAAGATCCGCCGCTTGAGCTTGTGACTGTGAGTTTGTCATCCACAAGGTAGGCGACCCGGGATCCATCGGGCGATAGCGCAACTTCGCCGATGCGCTTGGTGTGCGGCATGGAGTCGAGAACCGCCGCGGCGCGTGACGATCCGGTGGAGTCTTCCGCGAAAACAGCGGCACAGAGAAGTAAACAGGCGGCAGCACAAAACAGCACTGAGAATCGGCGCGGGTTCGTTCGTGGATGCATGAGGAAGGAGTATAACCGACCTGAATCTCCGGTCGCATCTTCCTCCGCATCTTCCCCCGCAACTTCCCCAGCGCAGCCGTTTCCGAGTATTCTCAAACTCGCGTGATGAAAAAACCTTCGCTATGAAATCCAAGCCGCACGTCGCAGTGGTTGGAGCGGGAGCCTTTGGAGGCTGGACCGCCCTTCATCTGCTCGAGCGCGGAGCCCGCGTCACTTTACTCGATGCCTGGGGTCCGGGAAACTCGCGCGCGTCTTCCGGCGGCGAAACTCGCATCATGCGCGGGACTTATGGGCCCGATCAGCCCTATACCGCGCTCGCTGCCCGCGCTCTCAAGCTGTGGGCAAAGTATGAACAGCGCTGGAAACGCCAATTCCTGCACCGCACCGGCGTTCTGTGGATGGTCAGCAGCCGCGACGACGGCTTCGAACGTGGCTCGCTGGCAATGCTGCGCGAAGCGGAGATCAAGTTTCAGGAATTGTTTACACCGGAGATGAAGAAACGCTGGCCGCAAATTAATTTTACCGGCGTGCGCTGGGGAATTTACGAGCCGGAGTGCGGATACCTCGACGCGCGCGTCAGTTGCCAGGCGGTGGTTGATGCTTTCGTGGCCGGGGGCGGCACGTACCGGCAGATCGCGGTCTCGGACGACGATTTGGAGCATGCGCCTCTTCGCCACCTGACGCTCTCCGACGGCTCGCGGCTCAAAGCTGATTTTTATGTTTTCGCGTGCGGGCCATGGCTGGGTCAACTTTTTCCTGTAACTGTGGGCGATTTGATTCGTTCGACCAAGCAGGACATTTTTTTCTTCGGTCCACCCGCCGGAGACTCGCGTTTTACGGACGAACATCTTCCGGTCTGGGGCGACCACGGCAAACAATTTTTCTACGGCATCCCCGGCAGCGACCGCCGCGGCTTCAAGGTGGCCGACGACACGCGCGGAGAAGCGTTCGATCCCACAAACGGCGAACGAGTCGTCAGCCCGACGACGCTGAAGCGCATTCGCGAATATGTCGCCTCCCGATTTCCTGCGATGAAAAATGCTCCGCTCATCGAGACGCGCGTGTGCCAGTACGAGCAGACTTCCGACAGCAGCTTTATTCTGGATCGCCATCCGCGAATGGATAATGTCTGGCTGGTGGGAGGCGGCTCTGGACACGGCTTCAAACACGGCCCAGCCCTCGGCGAGACGACTGCGGAGCTAATTCTGAAAGAAGGTGAGGCCGATGCCCTGTGGAGTCTATCGCGTTTCCCAAGTCGAAAAGATCACTAGAGAGTTACCCTGTGTTCCTCTGTGTCCCCTGTGGCAAAGATCTTGCCTCACTGAATCGAAATGACGCTGGCGCCTTCGCCCGCTTTGATTTCCGTCACTCGCGCAACCACTCTCCGCGCGAATTCGAAGATCGACTTGGCATGCGGCGAATTTTCGCCCTCCAGCACGACCGGCTTTCCGCCGTCGCCGGCCTTGCGGACTTCGGGATCGAGTTCGATGTTCCCGAGAAACGAAACGCCGTACTGCTTCGCCATATTTTCGGCGCCGCCGCGGGAGAAAATATCGATCTCATGATTGCAGTGCGGACAGGTGAAAAAGCTCATGTTCTCGACCACGCCGACGATATCGACTTTCATCTGCTTGAACATCTCGATGGCCTTGCGCGCATCTTGCAGAGAAACGTCGGAGGGCGTTGAAACCACCACCGCGCCCGTCAGCGGAACATTCTGCACCAGCGACAACGCGATATCGCCCGTCCCAGGCGGCAGATCGACGATCATGTAATCGAGCCGTCCCCACTCCACCATGCTGAGAAATTGCTTTACGATCTGGTGCAGCATGGGACCGCGCCAGATGATGGGCTTGTCGCCGGGATTTAGAAATCCTACAGAAATCACCTTCAGGCCGTAGGCTTGCATCGGCTCGATGCGATTCTCTCCGACCATCTTCGGCTGACCGGTGACTCCCAGCATGAGCGGGACGTTCGGACCGTAAACGTCGGCGTCAAGCAGGCCAACTTTGTGCCCCATCTTCGCCAGAGCGACGGCGAGGTTCACCGACAACGTGGTCTTTCCCACGCCACCTTTGCCCGAACCTACGGCAAGGATGACATCGACTCCGGGCAGCGGTTGCGGTCCCTGTGCAGGCTGACCGGGATGTTGGGGCATGTGTGCGTTCAAGGGATCACACTCCAGAAGATGATTGCAATAATGAGGCTAACGCCAAAGCTTGATTATACAGGCGGAGATGGATGTCGGGCGGTCAGGCGCTGCGGAGGAATCAGTCGGGGCCAGTCAGCCAGGAATGACGGTATAATCGCGGCATGGCCGACCACTCGATCCACATCTCGGAAGCGGAAGCCGCCAGCGACTTCGCAGGAGTGCTGGCGCGCGTGCGCGACGGAGCAGAGGTCGTGATCGAGCGCGACAAGCTGCCGGTTGCGGTCGTTCGTCCCGCCGCGCCACATGTGCGGATGCTTTCCGAATCGCTGCGCCTAGCCAAGGAACATGCGTCTACCGCCACCCTGGACGCGGATTTTGTCCGCGATCTGAAAGCCGTGATCGACAGTCATCGTGAACCGCTGCACCCGCCGGCATGGGACTGATCCTCGACTCCAGCGTAGTGATTGCCTCCGAACGCCGCGGCGACACCGTGGAGCAACTGATTGAGAAGATCGTGCAAACGGCGGGCGATCAGGAGGCAGCACTCTCGGCCATCGGCGGCTGTCCGCACATGAGCATCTCCGAGACCGTGACTCCGCCGAAGGCTCAGTAGCCTTCCCCTTCCAGCCTCACCTTCCCCCGGAACATGCGGAACAGGAAAGTGAAATATCCCAGAGCAAGAACCATGGCGATGATCCACCACGTGATGCCGACATTCAGGCCGTGTCTCGCGGCGGCGGTATTGTAAATGGTGAGGTTGTATGCGGGATTGGTGCTCGCAGGCAGAACCACGGGATAGAGCGCAAAGGCCGCACCCACCAGCATTCCAATGATGTAAAGAGCGGAGCCGACGAAGGCAAGTTTGTCCAGGCCTTTGCGGATGGCGTAGATCATTACACCGAGACTGCCAAAGACCACGACGGGAATCAAATATCCGATGGCATGCTGTTTGTAGTTGTCGAGAACCATGGGACGCACGTAGCAGGTTGCGATCAGACCCACGATGGTTAAGATGAACTGCAACGGCCAGGCCCACAGCGCAACCGCGCGCACGCGCTGGTTCAGTTCGTTCTCGGTCTTCACTGC
>PKVZ01000139.1:5311-10278 GCA_003131635.1 Acidobacteriaceae bacterium
CCAAACCGGATTCTCCATGTGCGCGCGCAGTTCGATGCCGATGCCGCGCAGCATCAGCAGCCATAGAACCATCATGAGCGGCAGATAGAAGCCGCTGAAACTGGAAGCATAGAGCAGCGGGAAGGCGAAATACAGCGTTCCGCCAGCCGCCACAAGCCACACTTCATTGCCATCCCATACCGGACCGATGGCACGCAGAATCTTTCGACGATCATCGCTGGTGCGGCCCGCGCCCAGGTAAATGGCGCCTGCGCCCAGATCGAATCCGTCGAGCACCGCGTAAGCCGCCACCATCACGGCCACAATCATGAACCAAAGCGTTTCCATTGCAATCCTCAACCATCCCTCAGGGGCTAAAGCCCGCGAGTTTATTGGCCTTTATCGCAGCGGTGAACCGCTGCGCCACCCAAAATCTAGTGTTGCGAAATTACTTCCGCGACCGGGCCCTGTTCAATTTCGCGCCGCACCAGAAACAGAAACAGAATACCGAGCACCGTGTACATTCCCAGGAAACCCAGCAGCGTGAACATTCCGTTGCCCGCTGAGACCATCTTTGAATATCCGTCCGCCGTGCGCATCAGGCCGTAAACCAGCCAGGGCTGCCGCCCCAGTTCCGCCGTCATCCATCCTGCCGTGTTGGCGATGTAGGGAAAGGGCAAGGCAAGCAGTAAAATCCAGAGCATCCAGCGCGCGGAAAATAATTTTCCACGCCATAACAGAAACGCCGCCACCAGCATAATGGCGATGAAGATCGTCCCCAGGCCGACCATGATGTGGTAGCTGTAATAAAGCAGCGCGATGTTCTGCGGCCATAATTCCGGAGGAAAAGAATCCAGCCCCTTCACCTGTGCCTTCCAGGCGCGGTAAGTCAAAAAACTGAGCGCGTCAGGCACTTCCAGCGGGTTATCGATCTTTTGCGTCTCGACATTTGGCTGCCCCAGAATGATCAGCGGCGCTCCGGGTTGGCCCACAAAAAGCGCTTCCATGGCGGCCAGCGTGACGGGTTGATCCAGTGCAATCATGCGGCCCTGACCGTCGCCGGTGGGAAACAACTGCAACACGCTGAAGATCAGTCCGGCTACCACGCCGACTCGCAAAAATATCCGGCCATGCGCCTCGAACTTTCCCCAGAGCAGATAGAAAGCGCCCACCGACGCCATCACAATCGCCCCTGTAATCACGGCTCCGCTCATGTTGTGCGCATACTGCCACCACGCCCAGGGATTCATTACCAGCGCCCAGAAGCTTGAGAGCTGCAACGATCCATCGGCCGCCTTGACGTAGCCTACGGGATGTTGCATCCACGCATCGGTCGCAATAATGAAATAACCGGAGAGCCATGATCCCAGAAATACCGCGACCGCCGACCACCAATGGCCGCGCGGACCAAGCCGTTTTTCGCCATAGAGAAACAGCCCGAGGAACGCGGACTCCAGGAAGAAAGCGAACATGCCTTCCATGGCCAGCGTCTGTCCGATCACGCCCCCGGCATAGCGGGAAAACAGAGACCAGTTCGTGCCAAACTGAAATTCCATGGGAATTCCAGTGACCACACCGAGCAGGAAATTGATGCCAAAAATCTTCGCCCAGAATGCCGCCGCCTGGTTGTAAATCTCATCCCGGTGGCGAATGCCCAGGGTCTTGAGCACAACGATCAGCGGCGCCAGCCCCATGGTCAGCTGCGGAAAAAGATAATGAAAAGTTACGGTGAATGCGAAATGAATACGATGAACCAGAAGTGCGCTATCCATAGAGTCCTGCCAAACCGACTAGGCTATTCAGTCCGCGAAGGGTTTGATGTGACGACGGTCACATCCGGCGGTAGATTACCGCCTTGCCCGGCGCCGCCGCTCCAGCTCAGAACGCCGGATCTCGCGCCGCCGTCCGGCATCGTCATAGCGGCGCCGCTGCTCATCGGTCTCTGGAATCACCGGGGCGACTTTCAAATGGTTCCGGTTAACATCGACGGCAACGAATGTAAGATGCGCCGACGCTACATGCCGCGAGGTATCGGCGATGTAGTTCTCCACAAAGACTTTTACTCCTACTTCCATCGAAGTCTGAAACACCCGATTCACCGACGACCTTAGAATTACCAAATCGCCCACGCGCACCGGGACCAGGAAGTCGATGTGATCCACCGAGGCCGTGACGGCGTAACTGCGCGAATGCCGGTGCGCCGCCATCGCTCCCGCCAGATCGATCCAGTGCATCAAGCGGCCGCCCAGCAGCGCGCCCAGCGGGTTGGCGTCATTCGGCAAAACAATCTCTGCCATCTCCGATTGCGAATCGCGCACCGGACGCGGCGTTAAAATTTCCTCGCTCATAGCCTTCCTTCGTTCTCTGTTCGTTGGGCGTGGATGGACTGAACTTCGTAATCAGCTCGCAACCGCCGGGTTCACTTGAGGCTTCTTCCTCTTCTCAACGTACGTCGCCATAAAGCACTCCGCCATGCGCTGCACGCGGTCATCGGAATGCCTCAGCAGCCAGTTCTCTGCCACTGCGTCAAACTTCAGCGTTCCGTGCTCAACCGGACGATGATCTCGCTCACATACATACCGAATCTGAATGTGCCCGCCGGTAAAATTCTTCTTATCACCGGGAACCGTCCGCGCCCCGAACCGTACCGAATCCCACACCCGCTCCTGCGGAAACCGCTCACAGCCTTCGGCGTAGCCCAAGTTGCAAAAGTCCCGCAGTTCCTCCTGCGATGGAACGGCATTCTCATGTCCGGGCGCGGTGCAGTGGCCGGTCCAGCCGCATCCCAGCGGAAGGCGCGCGGCATGCAGCCACGCGCCATTCTCCAACTTCTCTACCGGCATGAAAAAAGGACACGCCACCGCGCTCTCCCTCGAAGCACAAATTTTCTGGACTGCCCATTCTACTCACGCCAACAATCGGAAGCCAATTCCTGTTCTTCAGGAAGCGAGACCTAGTTTGTAGTAATCTCATTTTCAACTGAGAACTGAGAACCGAGAACTGAGAACCGCCTTATGGACCGCATTGCCTCACTCAACGACATTCTCACGCAGCATCCGAACGACACCTTCGCGCGCTACGGCTTGGCCATGGAATACTCGAAGCAGGGCGACTTGGATCGCGCGCTGGCGGAGTTCTCCATCCTGCTCAAAGCCAATCCCGATTACACTCCGGGATACTTCATGGCCGCTCAAACTCTGGTTCGCGCTGACAGGCCCAGCGACGCGAAGACGATGCTGACCGACGGCATTGCCTCGGCCCGCCGCACCGGAAATTTGCATGCTCAGTCTGAGATGGAAGCGATGCTGGCGGAGTTGGGATAGTTTTGAGTCCCACAAATCGAGGCGGAGACTACTTCGCCATCCTCGCCATCGCCCACTCCACCAGCCCAGGAAAGTGCTGATAAATCTTCACCGGAACATACATCGTCCACGGCACAACCACTTCTCTCTTCTGCTTCAAATATCCCTGCAGCGTCGCTCGGGCTACGCGCTCGGCGGTGATTCCTCGAATGGAATTAGGCCGCACCTTTTTTCGCTCATTCCCCAGAACCACATTCTCGCTGAAGTTCGTCCGCACATAGCCCGGGCAGACCGTTAACACACGGATCCCGTCTTTTTTCAATTCGACTCCCGCAGCCTTGCCGATCGCATTCATGGCAAACTTGGTCGCACTGTAAGCGGCATGGAACGGTAGCGGAATGTGCCCCGCCACGCTCGAAATATTAATAATGGTCCCGCCGCCCTGCTGCCGCATGATCGGAATCACCGCCTGCATGCCGGCGACCGCGCCAAAGAAATTCGTATCGAACATTTCCCGGAAAGCTGCGCTGTCCATCTCCGCAACGGAATCAAGCAAGCCGTGGCCGGCGTTGTTCACCCAAACATCGATCCTCTGGAAATGATGCATGGTCAGTCCGATGGCGCGGTCGATCTCCTCGCGATGCCTCACGTCGCAAGCCATCGCCAGCGTTCGCTCGGCATGGCCCACGCGTCCGCGGGCGGCTTCCACGCGGCCTGCGTCGCGCGACAGCATCACCAGGCTGGCCCCGCGATCGGCAAAAATCTTCGCAATGGCTTCGCCAATGCCCATCGAAGCTCCGGTCACCACCACAATTTTCCCTGCGAGTTCCATAGCGCGCTTTTATTCCTCTTCAACTTGTGAAGTCAAGCGGCTGCGGTACAATCGAACAGCCGCTCACTATTGCGCGAATCCCCGCGCCTACGGAGATTGCTTGGCCACCCTCATTCCCCTGTTCCCGCTCGACGTCGTTCTGTTCCCCAGCACCCCTCTGCCCTTGCACATCTTCGAGCCCCGTTACAAAGAAATGATCGCCGAATGCCTGGCGCAAAATCGCACTTTCGGCGTGGTGCGAGCGCTCGAGCAGGGTCTCGCCGACGTGGGATGCACCGCCGAAATCGTCACCATCGTGAAAGAGTATCCCGACGGACAGCTCGACCTGGTTGCCGAAGGCCGCAACCGTTTCGAAATCGTGGGCGTCAATCAGGACCGCTCTTTCCTGCAAGCCGAAGTTCTGATGATAGTAGACGAGCCTGGAGCAGCGCCGCAGGAAGACACCTCGCGCGCCGTTCAGTTGCACTCCGAACTGCTAGCCATTGCCGGCGCCAAACAAGATCTCTCCGCCGCCGACCCTGCGTTGCTTTCTTTTTATCTGGCCGGCTCTCTGCCCCTCGATCTGGATTTCAAACAGAAGTTACTCTCTCTGCGCTCCGAAGCCGAACGACTTTCTTTACTTATTACTTATCTGCAAACCCTTATTCCCAACCTCCATCGTGCGGCGCGTGCCCGGGAAAAAGCCGGCGGCAACGGACACGTGCGGTAGGCGGGGCGCTTCGGGCTCCGGGCTTCGGCTTTCGGGCTCCGGGCTTCGGCCAAGAACCCAACCTGAGTTAACCCTGTAAACCTCTGTGACTCGAATGGTAAAGGTCAGTGACCGCCCACTCTTGCCGAAGCCCGATTGCCGAAGC
>PKVZ01000086.1:0-545 GCA_003131635.1 Acidobacteriaceae bacterium
AGCACGATCCATTCGTCGGGCAACTCTGCGCCGCGGATGCGGCCTTCGACCACATAGTAGGGCTGGGTGGAGTTGTCCATTTCGATTTTCACGTGGACGCGGACGCGCTTGCCGCCGAGGCGATATTTGAGGGGCAGACCGCCCTGCCATGAATCGGGCGCAATGGGGCCGTCCATTGCGGCGAGCAGCGGCTTGGCATCGTGCCAGGAGAGAGGCAGCGCCATGATTTTTGGAATCGACGTGGCTTGCTCGACGGGAATGCGCTTGGCGCCGGGAATGGAGGCCCATCCTGGAGTGAGGGGATCGCCGGGCACCATGAAATCGTAAGTGATGGCTCCGCGCTGAATGTGATATTCGGGTCCCCACGGGCCGTTGGGAACGACTTTGCCTTTTTTGTATCCATCTTCGGTGGGGTCGCTGTAGATGAGAATGGCGGCTGCGCCTTCGCGCTCGGCGGTGAGGGCTTTGAATCCGCGATAGCTGTAAGGATTGGAGTAGCGGACGAGGACGACTTTGCCTTTGACGTCGATGCCTTGTTTGCGGAG
>PKVZ01000086.1:573-18428 GCA_003131635.1 Acidobacteriaceae bacterium
CGGTAGTGAATGGGTGCGGTCATTTCCAGAAAGGTGGACTTGGGATTGCTGCCGTAAACGTCGTAGCGGCGGATGATGACGTCATCGAGGCCTTCGGTGCGCCACTGATCGGCGATATAGCGGGCGAGTTCGTTGTTGCGCGGGGAGCCGGCGACGTGAGGCTCGGCGGTGAAGATGTGATGCTGGCGGCGCTCTTCGTCGGGGGAGGGAATGGCTTTGAATTTGTTTTCGATCTCAGTTTCGTGGGCGGCGGATGCTGGAGTGAAGCCGAGGATGGAAGTTTGGGATTGAGCTTGGATGGAGTTTGGTGAGTGGAGGCCTAGCGTTAGAAGACACAGGACGCTGATGGCAAACGGCATGGGCCGGCGCGAGCTCATGGCTGGCATCTCCTAGACGAGATCAGGTCTTTAAACACAGGGGACACGGGGGTCCACAGGGTAAAGCTTTTACTCTACTTCACCATGGACGTATGAACTATTTTGCTTTGTAAATCTCAGACAGCAAGTCGGGCTTCGATTCATCGCGCACCAGATGCGGGTAGCGCTCGCCGCCGTGGTAATCGAGCTTATAGGTTTTGTAATAGTCGGTGTTCTCGATGAGAAGTTCCAGGGGAGTGGTGCCGCCCTTACCGGCTTTGAGAGCGTCACGCAGGACTTCGGGTGAGTATTGACGGCCGTTCACCGCGATCAGTTTCATACCGGGGCCAATGCCGGCAAGGGCCGCTGGCATGCCTTCGATGGTATCGGTAATGATTGCGTCTTCACGAAGTTCGAGGCCAATCGAAAACGCACCACCAACGACGTGGAAAGTGTTCTCGGCGCCGCGTTCCATTTCAGATTGGGTTTCGTCGTAGACAAGCTTCCAACCGCTGCCTTCGATTCCCCCGAGCGGTGCGCCGGGGCCGTGATTGGTGAGCCGCTCAGTCCAGAAGCCTCGCCAGTCGTAGGGTACGACCTGGTTCAAGGTGTTGACGACGTCGTCGAACGTGTACGTCTTCACCATGGGACCGGTGCTGGGGGCGCCGTGGAAGAGGTGACAAAAATCATCGATGGTCTTCGCCCCCTTGGTTTGTTGGCGGATGATCACGTCCACCCAAAGCCAGTTCAGGGTATCTTCGTCGTAGAAATCGGTTCCGCGACGCCAGGATTGCCAGGCCCGGGGGGAGAAATAAAGCTCCGGAGCCGCGTCGGCCGTGTCTTGCAAATTGCGCCAAGTGCGGCCTGGGGTGTGATCGAGGGCGGCGGCGGTCATGGCTAAATCTTCCCGCGCTTGATCGTTGGTGAGCAAGCCACTGCGGGCGGTGAGCACGGTGCCGAGATAATTCGTCAGGCCTTCGTAGACCCAGAGCAGATCGTCCTGCATGGGTTGCTCGTAGTCCGGAGTGGTGAGGTCGGCGGGACGGCGGTATTTTCCGTTCCACGAGTGAACGTACTCGTGAGGGAGCAGACTGGCTTCCATTTTGCGGTCGGTTTCATCCACAAGTCCGCGTTCACCGACGCGGCTATCGTCGGACTCGTGGTGCTCCAGGCCAAAGTGCGCCACGTGATCGCTCAGGCTGAATAAGAAGTGGTAGTCGCGATAGTGATGCGCGCCGAAAAGCTTGTTCGTTTGTTCGACCAGGTTCCTGTAATGATCCCAGACTTCTTGCGGGGGCTCGAGTGCGGCGGCGCTGTCGGCGGCGATGTCCATCTCGGTGGGCGGATCATCCGCTAGCTTGACGACTTTGAGGAATTCGCCGGCGATTACGGGAGAGTCGACGAGCGTGCTAAGGGACGAGGGTTTGAATGTGATTTGCGTTTCGCCATTGTCGGCGGCGGTCGATTCGACGGGCAAGGGCGTGCCGTATTTCCAATGGGTGGGAAGTTTGAGGGTGGCGATATAAGTGAGGTCGTCGGACTTCCATCCTTTGGGGTAGAGCAGGACCTGATTCCAACTGATGACTGCCATTTTGTCGGTGGCGGAAGAACCTGCGGAGAAGCCGCCTTCAAAGGTCGCGGGAGAAAGGAAATCGAGTTCGGCGTTCACTTCGATCTCACCGGCTGGGACGTCGACGTGGATGGTGAAGCCGTCGAGCAGATCGCGGCGCCATTTGAGCGTTTTACCGCTGGCGGTGAATTTGAGTCCGGCCAGGTCGATTACGGGGCCATCGGGAGCGTGTTCGCCGGGAATCCATTTCGGATAGTAGAGAGTGAGGTCGCCGGGCGCGGCGGGAATCTTCAGTTTGGCATGGAAGATTTTGCGGGGAGCTGAAGTGGCGTCGACGAAAATGGATACGGTTGGCGGAGTAGATGACCAACTGGAAAGAGAGAAGAGGAAGAGAACGCAGATCACTCCCAAGAATCCGGAGAGTTTCATTTTTCTAGGGCCCCCATGGTCGACGAAACGAATCTCACAGCAGAATTTTAGATTTTAGCAGCCAGCGAGAGTAACGGTACAGGGACGCACCAGCGCTGCTATCATTCGGACGATGTCACGGCGCGGGAAATTTATTACGTTCGAAGGGCTTGACGGAACCGGCAAGAGCACGCAGATGCGCAAGCTGGCGGCGAAGCTGCGCGCGGCCGGACACAAAGTGGTGGAAACGCGCGAGCCGGGAGGAACGGCGACCGGCGAGAAGATTCGGCGCGTGTTGCTCGACTCGGCGACGGAAGGTTTGTCGCCGATGGCGGAGATGGCTTTGATGTTCGCTTCTAGAGCGCAGCATATTGCGGAAGTAATCCAGCCGGCGCTTGATCACGGGCAGATTGTGCTTTGCGACCGCTTCACCGATTCCACAGAAGCCTACCAGGGCAGCGGGCGCAGGCTGGGCAGCGAGGCTGTGCTCAGATTGCACCGGATTCTATGTGGAGATTTGCAGCCGGATTTGACCATCTTGCTGGACGACGACTTAGGGAAGAGTATTGGGCGGGCGCGGCGGAGAAATCATAAGGCGGCGAAGCAAGCTGAGGGCTTGGGGGGTCGCGGGGATGAGAACCGGTTCGAGCAGCAGGATCGGGCTTTTTTTGCGCGAGTGCATGATGGGTACGCGGCGATTGCGAGGCGGGAGCCGGGGCGAGTGGTGGTGGTGGATGCGAGCGGGGAAAAAGGCGAGACGGGGCGGAGGGTGGTGGAGGCGGTAAACAAAAGGTTGAAGGTGAGCGCCAGTGCTCGGGAGAAAAACAGATAGTCAGAAAGCGGAATGGTGACACTGAACCGAAATTGACTCGTGACCAATAATTGACATAAGATATAGGATGTCATGGATATAAAAGAAAGCCATACACGCATCAATGAAAATGGACGGCTCGTGATCCCCGCTTCGTTTCGGAAAGCGTTAGGCATCGCTTCGGGAGATACGGTCGTTTTGCGTTTGGACGACGACGAGCTGAAGATTACAACTTTACGCCAGCGTATAAAGCGGTCACAGGAAATCGTGCGAAAACACGTGCCGCGGACAGTGTCCCTGGTCGACGAGTTGATTGCGGAACGCCGGGAGGCCGCAAAGCGTGAGTAGTGTAGTGCTGGATACTTCCGCGCTGCTGGCAATTGTTAATGAGGAAAGAGGTGCTGAGGTATTCACCGGCCGACAGGAACCGCTAAACATATTTGTCATGAGCACGGTGAACGTGTCCGAGGCCTATGGGAAGTTAATCGGCCGGGGGGTTGGCTCCGCGGAGGCGTGGGAGGCTGTGACAGGCCCGGTCCCCCACATTGCCGCATTCGATGCGGAACAAGCCAGGATCGCCGGACAGTTATTGCTTCGAACGAGATCTCTCGGTCTATCCTTAGGGGACCGCGCCTGCCTGGCGCTGGCGATGGTTCTCAAAGCTCCCGTCTATACTGCTGACCGAATATGGAAGGGGCTGAAGGTGGGAGTTCCCATCCACGTGATTCGGTGACGAACTGGAGGAAGCCGACTATTGTAGATGAAGAAATGGCTCATAATCTCGACGCTAGCCGGACTAGTTGCTCCGCTCATCCATCTCACAATTTTCCTTCTTACTGGTTACACGTTAGGGAGGGTATCTTTTTCGTTTGGCCTGGTTCTATGGGGTTGATGGTCTTGGAGAATCAGCCGTCACCTTCGACGGTCCTGTCTGTATGGGTGATCCTCGTCGTCTCCAACGCCGTTCTGTATTCATCCGTCGGATTAGTGTTTTGGTACCTCAGTCACTCAGACCATAGTCCTTCGGGGACCTCCGAGACTAAAGGTAAGAAATGAGCTTCTCCGATTTTCACGGCAACGCCGAAACTGTTCACCGCTTGCGCGATATGCTGGCGCGGGAGCGGTTTCCGCATGCGGTGGTTCTTTCCGGCGCGCGGGGGGCAGGGAAGTACACGCTGGCGCTGATGCTGGCGCAGGCTTTGAATTGTTTGACGCCGACTGAGACGGGCGGTCTGCCGGACTTCTGCGGGCAATGCGCGAACTGCCGGCGCATTGCGCAGGCCGCCGATCTCGATGCGCGGTTTGCCGAAGCGGTGGAGACGCGCGAAGGGCTGCGCGAGGCCGACAAAAAAGATACAAGGCTTTTTGTGCAGACACATCCCGACGTGCTGATCATCCCTCCCGATCCTCCGCAGATGATGATCAAGGTGGATCAGGTGCGGCGGGTGATCGAGACGATTTATTACCGTCCGTCGGACGCGCGGGAGCGAGTTTATATCTTCACCGATTCGGCGTTCATGAAAGAGGCGGCGAATTCTCTATTGAAGGTACTGGAGGAACCGCCGGAGTTCGCCACGATTTTTCTTCTCTCAGAAAACCCGGGCGAACTGCTGCCGACGATCCGGTCGCGATCCATGGTTTTTCCCCTGGCTGCGCTGCCGGTCGAGGAAGTGGAGCGATACCTCGCCGAACATCGTCCGGAGTGGAAGCCGCAACAGCGCGCTCTGGTTGCAAGACTGAGCGAAGGAGCGCTGGGCCGGGCGCGTAGTTTCGATGTCGAGGCTTACGTGGCTGCCCGCGCTGATGCGCTCACCATTCTTAACTCGGCTTTGCTGGGAGGGGAACACACTGCGCTATTCAAGATTACCGAGACTTATCGCGCTGGCGCCGAGGGGCGCGACAAGACGGAACAGCTTCTCCGAACGCTCTACTCGCTGCTGCGGGATTTGATGTTCCTGAGTTCGGGCGCTCAAGAGTTGGTTCATAACACCGATATTCAGGGGCAACTTACGAAGTTGGTTGAGGCCGCCGATTTCGAGTGGATCGTGACGGCCTCCGACCGGCTGGCCGAGGTGGAGCGTGGCATGAGGCGCAATCTGCTGCGGTCGTTGTCGCTGGATGCGCTGGAGTTGGCGTTGGAGAAGGGCTGAGGAGCAGTGTCGACCGCGGGCGAGTGCAAAATGCTCCAACCGGAACATTTTAAAATGGCAAAATCTTGCGGCGTAAGTTGTTGATTTCTAAAATGACTTTTTGGGCGACTCAATGGATTCAAGGGTTTGGCTGTGGAAGAAAACGTCTACTTTCGAGGACGTCCGACGCCTACTAAGGTAGGATTGACACCCCGCGTTCTGTACTTCTGCCTTGGATCGCGCCAGCGCGGACGAAGTAATTCGCAGCGCTAAGGGGTGTGAGAGAGCGCGGTCGGTTGCCGTCTGCGATCCCTGCCACTTCTTCGTTCGTGGTCGGTTTCTTCCTTCGTATTTTCGCGTGGGGCGGCATCCTGCCTTGGGGTTCTATCTCCACGACGAACGAACCAGAGCCCGGCGCCAAATAATGCCGCCCCATATAGACATGTAATGATAAAAACCAATTGTCGTCACCTCCGGCGCATGCGCCCTAGCCATTCCAAGTGTGCAGGAAATTGCGACGGACAGTCAAAAGTATTATCGCTATCTAATGCAATGTTTTCAATTGGTTGCCGAGATTACTTCGGTGGTTCTACTCCCTTTGGGGTGATTGCTCCGGCTTTCTGGCGCGCCTATAATCGTTCTACTCTGGTTGAGATTCTCCGTCAGGTTCCGGGTAGCAAGATGCGAGGGTGAGGTCTGTCTTCGCCAAAATGAGGAATAAAAGCCCGGTAATGCGAAAGCGCCTGCAAATCGCCCTGATGGCCAGCACCGTAGCCGCGACCTCTCTTTCTCTCGTGCCCCAGCTCCGTGCCGCGGATGGCGATGGGCCTGCCGAAAAGATCATTGCAACGAAGATCAGTGCAACGGATGAGCAAGGACGCAAGATCTACGTAAACGAGTCTATTTCGGCGAGTCCGGCGCGCCACACGCAGGAGGTTGAGGCGCCGCGGCGCAGGCTGATGTATTGGAGCTCGAAGGAAAATCGCTGGAAGCCTGTGCCTCCGCCAAATGCGGCGGCCATGCAAGCGGCACGGTCGGCGGCCGCGGAGGTCAGCCAGTATATCGGCCGGGAATCGAAGCAATCGGCGAACGCCAGGATCGCCGCCGCCAACTTTGGCGGCACATTGACCACGTCAGGAGACATTGACAGCGCCATTGAGCAGGCTGCAGCCCGGCACAATGTGGACCCCAACCTGGTGCGCGCGGTGGTGAAGGTGGAATCGAACTTCAATCCCAATGCGGTGTCGCGCAAGGGGGCGATGGGGCTGATGCAGCTGATGCCTTCGACGGCGCGCCAGCTGAATGTGAAAAATCCGTTTGATCCGGAACAAAATGTGGACGCGGGGGTTCGTCATTTAAAGCAGTTGCTGGAAAGTTATGGCGGCGACATCAAACTGACCCTGGCTGCCTATAACGCGGGAGCGGGAGCGGTGGCGCGTAGTTCCGGCGTGCCGCACTACGCCGAAACCCAAAATTATGTCCGGCGGATCACCAACCTGTACTACGGAGGCTCCGCCCTTGACTCGACCGGCGCTTCGCACGATCCCGTTACGGTTCAACGGGATGCACGGGGCGTGCTTCACATTAGCAACACTGATTAGGTTTGCGGCATCTGTTTACTTACTTTTGATCTCTCAGGCACCCAGGGCATTGGTTCCACCAACTGGTTCAAAGAGCGAGAACGAAGGCGCGGGCTGGTTATTTTGAAGAGCTCATCGCGGGAGCGTGGTCTGTGGGGAGCGTTGTTGATGCTGGCCTTGTTGGCCACGCAGCCGGCGCACGCCCGCGCACACCATTCGGATGCCTGGGCACGGGATCACTTTGCCGCCGCCGAGCGCATGCGCGAAGCGCTAAATGGCCGGCCTCCTGCAGATAGGACGCGCCACGATTACCAGCGCGTGGTGAATGCCTACCGCTCGGTTTATCTGGGCGCACCCACTTCCACAAAGGCTGATCCCAGCGTAGTTGCGGTTGCAGAGACGCTGGTGGAAATGGGACGGCGTTTCGAAGACAACACAATCCTGAATAAGGCTATCGAGCAATATAAGTTTTTGCGGCGGGAATATCCCGGGAGCAAGTACCGGGCCGACGGCTTGTTCACGGTGGCGGAAATCTATAAGGACGATCTCAACGATTCGGAAGCCGCGCGCGCGACGTTTCAGGAGTTTCTGCGGCACTATCCCCGCAATCGGCTGGCCGACGATGCGCGGCAGGCTATTTTGGAAATAGGCCAGGAGGCGCAGGCTGAAAAGGCTGGGGAAGCGCAACCGGTCGGCGAGACAGCGCGATCGCAGAAATCTGCGAGGAGGAGTACGGAAGCGGCTGCGGAGAGTCAAAGCTCGCGCGCGGCTTTGACAAAAGACGAGTCGCCGGCGCCACAGTCCGGCCGTCTGCCGCGAGTGACCGGCATCCGGCATTGGTCCACGCCCGACTACACACGCGTCGCCATCGATGTGGAAAGCGACGTCAAGTTTTCATCGCAACGGATCGCAACTCCGTCGCGTATTTTTTTCGATCTCAACGGAACGAAGCTGGCCTCTACGCTGGTAGGCAAGAGCTTCGACGTGGATGATGGATTCCTGAAGAAGGTCCGCGTGGCGCAGTTTGCGCCGGGACGTACGCGGGTTGTGCTGGAGGTCGACAATCTTTCCGATTACGATGCCTTCCTGTTGCCGAATCCCTACCGCTTGATTATTGATATTCATGGCAAGAATGGGCGGGCCAAGCGCAAAGAGGCTGGAGAAACCTCTTTGGCGGAGGAAACCCGAGTCATTGCGCCTAAACTAACAGGCGAAGCAGGGTCGAATTCCTTGGCGACAAAGACCACCGACTTAACGCCGGCGGCCGCTCAGACCGCGGTGGTGAAAAGGGTGGTCGACGCGGACGACGACGACGATGACGCCGACGTGCCAGCAGCGGAATCCGCAAAGCAAAATGTTCGGGTAGTAAAGAAAGAATTGGTGACGTCGCGGAATGGCGTCGCCTCGAAAAGGCTGATCGACAACGATCTCGACAGCCAATCGGACACCTTGGATTCCGGTGCTCCCGATGCTGGCCGAGGCAAGGCAGCCGACGCGCGACATCGAGGTACGGCACGCACGCTCGCCTCGGGCCGGGCGAGAGGCACATCGGACCTGGATATTCGCGAGGCGAGGCCCACGGCGAGCGGCGACCGTTCTTTGATTCGCGCTCTCGGCTTGAAAATCGGCAAGATCGTAATCGATCCTGGCCACGGAGGCCACGATACGGGCACGATCGGACCGAACGGCCTGGAAGAAAAAGATCTGGTGCTCGAAGTGGGCCGGCGTTTGGGCAAGCTGCTCGAGACGCGGTTGGGCGCGGAAGTGGTTTATACGCGGAAGAATGACACCTTCATCCCGCTGGAAACTCGCACTGCAATCGCCAACCAGGCGCGGGCCGATCTGTTCGTTTCCATTCATGCCAACTCGAGCCATGATCCCGATGCCCGCGGAGTGGAGACTTACTACTTGAATTTCACGTCTTCGCCGGAAGCGCTGGAAGTGGCGGCGCGCGAGAACGCGGTTTCGGAAAAATCCATTTACGAACTGCAGGATCTGGTGAAGAAAATTGCGCTCAAGGAAAAGATCGAAGAGTCGCGGGAGTTCGCCGGGGACGTGCAGGCTTCGCTGCACAGCGGACTCGCGGTGAAGAGTCCGGCGATTCGCGACCGTGGCGTGAAGAAGGCTCCGTTTATTGTGCTGATCGGCGCGAACATGCCCTCGATTCTTGCCGAGATCTCTTTTGTCAGCAATCCTACCGACGAGCATCGCCTCGCCACCAGCGAATACCGCGAGCGCATTGCCGAATCGCTCTACCGCGGCATCGCCAAGTATGTGAACGGGCTGAGCGGGGTTAAGGTTGCCAGCAAGATGGATAAGGACGCGGGGCAGTAGGTTTTCTACTTGAACAGGCGAGCGAGTTACTTGAGCGTCCTCCTCGCCAAGAATCGCCTGCCGGAAACTTTTTCCGGTCTCCTGTGGTCTAATTAAGGAAGGAATGCTGTGTCACGCGGTGCATCCATGCCTTTTTCCAAGCCGGTACTCGTGGTTGCCATTGTTGTCCTTTTCGCGAGCGTCTTGTTAGCTGCTCCCGGCGCGGATTCGCCTCTGCCGCCGATCCTCCCCAAACAGTTTGCCGGATGGCAAATGCAAGGCGCGGGCCAGCCGAGCAAAGATGCGGCTGCCGCCGATCCCAGCAATGCGGCCCTGCTGAAGGAATACGGATTCACCGACTTCGAAGCCGCTGCCTATAAGAGCGACGATGGGCGCACGCTGAAGATCCGCGCCGCAAGGTTTACCGATGCCAGTGGCGCCTTCGGCGCATACACGTTCTACCTGCAGCCGGGGATGGCGCGGGAGGAGATCGGAGACCAGGGCGCATCGGCGGATCGACGCGTGCTGTTTTATCGCGGGCACATCGTAGTGGATGCAGTGTTCAACGAGTTGTCGGTAATGTCGGCGGCGAGTCTGCGAGAACTGGCTGGCGCTCTGCCGCGTCCTAGCGGAAATGCCGGCAACCTCCCGCCAATTCTTACCTTCATGCCGCATCGTGGTTACGAGGCGAATACGGAAAAGTATGCGGAAGGACCGCTGGGTCTGGGGGCAATCACGTCTCCAATTCCCGCGGATCTTGTGGATTTTGGAGCGAATCCCGAAGTGGTTCTCGGGCAGTACTCGGTTGCGGGCGGTGAAGCTACGCTGATGCTGATCGAGTATCCGACGCCGGCGTTGGCGGCTGACCATTTGCGCCGCATCGACGCTGCCAACCATGCCGCTCAACCGCAGGCCGGGGTGGAGGCCGTGGAAAACATCGGCACATTCTTCGATAAGCGTACCGGCCCGATCGTGGCCATCGCCGCTGGCCCGCTTTCGCAGAGCGCTGCCCAAACGCTTTTGGGTGCTGTGAACTACGACGCCAGCGTCACGTGGAACGAGAACACGTATTTCGACAAGAAGAACAACATTGCCAACCTGCTGGTTAACATTATTCTTCTGTGCATCATCGTGGGTGCGATATCGCTAGCGGCGGGAGTTGCTTTCGGCGGCGCACGAGTTCTGTTACGGCGCTATTTCCCGGGTCCAGTTTTCGGCCGTGCCGATCAAACAGAGTTCATTTCTTTGGACTTGAGGGAGCCGGCGGGACAGCCCTCTTCTCCCAGTCCTCAGGATCCCTCAGACGCCTTAAAATAGGCCTTAAGTACCGCAGGATTATCGGGTTACCGCCTTTTCTACGGCTTTCTGTCTCAAATTGGGACATTTCGTGTAAGTATTGACCGATTCCGTAAGTCATTGAAAGCAAAGACATTTATTTGATAGAAATTGCTTGACACCCCCCTTTTTCGGCCCATAAGATTTTGTCAGAAAGTTTCGACGGAAATCTAAACCCTCTGTTGGAACTATTCTCCCTTGAAAAGAAGAGGTCGCCCTGTTGCCGGGCGGCCTTTTCGTTTTGTGGTGAGAGTTCCATCCGTACAAATGCGCTGTGATTAAATGAGGGTTCGGCCGAACCTTGATGGCACTCGAACGGAACTCTTGGCCGGAGTTTGCGTATCATCTGTTGAGAAGTATGTAGTAGCTGGCGAATCCTCAGGGAGGAACTTATGTTCTGCGACGGATGCGGCGCTGCGGTACAACCGGGCCAGGGGTTTTGCAGCCGATGTGGCAAGCCAGTCGTCGGACCCGTGACTGCACTCCAACCGCGGCGTAGTCGCGTGCGGGAGCATGTTCATCTGCTGGGTATTCTGTGGTTGGCGATCTCGGCTATGAATACGATCGGCGGCGTGGTCCTGTACATCGTCGCTAACACATTGTTGGCGCATCTCCATGAAATGGGCGCGCCGGAGGCTCCGACCGCTTTCTTGCGCCCGCTGTTAAGCGTGGTGGCAATCTTCATCCTGGCCAAGGCGGCTTGCGGATTCATCGCGGGCTACGGCTTGTTGCAGCGGGAACCTTGGGCTCGAGTGATCGCGCTGGTTCTAGGATTTCTTTCGCTGTTCAATATTCCGTTCGGTACCGCCGTGGGTGTTTATACCATGTGGGTCTTGTTGCCCGCGCAATCGCAGGAGGAATACGACGCACTGGTGGCGGCTCGCGCCGCATAGCCGCGCAGACGCGTGGGCGAATGTAAGTGGCACTTCCTCTCCGGGTGCAGTGTCCTGCCTTGGCCTTCAATGTTTGCTTTCCCATGATTTGATAAACATGATTTGATAAACTGGAAGGGCTTAAGCAGAGGCCGACGTAGCTCAGTTGGTAGAGCAGCCGATTCGTAATCGGCAGGTCAGCGGTTCAAGTCCGCTCGTCGGCTCCATCTTCTTGTCCCTTGTCTTTGGGATCGTTTCCGCCGATTCCGTTTACGGCGAAACCATGTTCTCTAGCGGGCTTGGTTTTCGAGGTGTGGCGGGGCTTAGCACGCAGCCATTGCCTGTGCCGGATTTGCGAATAACGGCCACTGCGCGCCGGGTTGCTCCAGGCGGTACAACACGCCCAGGGGGCACAGTCTGCACGGCTGGAATTTGTCTCCTTCAACGTGCACCGAGCGTTGCGGTAGTTTGTGCGGAGTGGAGTGCAGGACTGCGTAGGAGCCAGAGGCCGGGACAACGTCTCCGCTCTTGAATGTGTTGAAGAATGCCATAAAGTCCTCTGATCGGCGGTGACCGATCTTCAATAATAAGAATTTTCAAACACCGGCCGGGGAGTCGCAATACGGGTTTCGCCGGAAAGTGGATTACGGCTTCGCTCTAGGGGCCCGAAGCGCTGCACTGTAGGAGGCGCGGGTGGTGCCTTAGCCTCAATCTAATCTAGTGGAACTGGTAGCCGGGTTTGAGTTCGCAGCGATAATTCTTGGATTGGTCGCGGTCGACCACTATGTGGCAATCCGCCCAGCGTAAGAACAGATCGGGGCCAAGGGGAAACACGATAGGGTCGCCCTGGATCTCGGCTTCGATGCTGGGGCCTTCGGCGGAAGCGGGCAGGCTGAAGTTCAAGGCGCGTCCGAAAATTACCGGGTAGGTTTCGCGCACCATGTCGCTGGTCATGGGATGAACCACTTCAGCTTCCACCAGGAAAGTAACGGTATCGGACCAGTTGAGCACGGAAATATTGAAGCGGCGCCGATCCTGGGCGGAGTTTTCCTGTTCGATTTTGGTGAACGGGCACGGCCCCGCGATGCAGGAAACTCTGGCATTGCGGAACTCGTTTCCTTCCCCAGCATCCAGCGACAAAGAGCCGACTACGGCTTTCCACTTGCCGCCGGGCGCGCACGGAGGATGATTGTTACAGGGCGTATTTCCTGTATTAATTATTTGAAACGTCCGGACGGCGGTGCCGACGTTGGCCTCGGTCGTAGCTTTTACGGAATATCTTATGCGGGTGTTGGCGACCGAGGAGCCGGCGCGGGTTTCGGCGGTAGTGTCCTGATGAAGCGGGACCATCCGGGCAACATAGATTTTGTCTCCGATGAAATCATTCACATCCAGGGGCCGATAATCTTTATGCCGGAAACTGAGGATTACTTCCTGACGGCGCCGAAGACCTTTGGGCAGCGTCAAAGTGAAAAAGCCCGAAGAGTCGGACTTGGAGGCTGCGCTTCCTAAGGCATTGACGGCGGTGATTTGGACATCCGCCAGCGGCAGTTGGCGGTTGGGGTCGGCATCCTGCCGCAAGACGGCGCCTTTCAAGGTCACCGGTCGACGGCGACTGAGCACGGCGACGGCTGAAGCAGCCGCCAGGGTGGCAAGAATCACGGCTGCCCAAATTGCGATGGTCTTGCGTCTACTCATTGCGCTCCCTTATGTTTTAACATTCTAGGACGCAGTTTTCGCACGGCAAGTTTTCTCGCTATCATGGTTAGTCACTGTTCCAAGTCGATATGGATGCATCTAAATCTAACTGATGCGCACGGAAGAAAATAAATTTCCTAAGAAACGCCTTTCGCGAAGGGAACTCCTTTTTCAAATCGGTGGCCTTGGTCTGCTGGGGATTCTCGATAGCGGCCAGGTAATTGCATCGATCGCCGAAACGCGGGCAGCGCAGGCTTCCCAGCCTTCGCCGGCTGCGGCCGTCCTCTCGCCCGAGGACGATGATTTTCTGCAGGAGATGGAAAAGCGAAGCTTTCAATACTTCTGGGAGCAGGCGAGTCCGCAAACCGGGTTGATCAGGGATCGATGCAACGTAGCGAAGGATGACAACTCGATTGTGGCCAGTATTGCGGCAACAGGATTTGGGCTGACCGCTCTTTGTATCGGGGAACAGCGGGAATTCATTACATCGTCCGATGCGCGGGATCGGGTTTTGGCGACTCTGCGCTTCCTCTGGAAAAAGATGCCGACCCATCGGGGATTTTTCTACCACTTCGCTGACATCAACACCGGCGAGCGAGTTTGGGATTCCGAAGTCTCTTCTGTCGACACGGCCATCCTGCTGTGTGGTGTTCTCACCTGCCGAAGACATTTTGAGGAGCATTCTGAGATCAGTCTGCTGGCGTACCAGATATTTAACCGGGTCGATTGGAGCTGGCTGTCCGAGGATACTTCATTGTTGCCGCATGGGTGGACCCCTGAATTCGGGTTTCTGCCCTATCGCTGGGACTATTACAGCGAGATGATGATGATCTATCTGCTGGGGTTGGGATCGCTTCCGCATCCCTTGCCGGGGGAGGCGTGGAATGCCTGGAAGCGTCTCCGGTTTGAATATGATGGCATTCGTTATATCGGTTCGTTCGCGCCGTTGTTTGTACATCAGTATTCGCAGGCCTGGTTTGATTTTCGCGGAAAGCGCGACCAGTATGCCGATTACTTTGAAAACTCGACGCTGGCCACGGACGCCCACCGGCATTTCTGCCTGGAACTGGGCAAACAGTTTCCCGATTACAGCGACGACCTGTGGGGGATTTCCGCCTCCGATTCGCAGAAGGGCTATGTGATCTGGGGAGGTCCGCCGATGATGGGGCCGATTGATGGAACCATTGTTCCCAGCGCGTCGGCCGGTTCTTTGCCTTTTATGACCCAGCCCGTGATGCGCGTGCTGAGGAATATTAAAGATCGTTACCCTCGCGCGTGGAGCCGTTACGGATTTGTGAACGCGTTTAACCCGCTCAAGAATTGGTACGACAGCGACACGATCGGCATTGATGCAGGCATTTCCATGCTGATGGCGGAGAATGTCCGCACGGGTTTCGTCTGGAAAACATTCATGAAGAACCAGGAGGCGACGCGCGGCATGGATCGGGCCGGCTTCAAGAAGTATCAGCCTTAACCACGCAACGACTGTTCAGCGATGTTTACTTGAGTTCGATTACCGCCAGCCCATGGCTGGGCAGAGTTATGGTTAACTCGCCGTGCTGGAGATGCTCGGCTTCGGGCGCGGAGAGATTCGCCGCACTGCGAAGTTCCTGAATCTGTTTCTGCGTAGGGTAACGCGGACTTCCCATCTTCTCGTAAGCCGGGCGAACGTCCCCGTGCTCGCCGTCCACCCTCGAAACCGAGGCATGCTTTTGGTTGGTATTCTTAAAGCGCAAGGTAATTTTTCGCGGAGAGCCGGATTGCTCGGGCGGCGCATAGTTCCACACCGCGAGCACCAACGTTCCATCCTTTCGACGAGTAAGCAGAGCGGACTCGGAATCGAGTTGGATGCGTTCTTCTCCGAGTTCGTGAAGTAGTTCGAAGGCGTTGAAAGCGGGCTTGGGAATGCCATCCTCGGCGATGAGACCGTAGCCGCCATAGAACGGGGTTTTGACCGCGCCTTGTTCCTCGAAGACATCGGAGAAAGTCCAGTAAGACATGATATCGACCAAACCATCGCACTGGCGGATTGTATCCGCCATCCAAGGGCCCATATAAGTCGCATCGGTGACATCGGGCTCGTTCTTGTAACTGGCGTTGAATTCGCTCCAGATCAGCGGAAGGCTGGGCATGCTAGACGATTTGATCTGGTTATGTACTTTATCTACTGCGCGACAGACCATGCGATCCCGAGGAATGTCTTCCTGCGTTCCGAAAATGTCTTTCGCCGTATCGTTGGCATAGACGTGGGTGGAGACATAGTCTAGCGGGATTTGTTTCTCCGCACAGTGCTTAATGAATGCGTCAACCCAGGCGGCTTGCGCAGTCGCGGGGCCGCCGACGCGGAGTCGCTGATTCACCTTCTTAATTGTGACGGCCGTGTGGTCGTAAAGCTCCCAATAAGTTTCCTGTTTAGGTTGTCCCGCCCAAAAATCAAGATTGGGCTCGTTCCAAACTTCGAAATACCATTGTGAAATTTCATCGATTCCGTAGCGTTCGACAAGGTGCTGAACGAAGGCTCTCACTAGATCGTCCCAGCGATCCCAATCCTTTGGAGGAGCAACATTCGGGTGGTACCAGAAAGCTTGAAGGGTGTGGCTGGCCGCCAGTTTGTCGGGCATAAAACTGATTTCGACGAAGGGACGGACTCCATTGACCAGCAAGCCATCATAGATGTGGTCGATGTAAGAAAAGTTATAGACGGGATGTCCCTGACTATCTTCACCGTAAATACCGACCTCGTCATTGAAGATGCCGTGAAAGCGAACATAGGTAAAATCTGTGATCTGCCTGACTGCGCGTAAGTCACCGAGGTAATCCTCGCGCAGGCTTAGTATGGCCCGTCCGGATCCAAACATCTTTTCCCAAAAATGGGGGAAGGGATGCGAAGGGGCTTTTGTATCGATGACTAATACTTCCGTCTGTGGATCTGTGACTTGAGCATAAATGGGTGAAATGCCCGAAGAGAACGTCAAGATAACTGCGAGAGTAAGAATGTGACGGTGCCGCATAGTTGCTCGCGTGAAGATTATACTTCGGACGAGTTCTTCGATCTTTGCCTGCGACTGGTTCAAGCTACCTTGGTGCGCGGTTTTGACGAACTGATGCGGCCGGCTGGCTTCTCCTGCAACAACAGTTCGGTGGCCTGCACGCGCGGATGGCTATGGAACCAGCGTTGCACAACTTCATCGTTAAGGAAATTTGCCATTGAGAGAAGGCTCATGCCCTGGTGGTGAGCCATCCAGCAACGCACGGTTTCAAAGCCGCGAGATGAGCGACGGTGCGATGGACTAAAGTCCAAGGATTCGTAATAACCGTAAGAGCTCAAACATCGTTTGCGTTGCAGAGTGCGCAAATTCCGGATCGAAGCAGCGGGTTCAATATCCAAGGCCAAGAAGGTTGAATATGGCGAGATCACAGGTCCGTTCTGCTCGGGTTTGTGAATCGCCAACTGAGGAACGCCAAAAGCGAAGTAGTGATAGTTGCCGGAGGAATCTAATTGGCTGGAAGCTGACTCAGAAATGCCCCAAGGTACTTTCTTACTGGAGGCATAGGCTCGTTGAGATCGTACGGCGGCCTCCGCCGCGCGCTGCAACAATGTATTGGGATACAAGCGCATCCAGAGAGTCGGCATCAGAAATTCGAACATGGTACCGGTCCATGACAGAAGGCCGGGCATTCCTTCGTCCACCATTGGGGGACGGCCGAGATTAAACCAGCTGTCCTGCGGAATATCGTCCTTGGCGATGGCAATAAAATAAGCGATGCGTGCTTCGCTCGCCAGAAGGTCGTAACAGGCGGGATGGTTATGGTCCTTCTCCACCTCAAAGGCCACCGACAGCAGATGTCGGCCCGGGTTCATGAGAAAGGAAAAATCCATTTCATCCGCTAAGGTGCCCGACTGCTGGGCAATTTTATTAAGATCTTCAATAAGACGCATGGTGCGGGAGCGCGCCTCAGGTAGTAAGTCAAGCAACTCGCCGTAAAGCTTGCCGGAGTCTCCGGTGGCGGAATCAAGCGCCGCACGTAATTGCATCGCAAGACGATCGATAAAGCCGGGCATTTGCTCGAGCACGGGAGCGTTGCCGGGGCGGCCTTGTAAATAAATTGCGGGATCACTCTTTAGAGCGCCGTACTCCGGCAGTAGCCATGGAGCATAAAGCTGCGCTACCCGGCAAACCTGTCGGATACGTTCTTTCACATGCTCCTGCAACCAAGAAACGTCTGCGCTTTTCGAATTGGCGGGCGATTGCTGCAGATCCTTCAGGACTGAGTCGGGAATGTCCAAAAGATACTGGAGGTTGTCTGGTTGCTTAAGCGCGTCCTCCATTCCGGAGAGTTTTCGCCGTGGCAAAGCGCCCTGGCTCGTCAAGACGTATAAATGATCCAGAAGGCCATCGCCTAACTCGCGCGGTAAGAGAGGTTGCTTGAGAAGATCCAGGGATCCCTGCTGAAGCGTCCAAAGTGAAGCTACTAAGTTGCCGCTGTCGACACTGGAAACGACCGCAGGCGCGAGCACGGTCAACGACCTTGTGTCATACCAGTTGAGCAGGTGGCCTCGGTGCTTCGGCAACTGCGAAATTGTCGCAAGGGTTCGAAGCGTCTGTTGCGCGAATTCCGGCACGGTGAGATAACCGAATTCGCAAGCCACCTGACGTGCGTTGAGGAGAAAGCCAAGGTTGGTCGGGGATATACGAGGCGCGACTTTGGAATTCTCTTCCTGCACATTGTCTGGAATCAGCCAATGGTGTTCTTCCGTGCTGAACTCGTCGAAGTAGCGCCA
>PKVZ01000086.1:18451-39923 GCA_003131635.1 Acidobacteriaceae bacterium
GGCAAGTGCGGGAGTCCAGTTCAGGTAAATATCCAGCGTGGTGCGCTTGTCACCTGCGAGTTCGGCTTCGGCGGCGGTTTCCCATTGCAACAGTCTTTGCCGCGTGATCAGCCTGCGGACCATGGTCCGCACTACGGCATCCATGGACAACAGCGCCTGATGCGCCAAGAATGTAACGGTCAACCAACTCCCAATGCTGGCGTTCAGAAATCCATTCCAGGCATCGAGCACGATCGACTTCTTGCCCAGCATCGCTGCGTTTACGAAATCGAATGCCAGCTGGCACAGGGCCGGCAAAAACAGGATAGCGACAGTTACGGCAGTCCACGAAGCCGGCCCACCCGGAAGGCACAACCAGCCCAGCAAGAACAATGTGAAGATGGCAGGTTCCACCAGGCTGCGCCGGAGGTTATCGAGAATCTTCCATCTTGAAACCACGGAAAGCGGATTGGGCACTCGTCGACCCGATTCCTCGGGAACCATGGGAAGCAGCCATCCCGCAATTTGCCAGTCGCCTCGCATCCAACGATGCTTTCGCCGATTGTGTGCGCTGTAGTGAGAAGGATAGTCTTCTATTATTTCGATGTCGCTGACGAGGCCGGCCCGGGCGTACGCGCCTTCCACCAAGTCATGACTTAGCAGAGCATTGCGCGGGAACCGGCGGTCAAGAACGCGGTGTAACGTGTCCACCTCGTAAATCCCTTTACCGACAAAAATACCTTCGCCGTAGAGATCCTGGTAGACATCGGAGGTCGCGTGGGTGTAGATGTCAAAGCCGGTCTGTCCGGAATAAATGCTGGCCAGCCTTGACCGCGCAGAACTTTGGACGCTGACTCCGACCCGGGGCTGCAGAATGCCGTAACCTGCGACAACGATGCCTTTATCGGGGTCAATGATCGCTTGATTCAAAGGGTGGGCCAGGGTGCCGACCATGCGGCTGGCCGATCCTCGCGGCAGCTCTGTGTCGGAATCGAGAGTGATAACGAAGCGAACGCCGGAGAGTATGGGAAGATTGCCGACCTTCAGTGGAAAGCTGTCAAACTTGGCGCGCAGCAGGTTGTTCAGGTCCATCAATTTACCGCGCTTACGCTCCCATCCCATCCAGAGTCTTTCTCGCGGGTTGTAAACGCGATGGCGATGGAAGAGAAAGAACGATCCCATGCCTTGTCCGGCATATTTCTCGTTGAGCTTGGCGATTAGCTCCGAAGCCAGATCGACTAGTGGATGATTTTCCCGGGGCTCCGACGGGGAATCAGGAAGATCGGAGAGCAGAGCATAGTGAATGTTTGCATCCTGATTGCCCAGATAGCGAACCTCCAGGTCGTCAGCGAGCTTGCGGACTTGTTGTTCATTCAGAAGCACGGCGGGAACCGCTACCAGGGTGACGCAGTCGTTCGGGATTCCCTCCGAGAAATCCAGCTTGGGTAGAGTTTGCGCCGGTAACAGTAGCGTAGCCAGATAATTCATGATCTGGACGGCGCTCTGCGAACCGGGCAACAGAACAGCTAATATCGCAAGTAAAACCAGCCATAAAGAAGTAGTTGGCGGGGTCAACAGAAGGACAACACCGGAAACAATCGCGAAAGTTAGGGCAGCGATACCCGGTAGATAGAACTCATCCGGATGCTGGAGTAGAAAAGTTCGCAAGCGCTGGGCAATCGTAGGGTGGAATCCGACTCTCTCCTGCAGAACGGCTTGGCCTTCCGCCACCAAGTACAATCCCACATGCGAATCGCGCAGAGTCAAACGCGGATCTTCATGCGCTTGCCTCTGTGCCTGACGGGCCAGGGCGAGCGCTTCGCTGGCAACCTTTATTTCCGAGCAATCGCTGCGGTCCGCAATAATTACGAGTTTCTGACGGTAGAGCTCGCGAGTCTCGTAGTCCATACGAGCGTAAGCTCCCGCAGGGTCGTCGCGCAGAACGCGGTCGAACAGGATCAGCGGCTCGATAGTAACTTTCCAGGGAACCTGTTGAATGTCCTGTAAGCTGCGGACCGCATGGTCGACAGGATACGGTCCGGAGGGATTCTCCAGCGAGCGTCGGCCTAGCTCGGCGATTCGTTCCAGCAGCGCAAGCTTCATGACCGGGATTAGCATCCATAGCTCAGCCATCTTCAGCACCGTGACTTGCTGGAAGGCTTGGATGTAAGAGGTGAAACTTGCTTGACTGAACTGGTAGCCGCTGGCGGTGAGATACTCTACGGCCAATGCGGCTATTCTTGGAATGATCGTGCCATCGCTGGTGCGAACCTGCGGAAGTTTGTGAGGAGCGTGGAAGGTTCCGCAGGTTTCTTGCAGTTCGCCGGTAAGCAGGTAAATATTTTCCCGGAGGGGCAGGAGATCTTCTGGCAAAGGTTTGGCTTCACGACGTTCCAGCGAAGCTAACAGTGGCCGGAAGGCGCGGTGAAGGGCTTCACAGCGATCGCGGAAATTACGCGATTCCTGCTGCCCCGGTACCCATGCCAGGTTGCGGGCGAGGTCGGCGGCGCTCCGGCTTAATGTGTCGGGCCCAGGTTCCATATCCTTCGAGACTACGCGCAGGGTTTTCGGCTCCGCAGTAACGAGTTCCAGGTGACCACTTTGTGGTGTCATAGCTTATCTTTNNTGCAACTCGCGTATCTGCAACTCGCGTATCTGTAAGTCGTCTAACGATAGCTCGAGGCCTGCATCTCGAACATCTCCGCGTAACGACCACCCAGGCTTGCCAGTTGGTCGTGAGTTCCTTCCTCTGCAATCCTGCCATTCTCCAGGACTAGGATGCGGTCAGCCGAACGTACGGTTGAGAACCGGTGCGAAATAAAAAGCGCCATCTTTCCGGCTGTAAGTTCCGCGAAGCGGTGGAAGACTTCAAATTCGCTGCGCGCGTCCAGCGCGGCGGTGGGCTCGTCCAGAATCAGGAGCTGCGCGTCCCGCAGGTAAGCCCTTGCCAGGGCAACTTTTTGCCACTCGCCTCCGGAAAGGTCCACACCCTGTTCAAAGCGCCGGCCCAACATTTGGTCGTAACCCAGAGACAGGCGTCCTATGGTATGGTCCGCCATGCTTTTCCGCGCGGCGCTCTTCACCAAATCCAGGTTGTCGATTTCCTCGATGCGGCCAATGGCAATGTTTTCCCGCGCTGTCATTTCATAGCGCATGAAGTCTTGGAAGATGACTCCAATTTCGCGATGGAGATCTTCCAGATCGTAGTCGCGTAAGTCCACGCCATCTAGAAGGATTTGACCTTCGGTCGGGTCGTAGAGCCGGGTGATCAATTTTACGATGGTCGTCTTGCCTTGTCCGTTTTCGCCAATCAAGGCCAGCCTCTCGTTGGTATGCAGCTGGAAATTAATCTGGTCGAGAACCCGCCGAGGATTTCCCGGATAACTGAAAGAGACATTCCTGAATTCAACGCCGCGGACGATAGGCTTCGGAGTCAGCATGGCATGGGGCTTGGACTGGATCGTCGGTTTCATTTCGAAGAACGCCAGCAGGTCGGTAAGGAACAGTGCCTGGTCGCCAATACCGGCAAAGGTCGAGAAAATTTGCTCAATATTGCTGCTCGCCTGCTGAATGGCTCCGGCCAGAAGGGTCAGGGTGCCGATGCTGAGTGCGCCGGCAACGGTGCGCCAGATCACGAACACATACGCCGAATAGTATCCCATGGTTCCGATCGTCGACAGCAGGGCGCCAGCAATCAACTTGCGCCGAGAGAGGGTTACATTCTCCATATAGATCTGATCGGAGATACGGGTGAATCGCTCCCGCAAAAAATCCTTCAGTCCGAAGAGTTTCAGCTCCTTGGCGGCTTCTTTGCTTCCACCCAGAATCCGCAGGTAATCCAATTGCCGCCGCATCGGCGTCTGCCGGAAATTCTTGGCGTATCCCAGGAAGGCAAAATGGCTTTCGCCCAGGAAAGCCGGAACCACACCGGCAACCAGCAGCAACATCAGCCACGGGGAGAACACCATGATCGTGACTGAGAGGGTTATGGTGGTGATCGCCTGTTGCACCAGCCGTCCGATCTGTTGAATCATCACCAGCCGGTCGGTGGCCTGCACTCGAGCCCGTTCCAGACGATCATAAAAAACCGGATCCTCATAGGCGATCAGATCCAAGCTAGCCGCGTGGTTCATCACACGGATGCTGACATGCCGAGTGTACTTATCGCCCAGCAGCGAATCCGAGTAGTCGATCGTCCGGAGGAGAATACTGTTTAGTACCGCCAGAGAGAATTCTGCGACCACTAACCACCAGAATCCGCGAGGCACCGGCTGGTGAGTCGAGACGGCGTGCACGATGCCATCAATAATCAGCTTCGTAATCCACAGAAGCCCGACTGGAAAGAGAGATGAAAAGAGCCGCGATACCAGACCAAAAATCACGACTCCAGGACCGGAGTCCCACACGATCTTCAGAACAGCGGGAACGTTACGGAGCGCGGAGATGCGTTCCTGCCATCCTCCCCAGAAATTTTGGCGTTCCGTCATGCGTGCTTGCTGCTGTCGTTAAGCGGATCCCGTTGTCAGACGGACGAAGTTGCAAAAACGGACGAAGTTGCAAAAATTGTGCCTTGGAGTATGACAGTCTCGCCCCCAGGAACGCAACGGCCCACACAAAAGATGCCGAAACTGCATGCGGGGTTTGTCCATGGTGTTTTTTGGGGGGTCAGAATGTGCGATTTGGCGATATTCGGTGGAGGTTGGTAGATACAACCTTTCCGCCAACCTCCCGGCGACCCCGGTCAACCAACAGAAGTGCAATCTTCAGTAACCACATTCTCTCGTAGCGTTGGAAGCGTTCTGTTACTCATTGTGGTGGCATTCTTCAATGAGGGCCGTGGGCAAACGGCACAGCCGATGGGCAAGTCGGAACATCGCGACGCCAGCCAGAATTCTGACCGCGGGAAATACATAGTGGAAGACATCGCTATTTGCGGCCAGTGTCACACGCCGCGCGATAGCGATGGGGCTCCAGACCGCAGCAGATGGTTAGAAGGTGCGCCGGTTTGGCTGAAATCCGCCGAACCGGTCGAAAATTGGCCGCTCCAGGCCCCGAGGATTGCAGGAGCGTTACCGGGGACGGACGCGGAAATGGTGACGTTGTTGACGACGGGAATTTGGCGTGGTGGTTATCTGCGTCCGCCTATGCCACAATTTCGAATGAGTCAGCAAGATGCGGCTGCGGTCGTCGCGTACCTGAAAGCAGTGAAGCCGGAGCCGAAGTGAGCCGCTGGGTGGTCTGATGCATTCTTGATCGAATCTTCGTGATCGAATCAACGATAAAATCCTAAAAGAGAATCCGTGTGCAAGCCGACGTTGTGAAAGATGCGGATGTGGTCGTGGTGGGGGCTGGAGCAGCTGGATTGTCTGCGGCTTCGGCGCTGGGAAATGCTGGTCTTTCGGTTACTCTGCTCGAAGCCCGGGATCGAATCGGGGGTCGCATATTTACGCTGCTTGATCCCAAGCTGTGTGTGCCCATCGAACTCGGCGCGGAATTCATCCATGGCCGGCCGCCGGAAACGTGGGATCTGCTCGAACGCCGGCAGGTGCAAATCAGCGAAGTCGATGGTGACAATTGGTGCGTAGAGGAGGGGCGCATCGGCCCCTGCGACTTCTTTTCCAATGTAGACAAAATTCTGCAGAAGATGAAAACCAGTGCGCGCAAAAGCGACCAATCGTTTGCGGAGTTCTTGCGAGACTATAGTTCGAAGTTGAAACATACTCCCGAACTCCAGCGGGCGAAGAGGTGGTCCACGGGTTACGTCACTGGATTCAATGCGGCCGATCCCGCTTTGGTAGGTGTGAACTGGCTGGTGCAGGGAATGCGCGCCGAAGAGCAAATTGAAGGGGACCGCGCCTTTCGTGCCGAGCATGGGTATACGGATTTGATCGAAATCTTTCAACATCGGTTGCAAGACGGCGGCGTCGCTGTTCGGAAAAATACGGTTGTCGAGAGTATTCAATGGCGTCCCGGCCGCGTTGAAATAACCGCGAACTGCCCAAATGGAATTGCAAGGCTTGCTGCTCCGCGCGTGCTCGTCACTGTTCCACTCGGCGTGCTGCAGGCGCGGGTTGACGATAAGGGCGCGATTCGGTTTATTCCAGAATTGCCGACTAATAAACAGGATGCGATTCGCAATATCGAGATGGGGAAAGTGATTCGGGTCACGCTACGATTTCGCGAGCGCTTCTGGGAAGATCTTCCAAAGTTCCGCGAAAAAAATTCGCAGACGATGGACGGAATGAGTTTTCTTTTTTCCCATGACGACTGGTTCCCAACCTGGTGGACTGCAGCGCCGGCAAAATTACCCTTGCTTGTGGGCTGGGCGCCCTTTCACTGTGCCGCGCGGCTTTCCGGGCGCAGCGAATCGTTCGTGATTGAACAAAGTATTGAAACCCTTCATCGTCTGCTGGGTGTAAGCACGCAGGAACTGGATACATTGCTCGAACACGCATACTTTCACGATTGGCAGAGCGATGCGTTTTCGCGGGGAGCCTACAGCTACGGAAAAGTTGGCCACGGCGGAGCGCAGCGAACCTTGGCCGCGCCGGTCGAGAATACATTGTTCTTTGCCGGCGAAGCCACGGATGTTGGGGGTCATAACGGGACCGTGCACGGCGCAATTGCCAGCGGCAGGAGGGCAGCTGCCGAGATCGCCCACGCTGCCAGGGTTACGCTCGGCTCGACGAGCGCCACAGCCTGAAAACGCGATTTTTCACCTGCGCCAGATCAAACTTATTACGCAGCTTTACGCGTTCGGTCGGCAGCTCCCTTCCGGGAGCTGCCGCCGCGTTGATTCGGGAAAATGCTTTCCCGCAGATGCTCAGTTAAGTATGCCGCATGCATAGTCGCAGCCTAAGAGGCAGCTGTAATACAGAGGCGGAATCTCGATGAACTCCACGCATCCGATAAGGCAAACTAGTAGGCATTCGCCAGTGACTAAGGGCACATCGGTCGCCGGTTCCATTTAGCTCTCCTTCCTGCCTCCCGCACATTTCTATTGGGAGGCTTCTATCCCGCTCCTTTGGGGTTAGTTCCATCGCCCTGCGGCTTTGTCCACCATGAACTGGTTAACCTTTTCCTGCACCGACAATCCGGTATATGGATCTTTAAGTCTCACCTTGACCTCTTGCGGACCTTCGCGATGGACTCCGCCGTCATCTTCTACTGCAATAGCGGATACCACATCGCGGCGGATGTCGCCGTCAACCACACCTTTCGTGCCCGAGACGACGACAGTGACTCCTCGCGTGAATGGGGTTGATGGAATGTGGTGAATTACGCTGTATTTTTCGCCGTAATATATCCACCTGGCGTAGAGTGGAATCCTGGCGGTTTCCCCTCCGGGACCGCTGGCTACGAAAGTGGCGATAGCCTCGCGTCCGTCTGGTCGCTCCGTGATGTTCCATTTTTCTACTTTGTAGCTAGTGGCCTTAATTAATGGTTGTGATCCCTCATTCTTGTTGTCTTGTGTGCTTTTAGCCGCCGCAGCGGGTGCCGCTGCAAGAACAATAGCAGCCGCTAACGCGGTGCCGCTGTCTTGCAAGAAGCTTCGCCGATCCGGCGCTTCCGGGGCTTGTCCCTTCTTGTCCTCCTGTCCTGCCATTTTCAAAACTCCCTTCTATTTTGTTTTCTGCGTTTTTGCCTTCTGGACGGTGTCATTTTACCAAGCGGCCAGCGGGGGGGGGTGTTTTCTTGATTTTGTTCGGATTTCGTAACAAAGGCGAAAAAGTTGCGGGCGCAGCCGGCAACGGGGGAGATGCTATGGGCGCACTTGAGGGGGCAAAAACCGCAGCGACAAGCCCTTCCACGCGGCGGGATGATGCTGGCGCACCTCACGGCGGATTACGTTCCACAAATCTCAAGCAGCTTTGCGGTCTTGGCTGAGATCTTTCTGTTTCGCATGAATTTCGATCTGCTCGTGCTTGATATCCAGACGGAGATGGTTGTAGANNCGCCAGTCGTCGTAGAGCAATTTGAAGCGGGTGAGGATCAGAAAGGCCGCCGCGACGTAATGGCTAAAACAGTATTCACAAGTAAACAGATAGAAAAACTTGCGGCGGCATAGAGTGGGCGCCCTTTTCGATTGCTCCTGGCAATAGTCGCGCGGCTCGCGGAAAACTTCTTCATGAGTGATCGTCCAGGCNNAAATTGGATGCGGGGGGAAGCCTGGATGTCGCTCAAGAAATGGTCTTGACCTGCCCATAATTGAGCAGGCTTACCATGAGCACGCCGCCACAAATATTTCCCAGAGTCGCAGGGATTAGCCAGCGAAAATATTCCGCGAGCGGGATCGAGCCGGTCACAACTGCGGAGAGAATCTCTGCGCTACCGGCAATGCAGTGCGCGAAGCGTCCGATGCCGACGACGAATGTCAGCAGGTAAACCATGGTCAGTTGGCCGATCGTCCAGTGACTGGCGGTAACCGTCCAGGCAACCAAGGCGATCATCCATCCCCCGATAATGCCGCTCCAGAAAAAGTAGGAGGCGGATCCTAAGGCTGCTTCCTGGCCAAGTTTTATCAATTGAGAGAGTATGTCGGGGCGTAGCGCAGGAGATTTTGCCGCTAACAGGGCAAACAACAGAGCTCCGAAAACATTCGACGCGAAAACGACTCCCCATAAGCGCAATGTCTCGACCACGTGGCGGCGCTCGTCCAGCACCAGGACCACCGGGTACAGGGTGTTTTCCGTGAAAAGTTGGGCGCGGCCGATAATGACCGCGATGAAACCGATCGGATAAAGCAAATAAGGAGCAATGTGCTGGCCCTCGTGGCCTAAGAGCGCCCTCATTGACGCAACTCCAAGTCCAGTGAGCCCCATGGTGAGACCGCCCGCGACCCCGGAGAAGGCTAACTTCTGATTCGACCGGCGTAGTTCGTCGCGTGCGTTCTCGCTCGCGGCCTGAAAGATTTCTACAGCAGTAAGCCTGCGGGTTTCCGGCGCGGAGTCTTCCGAAGGGCTGCTTTTTCGAGGGGCTTTAATGTCGATCGTCGCCAAGTCACGCTCCAGATCTTGCATGAGAGACCGAGTCATCGCTCTGTGAGCCAATGGGTTCCAAGCACATTGGATGACTCGATGACTCAATACGAGATCAGCGGTTTGATGCCAACGGCACGATGGGCGAGAGAAATAACTGCAGGCGTCCACTTCCTGGCGAACTTCCCGAGCCGGGTTGAGGCACAGCCCAAACGGAACGGCTGGAGCGGCAAGACTTCCCCCGGAAGAATAAACGCAACGACCGCGCCGGACTGTCTGGCTAGGCAGTCGCCGCTTGCATCTGCAGGCAACTCTGCAGAGCTCTGAGGGCATACATGGCGTCATCCAGGGCCTGGTCTTCTTCGATGGTATCGTTGCCTGCGGAGAAAAGCTGCCGCGCCCGCGCGACAATGGCCTGCTCGGCATCAGCGATTCGCTCAGGTAACCGGGTCCTGTCGGTTTCGAAAAGTGCGGCAGTATAAAGTTCGCGCCAGTTACCCAGCCTAAGGTGGGAGGAGGTTGCGGTTGTCATAAGTACCTCAGTTTGCAGGCGGAGAATCCTGCAGGGAGTTAAGGTTTTTAAGACAATAACTTCAGGCGCAAGGGTAAGTCCATACGGCAAATCCTGTAGTCCCGGCACCGGCTGCCTTTTGTCAGGCTTGCAGGTAAAGCGCCACAGGGAAATCCGCCAGGGCATCGGTCGCGCGAAATATCAGGTTAGTGTCGCGCTGCTGCAGATCCAAAACTTCTCCTGTATATACGCTGCGATACGCTTTGGAAGAGCAGCAGCCAGGAAGCAGAATATGAGTGTCCTGCCACACCTCAGATCCGGATGGTGGAAGATCAAGGTCGTTGAGCAGGGCGGAGACAAGTCGCGGCGCTACAACGAGTACGCTGGTGCCGCCAAATTTCCGGAGAAACGCGACCGCGTGATTCGCTTTGGCGCCTTGAACGGCCAGGGGCACATACTCGCCGAGTTGGAAAAGGTCTGGGTGTTCTTTACGCAAGCGCAGAGTTTTCCAAATCAGGTAGAGCTTGAGTTGGCCGTGCTCGGGAGTCTGCAGCAATTTCGCCGCGGACGCTCTATCCGGTTCGCTGCTTAATCCGCGAATGCTCTCAAACATTTTCTGACGGCGCTTATAGTCGACGGAGCGCCGGTTGTCGGGATCGACCAAGCTGAAGTCCCACAAGTCATTGCCCTGGTAAATATCGGGAACTCCAGGGCAGGTTAGCTTGAGCAAGGTTTGAGACAGGCTGTTCCAAAGGCCAATGCGGGCGATGCGGCGGTGGAAAGGCACAAAGTCAGTCAGAAATCGATTCCCTGCATCGGGAGTCAGCAGAACCCTGACGAACGAAGAGACAGCAGTTTCGTATTCGGAATTTCGATTGATCCAACTCGTGTTCTGCTTAGCTTCGCGCATGGCTTTCAGCATGTAATTTTCTATGCGCTCACTGAAATTCTTCCAGTCATCTTCCGCGTTCAACGGTTCTGACGGCCATGCGCCAGCCAGTGTTTGATAGAGCAAGTACTCATCGTTAGGGGAAGGGGCAGGTTTGTCGTTAACCATGCTCCGATGGATGCGATTAAAGCGTCTCCAGTCCCGAATCCGAAGCCTCCATAATCCAGGAATCTCCGATAGCACGTCGATACGCGCGCGCACGTCTTCGGAACGCTTCGAGTCGTGCGTACTGGTCGCCAGCATGGTGTGAGGCCAATCGCGAAGACGTTGCTGGTTGGCCGCGTGAAAATCAGCGGTTGTGATTCCGAACCGTTGAGGATCGCCGCCAACGTCGTTGACCGAGACCAGACGGTTGTAGCGGTAGAAGGCCGTGTCCTCCAGCCCTTTGGCCATCACCGGACTGGTGAATTGCTGGAATTTCATGGCGAACCCGGTGACTACCTTTCGGTAAGCACTGTCCTGTCCTTCAGCGATGCGAGTCAGAAGCACTTCCCTGACGAAATCGAACACACTAGTGTCAGCAGCTGGACTTCTCGCCTTTGCCAAGGCAATCGCCCTGTGGATGTATTCCGCATCATTGTCCGAGACTCCCGATGGGGCGACATAGGTGCGGTATACCGGGAAGTTTGCGACTACCTCCATCAGCGCGTCCCGCAAGTTGTTGAGGGTAAAATCGCAGGTTGTTCGCTTGGAAAGAGCTATGCGGCTGAGCTGGTGGGCGAGGACATTCAATTCACTGGCCAGTGCAACTCGGACAATAAGTTTGCGACAGCGGTAGGCGATATCGTCAAAGGGCGCTTCGCCACCGGTAAAATTCCGGTAGATGCGTTCAAAGCGCGGGGCGGCGCTGGGATCAACATACAAACCGTTCACCAGATTCGAAAAATCGTAACCGGTCGTGCCGCAGACCGGCCACTGGGCGGGCAGCCGTTCCGAGCCAGTAAGAATTTTCTCGATAACCACATAGCGAGAACCGCTGCCGGCCTTTTCAGAGTTGCGCGTCGCCTCAGCGATGCTGCGTTTCAGACGTTCGAAATATTGAGCCGGATCATACAGCCCGTCGGGATGATCGACGCGCAGGCCATCCACTTTTCCTTGTGCCACATAATCCAGGATTAAGCGGTGAGTGGCCTGAAAAACGGCCTCGTTTTCCATGCAAATCGCCGCGAGGTCATTGGTATCGAAAAACCGCCGATAGTTGATGTCATCGGAAGCGACCCGCCAATTCGCCAGGCGAAAGGTTTGCGCTTTGATGAGTTCGTGCAGCTGCTCGAAGCTTGCAGAATCCTGCGGCGTTCCATTGATCGAGTCGAGAGCTCCGTTAACACAGTCAGCGATTTCTGGAGATCGCCGGCACAGAGCCGCCAGCCGGCGTTTATGAATTTCCTTGTCGCGATTACGCTCGGCCATTCGCTCGCTGCTGGTCTCTTGCCGGGCTGGCAAGTGGCTGAAGGCTGTGATCAAGCTCTGAAACTCGAGCAGATCCGGATTCTGATCTCCCAGTCGCGCGAGTGGCGAATCCGCGCACGTTTGCAGAATGCGGGGATACTCTCTGGGATCGACCGGGAACCGATGATCGTGGTAACACACATCGAACTCGCCGCGTGCCCGGTTAAACGCAAGCTTCAACTCGCCGCTCTCCAGGACCGCGCCGTAATGATCGTGCAAAACCGGAACCAGCACTTTTCCGTGCAGTTCTTCTTTCAGCGGATGCCAGTCAATATCAAAAAAGCAAGCATAGACGGATGATTCGCCATTCTCGAGGACGTCCAGCCACCAAGCGTTGTCACTGCCCATCACACCCATGTGATTAGGCACGATATCGATAATCAATCCCATGCCGTGTTGGTGGAGAATGGCCACAAAGCGATCAAACTCTTGGGGAGTTCCGATCTCTGGGTTTAACGAATTGTGATCCACGATGTCGTAACCGTGCATGCTGCCGGGCCGGGCTTTCAGAAACGGAGAGATGTAACAATGACTGATGCCGAGAGTAGCGAGGTAGGGAACGATGGCTGTCGCCTGAACGAAAGTAAAGTCGCGATTGAGTTGCAGGCGATAAGTCGCGCGCGGTATGTAGGGACGCGGCATCATGATTTCAGAAACCAAACCACGGACCACGGCGGCAGCGTTCCTTGCTTAAATTCTTTCTCTTTGACGTCCTTACTGCTGTAGATGATCGGACAATCCGTGGGCATCACCGCGGAGAGGGGAGCGGTTGCGAGATTGGCCAGGAGACTCAGTTTCGAGTAGTCGGGAAACTCCCACTGCGCAGTTAACCCGCGACCATCACTCGCAGTATAACTCGCTCTGATCTCGCATGAAGAGGAAAGCCGAGGGACGATGCATTGGTGCCGCAGAGTTATTAGTTGGCGGTAAAAGCGCAGCCAGTCTTGATTCGGTGGCTGATCAATGACATTCCAATGCAGGCGCGAGGCCTCATAAGTTGCTTCCGCGTTGGGATCGGGAATACCCTTGCGGGCAACCGGGTCGTTGAAGCGGGCAAAGCGTACGAACTCATTTCTTCGGCCGGCAGTAACCGCAGCGGCCAGGTCTTTTTCAAAATCACAAAAAAATAGAAACGGCGTTTCCGTTCCAAACTCTTCACCCATGAAGAGCAGGGGTGGAGACGGAGCGAGCAGAAGAATCTCCGCCGCGGCGCGAACCGCCCGCGGGTCCGCGATGGTGACGATTCTTTCTCCGAACGCACGATTTCCGATCTGATCATGATTCTGGAGGAACGAGACAAAGGCAGTCGGCGGCAAGCCTTCCGTGGACTCACCACGTGGCCTACCATTGTTATAAAGCGACATCTCGCCCTGATATGCGAATCCGCCAACCAAACAACGGCCGAATCGATCGAGAGGACGATCTGCATAGTCGGAATAATAACCATCCTTCTCGCTCGTGATCAGCACGTGCAATGCATGGTGGATATCGTCATTCCACTGCGCATCATAGGCTCGAGGTTCGCACTGCGCTGTCCGTCGAAGACGGATCGATTGGTTGCGCTCATTTTCCAGGATGAGATGAATCTGCCGATCTGGTGCAACGGTGTTCCGAACTGTGGTGGCCAGTTCCGCGAGAATGTCGGGAGTGGAATCGTCAAGAATGGCGTGCACCGCGTCCAACCGCAATCCGTCGAGATGATACTCGGTGAGCCAATACAGGGCGTTGTGAATGAAGAAATCGCGAACGACCCGGCTTTCAGGACCATCGAAATTGATGCCGTTACCCCACGGAGTTTTGTGACGGTCGGTAAAGAACTGCGGGGCGTAGGCGCCCAGATAATTTCCTTCCGGGCCAAAATGGTTGTAGACGACGTCGAGCAGAACCATAATGCCGCGGGCGTGGGCGGCTTGCACCAATTCTTTGAGCTCTTCGGGACGGCCGTAGGTGCTGTCGGGCGCAAACGGAAGCACGCCGTCGTAACCCCAATTTCGCAGGCCGGGAAAATCGGAGACCGGCATTAGTTCGATCGCAGTAACTCCGAGTTCCGCCAGATAGTCGAGACGCTCCTTCGCGGCGGAAAAAGTTCCCGGCTGCGTGAAGGCGCCGACATGCAATTCATAGATGACGGCCTCGTTCCAACTGCGGCCTCGCCAGGTCTCATCCTTCCAATCGAAAGCCATGGGATCGATAACTTCGCTGGGACCATGCACGTCGCGAGGCTGAAATCTCGAAGCGGGGTCGGGAACTTCCTGCTCACCGTCGATGCGATAACGATAAAGAGAGCCAGGCTTCGCCGCATCGGTGGTCAGCTCAAACCAGCCTTGATCACTTCGATCAAGCGGAATCGGCTTCGACGCTTTGGCTTTTTCAATTGAGATCTCAACCCGGCGTGCAGCGGGAGCCCACAAACGGAAGCGAATGCTTCCATCCTCACGGTATTCGGCGCCGAACGGCATGTTATGACGGCGCTTCATTCGATTCTTCCTTCGACTCTTCCTTCTTGCCGTTTACATGGCGCTCCATCAGGACCACCATGGAGCGTGCCTGCAACGGATAATTTGTGAGGGCGTCATGCGTGCCGGCAGGGCGCAGGCCTTCCTCGCGCGAGGTGTCCATCCATGCGATCCAGCGCGAGCCGGTGCGGATTGCCGGCAAAGTGAATTCCACATCTTCATGGTGAGGATTGAGGAGAACCAGGAAATCTGTGTCGACAAGTTTTCGTCCGCGTTCGTCGGTCTCCTCCAGTCCCTGGCCAGAAAGAAACATTCCCAGGCAGTGGATGGAAGGATTGCGCCACTCCTCTTCGCTCATCTCATTCCCGCTGGGGTTGAGCCATAGGATATCTTTTACAGTCGCGCCTTTAATTGGCCGGCCTTGAAAAAAATGGCGGCGGCGAAATACGGGATGCCGCTTGCGCAGGTTAATCATGCGCTGAACAAATGCCAGCAGGTCGCGGTCCGAAGGCTTCAGGTCCCACTTCAGCCAACTGATCTCGTTGTCCTGACAGTAGGCATTATTGTTTCCGTTTTGCGTGTGCCCGATGGCATCTCCCGCATACATCATGGGGACGCCTTGGGAGAGCAGCAGCGTTGCCAGCAGATTCCGCTTTTGCTTGGCCCGCAAAGCCTGAATATCGGGATCGTCGGTAGGACCTTCGGCTCCGCAATTCCAGCTGCGGTTATCGTTATTGCCATCGCGATTATTTTCGCCGTTGGCTTCGTTGTGTTTCTCGTTGTAACTGACTAGATCCTGCAAGGTGAAACCATCGTGGGCCGTGACAAAATTGACGCTGGCATAAGGCCGTCGGCCGCTATGGCCGTAAAGATCGCTCGAGCCGGTAATGCGATAAGCCAGGTCGGCAACGAGCCCTCCATCGCCCTTCCAATAAGAGCGCACCGTATCGCGGTAACGATCATTCCACTCCGCCCAGCCCACCGGGAAATTTCCCACCTGATAACCACCTTCCCCGAGATCCCAGGGTTCGGCGATCAGTTTTACTTGTGAGAGCACTGGGTCCTGGTGGATGATGTCGAGGAAAGCACCCAGGCGATTGACCTCATGGAGTTCGCGGGCCAGCGTGGCGGCGAGATCGAAGCGAAAACCATCTACGTGCATCTCCAAAACCCAGTAGCGCAGGCTGTCCATGATCAGCTGCAGCACGCGCGGATGCTGCATGTTCAGGGTATTTCCTGTGCCTGTGTAGTCCGTATAGTAGCGTTGATTCTCAGGCTTCAGGCGGTAATACGTGGTGTTGTCGATTCCCTTCAGCGATAGTGTTGGGCCAAGATGATTGCCCTCGGCGGTGTGGTTGTAGACCACGTCCAGAATCACTTCCAGTCCGGCGGAATGCAAGACCTTCACCATAGTCTTGAATTCGCGGATCGAGTTTGTCGCCAGATAACGAGGCTCAATAGCGAAAAACCCGATGGAGTTATAACCCCAATAGTTACGCAGACCACGTTCCACGAGCTGGCGATCGTCTACGAAACTGTGCACCGGCATCAGTTCGATTGAAGTCACGCCCAGGCGCGTGAGGTAATCGATGACGGGGGCCGTTGCCAAGCCGGCATAGGTCCCGCGTAAGTGGGCCGGAACATCCGGATGACACATGGTGAACCCTTTAACGTGGAGTTCATAAATCAGCGTCTTGTGCCAGGGAATATTGGGAGGAGCGTCCGATCCCCAGGTAAAAGCGGAGTCAATCACCCGGTTTTTCGGCATTCCAGCCGCATTGTCCCGCCGGTCGAAAGACAAATCTTCCTGCTTGTGTCCCACCTTGTATGCAAAGTGCGAGTCGCTCCAGTGAATAGCTCCCTGAATTTGTTTACCGTAAGGATCGAGAAGAAGCTTGTTAGGGTTGAACCGTTGGCCTTGTTCCGGAGCATAAGGTCCGTAGGCCCGGTATCCATACAATTGGCCTGGACGTACTTCCGGCATGTACCCATGCCAGACCATGTCAGTGTGTTCGGGAAGCGGGATGCGGATGGTCTCACGCCGGCCCAATATATCGAACAGGCATAACTCCACTTTCTCCGCGTGCTCAGAGTAGAGCGCGAAGTTCACGCCCTCGCCGTCCCAGGTTGAACCCAGGGGATAGGGGCGGCCAGGCCAAATAATTGTCTGAGGGGCGGTAGGCACTTACCTATTCCTCCGCGGCCACGGTTTATGGAGTTCCGACGCGAACTGCATGGACGACTGCTCCTCAACTATGGGGGTGGAAAATAATCGAAAGGCGACAACCCTCCCAAAGAGTCCCGACTGCGTGGCCACGGATCCAAGCATTTCTGAGAAAAAGCCGTATCGATAACTTCGCCGCTCTTTAAGTTGGCCAGCTGGCAGCGGCATCCCGTTCTCCCTGGCACAATCGCGATACAAGCCCAATGTCGAAGACTTCGATGCCGCTGCAGCAGCTAAGTTTGCCGCAATGCCCGAAAGACATTCGCTTATTTTGCACAGACGGCTGAAGCGTCCGTTGGCGCGTCTTCCGGCTAGTCGTGTTGGCCTCTTAGTTTATTTGCAAGCTTCTTTATCTCTTTTTCCCGCTCGATATTCACGACTCCTCTTGCATCGTCGTAGAGGCTGTCGCGCAGAAGAGTCGCAAGCCGAGATTTGAGCTTTGCCCGTTCTACAAGAGGCGGGGGAACCCGAAGGGTGAGTGATGATTGTTGTTGTGAACATGTCAGTGAATTCCCGATGAAGCTGGACTGAGTATCAAGGTCCGTTGCTTTCGACACTTGGCCCATGGCTTGAACACTGGCCAAGGCGCAGGCGAGGGCGCCGGCAAACAGCGCGAAGTTGTATTTGCTTTGCACATCTCTACCTCTTTCGTGCTGGAATCACTTCCTACGATTCCAACGTGCGAAACGGGAGATGATACGTGTCCGGCGGATGGTTGCTCAGTATGGCAATCTAGTGTTCCTCGTACTGCCTCCGCAGTACGCTGGAACGGTTTTCAAGCAGAGTAGTTCGGTTAAAAAAGTATGCAGAGATGGAACGATTGAAACTCAATCGTGGCCAGAGTTTTAGTAAGCGTTGAGCGTTGCTTCATCCAGCCAGACGTTGTAGGGCTCCTGCTCGTAGTTGCCGTCAAGTTGAAATGCAATGTCAATTTCCTCCTGATACCAGTTCGGCTGCGCCGTGTAGTAGACGTCGACGTTATAGCTATTGCCTGCAACACTCAAGTCGATGTAGTGCACTTGATTCCCTACACGCTCGAAGTTCCATACCAAATGAATCCATGTCTGTGACGGAAAATGCTTGCACGGGACAGGGATCGGTACCCATATTTCGTGCAATGGATCCCAAACGTTCCACTCCCCGGACTGATTGAAATCGCATTGCGTGCCAAAAGTCCACCTCGTTCCTCCGAATGCCTGGTTCACATCAAACTCCAGAGACTGCGGCGCGTTTCCATTGTCGACGTAGAACCAAAGATCGTAGGTAAAGTGACTTACGCTGTTACCGCCCCCCACGGGATACCAATATAGCTCATTGGAATAGGGGTGAGGCCCACCCATGGTGAACTCGGCGGCAGACCCATCCATCGATGGAGAGGCTTGTCCCTGGATTAATTTGGAAGTGGCCGTGCCTAAGCCCGCGGCGCAGGTGTATCCGTTCTGGAGCGCTGCGGAGCAGGATTGCCAACCTGGAAGATTTTGGGTGCTCGAGACGCCAGGCAATTCCGTCGCAACATTCACAGTAGTCGTTGCAGTCGCGATGTAACCTGCAACATCTTCGGCAGCAACTTCAACCGTATGTCGGCCCGGAGCCATCCAGATAGACTGATTGATACTTGGCGTGAACGAGTAGTACACGGCCGATCCGTCTACATAAACTCTCATCCAATAGATCTGGTCAGGAGGTGAAGCCAGTGCCACCAGGTTCGCCGGAGAGTTTACGGTGGCCCCTTTGCTCGGAACTGAAATCGTAAGTGGGAAGCCACACAGAGCTTGGGGAGGGGGTTCGATGGCTGGCGGCAGCACGGACGTATTCGACGGAGCGGTAGGGATAACCGGACATTTGGCGACGTTGGGCGGCAGGCCCTGACAACCTTGCCAAAGCACTCCGACCGCGCCCACGATTAGCACCAACAGAATGGAAGCCATCGTTGGGTTAACTCGACTAACGAAAGTTACAGAACCGCTCCCCCGCATTTCATCCCCCGTGCTTGCGCATCCACAATGGAAGTTTCCGCAGAAGAACAGCATCGGGGAGCGGCCCAAATCGCCATCACTACCAGCTTGAAAAACTCGTCAGCGCTTATTGGCCGAGTGCGGCCTCAACACGCCGACGCGCTTATCGCCGATTCTTCCTGTTGAGCTAGGAAAGATGACGTTGTAATGGGTTGTGGTTGCTCGTTAATTGGAACGTAATCCCATCTTTACAAATACTTCTGTCAGTCCTCGAAATTCAGCGATAGCTGAGCGCAACGAACTCCCAACCAGCTCACGAACGAGACTTTCCGGTTCGGGCAGCCTTCGCTGCCCGTTCGCTCATAAAGTGACACCCCGGCGTTCTTAGGGTGCTTTCCGTATTGCACAAACATTCTCCGCGACCGCATAGTTTGAAGAGCTTGCAGGTACGGCTCCCTTTGTTCTCCTCTCCGCTCCTTTGATCTCCGGGATTCCTGTGTCCGCCGGCATTTTTTTGGGGAGGTTGGTACATGCGCGTTGTTTTCTCAGCCATCCGTGACGTCCGATTATTTGTAGGGATCGCTTTTCTGACTGCAGCGACTTGTCTAATGGTGGGATGCGGGACCAACTCGAATCCTATGTCGACTACTACGCCGACCACGCCAACCACACCCACCACGCCGACAACGCCTTCGGAGCCCTCTTACCCATCTACGCCACCGGTGTCCATCACGTGGACCCCCAGTACCAGTCTGCTGCCCGCGCCAACCGCGCAGGATCCGTCGACTTCCGACTGGGGAACGGGATCGAATGATTTTCCGCTGACAGTTTCCAATCCAACGGCAGGGGCAAGTGTGACGTCTCCTGTTAACGTCGTGGCCTCAGCGACTCCGAAGAATCCAATATTTTTCATGCGCGTATATGTTGACAACGTGTCCGTTTACTACACCTCTTCAAGTTCAATCAACACGCAGATCTTCGCCGCGCCCGGTCAACACACGATGGTGGTGATGGCGGAGGACTCGAGTGGTAACATCTCAGCTACTCCGATTACCATGACGGTGACGTCTCAGTCGCAGACAACGATCAGTGGCATTCAAAATATGACGGGATGGCAATCGTGCTCTGCGGATTTCCCCGCGGGATCTCAACGTGCAGGACAACTCTGTGCCGCTGGAAACACCAACGTTCCCGCTTCGACTATGACGGAGGGAGCGGCGTCGCCTTCCATGGATGGAAAGTCGGCGCACTTCAGCATGGGCCCGCCCGCCGGTGCTCCCGCGCCCGCGAACTACGGTTATTCCAACTATTTGTACTTCAATCCGATAGCCGGCGGAAATGGCGTCAGCAATTTTGTCTACGATTTATATTTTTACATTGATAACCCAACGTACCCGCAGGCGCTGGAGTTTGACGTGAATCAAGGTTACGATGACACCACCGGAGCGGGATTGCCGCAACGCTGGACCTGGGGATCGGAATGCAACTTCAAAGGCGAGACGCCGCCTCAATGGGATATATGGAATGATGCGGAAGGCAAATGGGTGTCGACAGGATACCCCTGCGGTCCATTTCAAGCGAACACGTGGAACCATCTCACCTGGAATCTGCAGCGCGTGGGACAACAAGTTTATTACGACACTCTGACGGTGAACGGTAACGTCTATCCAGTCAAAACCACCTATGACAACCAACCGGGCTGGACTTTAGAAGAAATCGATACGGCGTTTCAGATGGACCTGGACTCCAACGCGGATCCTTATAACGTGTGGCTGGATGAGGTGAGTCTAACCGCGTACTAGGACGCGTGAAAATCGTTTGTCGGACTCGGCGATGGTCTTCCGGTTGTCGGAAAGCGGTTAGGGGAGGGCGCGAGCCAAAAATAAACAGTTGCCCCTTGCTCGACTTCCGCTTTGGCCCAAATCTCGCCTCCGTGCCGGCGAACGATTCTCTGTACGGTGGCCAAGCCGACGCCGTTGCCGGGGAACTCTGCCGTGGGATGGAGCCTCTGAAAGGGTTGGAAGAGCCGATCGGCGGACCGGGGATCAAAGCCCGCCCCGTCGTCGCTCACGAAGTAAACGGTTCTCCCATCTTCGCGACGAGAGCCGAACTCAATACGGGCGCTGGGATGAGCAGAGGTGTATTTCCACGAGTTTCGTAATAGATTGTCCAACACAATTTTCAGCAGCTGTGGATCGCCGTCAACCTTCTCCGCGGCCGTTATGACGAACTCCACCTTTCGTTCCGGCTCACGGCTGGTCAGTTCATCGGCAATCGAACGCGCGATGGCGCTGAGGTCCACCGATTCGGATTGCAAAACGCTGCTGGTGACACGAGAAAGGTTCAGCAAGTCATCGATCAACTGCATCATGCGCTTACCCGATCCGCGAATATGCTCCAACAGGTCTTTTGCTTTGGCATCGAGCTTGCCACCGTACTCTTTCAATAAAACATAAGTAAATCCGTTGAGGGCGTCGACCGGTCCGCGCAGATCGTGAGAAACAGAGTAAGAAAATGATTCCAGTTCACGATTCGCGAACAGGAGTTCGCGAGTGCGCTGGGCCACGCGATCCTCCAGTTCATCGTGCGCTTTTCGCAGTTCATTGTCGCGTTGCTGAATCTCCGCGAGCATTTCATTGAATGCCGTAATCAGCAGTCCCACTTCATCGGCTTCTTTGCTGGGAGTGGCGCGTGCGGAATAGTTTTTATCCTGCGAAACGGCGGCAGCCACACGGGCCAAGTCGACAATAGGCTGAGCTACGGCTCTGCCGAACAGCGATGAAACCAGCAGGGCTGCAATCAACGACAGCAGCAACACTCCCAGCGCGATAGCGGCGTAGCGTTTCAGGCGCTGATCGATTTCCCTCAGATCGGCGCGAATGTAAACGTAGCCCACGGGTTTTCCTTGAAAAACAATCATGCGGACGAGAACGAGATGTGTGCTGCCGAACCTGTAAGCTTCAACTTTTCC
>PKVZ01000221.1:0-7030 GCA_003131635.1 Acidobacteriaceae bacterium
GGCCTTCCGGATTTCAAAGTTGCGTCCGCTTTCACACGCAAGACGCTGCCTGAGGGCTACATGCTGACGATCACAGTAGAGAACATAGGTTCGGCTGGCGCGGAGGTTCCGCTCACGGTCAAGTTCGATGGCGGAGAAATCACCAAACGCCTGGTGGTACGCGGCAAAAGCAATGGCGTAATTCGCGTGGAGGTTCCGAAACCGCCGGAAGAAATCGTGGTCAACGACGGCAGCGTGCCGGAGAGCGATACGAGCAACAACACGTTCAAAATCGAAGCGACCGCCGCCGCAAAGTGATCGTCGCCCTATTTGATGACGATTAACGATGCGCCGTTGTGAAGCTCGCAAGGGCTGCTAGCTTGGCCGCCGCCGCGCCCGAGTCAATCGACTGCGCGGCCGCAGGAATAGCATCCGCAAGATGATCCGCGCGTCCCGCCGCTACCAGAGCGGCCGCGGAGTTCAGCAGAACTACATCGCGCCGCGGAGATTTCTTTCCGCCTAACACTTCACGAACAATGGCTGCATTTTCGGCCGCGTCTCCTCCGGAAATGTCTTCGAGCATGGCCCGCTTCATGCCGAACTCTTCCGGATCAACTTCGTAAGTCCGCACGGATCCATCGCGTGCTTCGGCCACGCGGGTTGGCCCGGTGATGGTGATCTCGTCGATCCCATCCAGACCGTGCACCACGAGCGCGCGATGCAGGCCCAACATGCTGAGCGCCTCGGCTAACTTCTCGACCATATCGAGCGCGTACACACCCACGACCTGTCCCGAAGCATGCGCCGGATTGGTGAGCGGGCCGAGGAGGTTGAACATGGTACGCAGCCGCAGCTCCCGCCGCACCTTCTGCACCTGCTTCATGGAAGAGTGCAGATCGGGTGCGTACAGAAAACAAATTCCGATTTCGCGCAGGCACTGGGCCGCGCGCTCCGGAGACAACTGGATGTTTACGCCCAAGGCTTCCATCACGTCCGCCGAGCCGCATTTCGAGCTGATGCTGCGGTTGCCGTGCTTGGCTACGCGTACGCCCGCCCCGGCAGTCACGAAAGCTGTCGCCGTCGAAATGTTGAAAGTACCACTGGCGTCGCCGCCGGTGCCGCTGGTGTCAACGAGACTGGTCTGACCGAGAAACGACTCCGCCAGCGCGTCGCGGCCCGTGCCGCTCAAGTCCAGCGCTCCGGATGCGGAAGCGCTTGTCCCGGCGAGCGAAATCGGCAATGGCGTGGCCGCAGCGCGGATGGCTTCTGCGAAGCCGACGATCTCTTCGACTGTTTCACCCTTCATCCGCAAAGCCATGAGGAGCGCCGCAATCTGCGCGTCGGTGCAATTTCCCGCGAGCACTTCCGCCATCACTTCCCGCGCTTCCGCGCGTGCCAGCGATTGACCGTGGTTGGCGATGCGATGGAGGGCGTCAAGGATCATGGTTGCTCTAATGTTCCAACTGGAACATTAGAGCGATTTTACCGGAACACTGAGGGAAAATAATAAATCTCGGAAAACTATCTTAAAGCTATAGTCGGTGGGCGGCAAACGGCTGGGCTGAATGGGGTTGGGCCAGTGCCGAGATACCGGCACGAAAACCGTGGGGCGAAGAGAAAGCGGCGAAAAATGGTGACAAGACTGGCAGTCGGCGGGTGTCGAGTGCTGATTGGCCCGAGCTTTTGGATGTGATGGGCTCCTATTTCTTCGGCGAAGACGCGAAGGGATGGGGCACCCAGCCTAGGTCTACTTTTTCATTTCGGCTTCGGTGCGAGCGGATTCGGCTTCGATGGCGTCTATGCGGGAGTCGCATTTGTACTTAGCTCGGGTTTGGGGACCAAGAAGGTCATCCCCGACCTTTGAGGCCTGTGCGCTGTTAACACATGCCTCATATTCGAGTATGTCTAGCCTAACTTGCGTGGACCCGTATTTGTTACCGAAGTCTAAAAGTTCGTATGCACTTCTGGAAAAAGAAATGTTATCGTTCGCGGTCTGCTCGCTCCAAGTTTTAGCTAGCTCGTAGCCGTGTTTAGCGATTGCGTGTTGGGTTTGGGCGACAGGTGCAGCAACAGGGCTGACGGTGGCGTCCGTCTTCTGCTGCTGTTTCCCACATGCAGTCGGCAGGCCGAGGCCTGCGAGGATCAGTATCGAGAGTGTGATCGTGTTTTTCATGTACACAAGGGTGACACGTCCTGAAGTGTTGTAAACGGTACGAAGTGGTCGCGTCTGCATAGGCGGTCGTCACCTGCAAGTGATGTCATCCGATGCGGATACTGTTCAGGCCCCCGGCAAGTCTGTCATTCAACGGTACAGCAGCGTGTTTTGTTTGGCAAAACTCCACGTTAGAGGGACGCTCCTTGAAGCTCATCGAGCCCCTGGTTACCAGCAAGATACCGCTGAGTCTGCGGAGCGGCGAATCAGCGGATGCAGGCACCCTCTTGTCGTACTCATGGACCGCCGAAGTTACGGTCAGTTCAAGACATTCGCTGTCGCTTTCAACGACAAGGATGTTTGCGGCACCTTCCACGTATTGGGATGCTTTCTTTATTGCCACGTCGGCGATCTGCTCCCAAGCTGAGTTCCCTTCGGTTGCGGTTGGCTCGTCAAGAAGCGCGAGGATGCCGCCACGAGCATTCAACATTGCCTGCTCATTTAGCTTGTCCTGGTTCTTTTGGCAAAAGTGCTTCACCTCGGCATACGCGACCTGCCCGCCTAATTCGATTTGAAGGTCAGGGCTCTCCCTCAACATAACCCGCCAACAATGGCGCAGAAACATTAGTGCTGCTAAACCCTCATAAAACAGGTTCCTCAATTTCTCGACATTCCGAGCGTTGTTTCTTAGCCTCGTTTCACACTGATCGAGGCCGGTGGCACCGGCAGCTCTTAGGTCGACTAAGTACTTGTCGATGTCCATCGACGCCATCTCTAGCTTGTTCATCACAGGATACCCCTAACTCCGACGATCCCTCATACGCGGATCGTCGCAGGAGTGCCCTTGGTTGTACCAGATGACGGAGGTAACGAAGTCTCTCCGGTACGGGACCTCATAGTGGTGCCGGCCAGCCCGCTCTCTCGACAAGGCGATAATTTTCATGATAGATTAATACATTGATTAATCAATTGATTGGAGATTGCTTATGGAACGCCGCGTTGACGCCCACGTCGCCCGCACGCAGTTCGGACAGATTATGAACCGCGCCGTCGAGAACAACGAGCGTTTTGTCGTCGACCGGCGGGGAGAACCCGCAGTGGTCATCATGAGTGTCGAGGATTTTATCAAGACCGTAGCCCCGCCGCCAAGGTGGCTTGAGAAAGCCTGGGCAAGCGCAAAGCGACGTGGCCTGGACAAACTCACGCCGCAGGAAATCGACGCCGAGATTAAGGCGTACAGGCGCGAGAAGAAAAAATGATTCGGGCCGTCATCGACACGAATGTCCTCGTATCGGCCCTGATCTCGCCTTCCGGCAATGAAGCCCTGCTACTCCTTGCCGTCAAGCAAGGACTGGTGCGGCCTTGCTTTTCTCACGCCGTGCTAAAGGAATATTCGGAGGTGCTGACTCGGCCCAGGTTTGCTTTTTCCAAGGATGAAATCGCGGCGCTCATCGACCTTCTGCAGCGCCAAGGCGATCTTCTGTACCCTGCTCCGCTTTCCGGTATTTCTCCCGACCCCAAGGATGATGAGTTTATTGCCTGCGCCTTAACGACGCAGGCGGATTTCGTAGTTACGGGCAACAAGAAAGATTTCCCGAAGAACCAACTGGGAGTCACTCAGGTCGTGAGCGCTGGAGAACTTTTGAATCTGATAACCCTCGAACTGTAGCGGGTCCGCACAACGCCAGCCGTGCGTTTGCCCTAATCCGCCGCCCTTCTATAAAATTAAAGGTCTGCTGCCCTCAGTCGATAGCCGCAAGCAGGTTCCTTCCGATTCTTAGCTAACGAACGACGAGCGATTATGAAAATCCATGAGTATCAGGGAAAAGGGATTCTTAAGAAATATGGCGTAACCGTGCCGCGCGGTACGATGGCGACCTCGCGCGAAGAAGCCGACTCGGCCGCCAAAGAATTGTTCAGCGCCGGAGCCACTGGCGTGGTGGTCAAGGCGCAAATTCACGCCGGCGGCCGCGGCAAAGGTGGAGGCGTGAAGATCGCCAAGTCTGCCAACGAAGCGGGAGAAATCGCTGAAAAGATGCTCGGCATGAAGTTGATCACGCATCAGACCGGCCCCGAAGGCCGCATCGTGCGGCGGCTGCTGATCGAAGAAACTCTGCCCATCGAAAAAGAATTGTATCTGGGAATTCTGGTCGACCGCGCGGAAGGCAAGCCCGTGTTCATGGCCTCGGCCGCAGGCGGCATGGATATTGAGCAGGTGGCCGCGGAAAATCCCGAGGCCATCCTGAAGCAGCACATCGATCCCGGCATGGGCCTGGAAGCTTTCCAGGCGCGTAAGATGGCGTTCAAGCTTGGGCTGAATGCCAGGCAGATCAATCCCGCAGTGCAATTTCTCTCCAACCTGTACAAGGCGTTTCTCGACACCGACGCATCGCTGGTCGAGATCAATCCCTTTATCACCACCACGGATGGCCGCCTCTTCGCGCTCGATGCCAAGTTGACCTTCGATGACAACGCGCTCTTCCGCCATCCCGATATTCGCGAACTGCGCGATATCACGGAGGAAGATCCGCTCGAGGTCGAAGCCTCGAAGTACAGTCTGAATTACATCAAGCTCGATGGCAGCGTAGGCTGCATGGTGAACGGCGCCGGACTGGCCATGGCCACCATGGATATCATTAAATACGCCGGCGGCATGCCCGCGAACTTTCTCGATGTAGGCGGCGGCGCCAATGCCGAGCAGGTCGCGCACGCGTTCGAAATTCTTCTCAGCGATAAGAGTGTCAAAGCGGTGCTGATCAATATTTTTGGCGGCATTCTACGTGTCGATACTCTGGCCACAGGAGTAGTCGAAGCCGCCAGGAGAACGAACATCAAGCTTCCTGTGGTGCTGCGCCTGGAAGGCACAAACGTGGATGAGGGCAAGAAGATCCTGATGGATTCGGGATTCAACTTTGTGGTGTGCGACACCATGAAAGATGCAGCGGACAAAGTTGTCGCGGCGGCGCGCGGAGCTTAGCTGGCCACGCACATTGTCATCCCGACCGAAGCGAGGGACGCTAGTGTTTGCGCAGGGCGACACATAGGCAATGCAAGTAAGAAGTGGATCTGAGGAATCATTTTTATGGCAATCCTGGTGAATGAGAAAACCCGTTTGATCGTGCAGGGCCTGACCGGACGCGAAGGCACCTTCCACGCCAAAGCCTGCGCGGCTTACGGAACGCAGGTCGTGGGCGGAGTAACGCCGGGCAAGGGCGGAGCCACGCACGAAGGCTGGCCCATTTTCAACACCGTGCACGAAGCTGTCGAGAAGACCGGCGCCGACACGACTGTTATTTTTGTTCCGCCGCCGTTTGCGGCCGACGCCATCATGGAAGCAGCCGACGCCGAACTCGACCTCATCGTCTGCATCACCGAGGGCATACCCACCCTCGATATGATCAAGGCCTGGGAGTTCCTGCAGAACCGCCGCTCGCGCCTGATCGGACCAAACTGCCCCGGCATCATTTCCCCCGGCAAATGCAAGATCGGAATTATGCCGGGATCGATTCACAAAGAGGGCTCGATCGGAATTGTATCGCGCTCCGGCACGCTCACCTATGAGGCCGTGCATCAGCTCACCCAGCGCGGCATCGGACAATCCACCGCCATCGGCATTGGCGGCGATCCGATTATCGGAACGAATTTCCTGGATGCGCTCGATCTGTTTAATCGCGACCCCGAAACCGAAGCCGTGATCATGATTGGTGAAATCGGCGGCGACGCCGAGGAAACCGCGGCGGAATTTGTGAAGACGAAAATGAAGAAGCCGGTTGTCGGCTTCATCGCGGGACAGACCGCACCTCCCGGACGCCGCATGGGCCATGCTGGAGCCATCATCTCCGGCGGTAAAGGAACGGCCGCAGAGAAAATCAAGGCCATGGAAGCAGCCGGCATTCGCGTGGCGAAATCTCCTGCGGCTATCGGAGAAACTCTCGTGGCGGCGCTGGGAGTGAAAGTCTAGTACCGAGTACCTAGTACCGAGTACCGAGAACAAATCAAGAAGCCAACTACTAAGGACTAACCTACCAACTATGAAAACGCTGCAACGCACTCTTACCCTCGTGAAACCTGACGCCATTGCCAAAAGCGCGGTCGGCGACATCATCGAACAATTCGAGAAGAATGGCTTCCGCATTCTCGCCATGAAGATGCTGGAAATATCCAAGCATCAGGCGGAGCAGTTTTACGCCGTACACGCGAGCCGGCCATTCTACGGTTCGCTCACCGATTTCATGTCGAGCGGACCAATCGTCGCTCTGGCTTTGGAAAAAGAAAACGCTATTGCCGATCTGCGCAAGCTGATGGGCGCCACCAACCCGGCCAGCGCCGAGGAAGGCACCATCCGCAAGAAGTGGGCATCGAGCATTGAACACAATGCCATTCACGGCTCCGATGCCGAGGACACGGCCCGCTTCGAGTTGAGCTTCTTCTTCGCGGGCTACGAGCTGGCGCAATAAGCCACGGATTTCCACGGATTCTCGCGGATAGACCGGGATGGGCTTGGCGGTTTCACTGGCAACTGGCAACTGGTGTTCTATGCCAATGGTTCAAATCACGATGCTGCAGGGGCGCACTGCCGAGCAGAAGCGCAAGATCGCAAAACGCATCACCGATGCGCTGGTCGAAGAAGCCGGAGCGCGTCGCGAAGGCATCATTGTGGCTTTTCATGAAGTGTCAAAAGAAAGTTACGCGTCGGGCGGCGAGTTGATGATTGACAAAGCTAAGTAACTAGCCCTGCGAGAAAAATTGGTGGCGCCGATGCACCGTTTTCCGAGAAAGAATTTTCCTGGAAAGACGCGGGCGGGGGAGCCCGCTCCACACGGACTATCCCAGCGGCTCAAACAGATTGCCTTCCACTCGGTCCGCGACCTTGGGCAAATCTTTGCGCGCATATTGCAG
>PKVZ01000221.1:7038-13729 GCA_003131635.1 Acidobacteriaceae bacterium
CGGGATTCTTCCGTCAACTTCGCAAAAATCGGGACAACATCGCCGTCGTGCCCTGCTTTCGCCATCCACGTTACCGCCAAAACCACCATCGTTGCGCTCCTTACTTAGTAAGTAGTCTAAGTGCCTGGAAAAGTGGCAATCAATTCTAGACTTTCCGCGATGAGGCTGTCTGCAACTCCTTCACGAATCCGTCCATAAGAATGGTGTGATCCCGATCCGGACCGGTTGAGACCATACCAATGCTCGCCCCGGTTTCTTTCTCCACGAAAGCCAGATATTCCCGAGCCAGCTTGGGTAACTGATCGAACTTAGTAATACCTTGCGTAGAACTCCCCCAGCCCGGCACCTTGTGGTAAACGCACTCCAGTTTATCGTAACCACTGGCCTGCGCCGGGATTTCCATCGTCTTCTTTCCATCCACCATGTAACTCACGCAGACCGGAATCTCCGCCAGTTCGTCGAGCACATCCAGCTTGGTCACCACCAGCCAGGAGATGCCGTTAATCATGCCAGCGTACCGCAACAGCGGCAAGTCAAGCCAGCCGGTGCGCCGCGGACGTCCTGTAACTGCTCCAAACTCGTTGCCCCGCTTGCGCAGCTGCTCGCCTAAGTCGCCTTTTTCCTCGCTGGGAAACGGACCTTCACCAACCCGCGTGCAATAAGCCTTAGTGAGTCCAATCACCGACTCGATCGCATTCGGCGCCACCCCAGTGCCGGTCGCAGCGCCTCCTGAGGTCGCGCTGGAAGAAGTCACGAAAGGATAAGTCCCGTGATCGATGTCGAGCATCGTCCCCTGCGCCCCTTCAAACAGAATCGATTCTCCCCCAGCCAGTGCCTGATTCAGCAGAACCGCCGTGTCGCACACAAACGGAGCGATCTTCGCGGCCGCCGCGGCATATTCCGTATACATTTTGTCGGCGTCGAGCGGTTCGGAATTGAACAGCGCGTGCGCGATCATATTCTTCTCGTGTACCGCGTTTTCGATGTGCTTCTTCAATAGCTTCAGATCGAGCAAGTCCGCTACCCGCAGCCCGCGGCGTCCCATCTTATCCTCGTAAGCCGGACCAATGCCCCGCGAGGTAGTGCCGATCTTCACTCGTCCCGGCGCGTTCTCCGCCGCCAATTCGATCATGCGATGGTAGGGCAGAATCACCTGGGCGCGGTTGGAAACAAAAAGATTTCCGTCGACCCTCACGCCCGCCTCGCGCAACGCGCCCACTTCCTTCAGAAAGGCCATGGGGTCAAGAACCACGCCGTTGCCGATCACGCTGCGGCACGCCGTCCGCAGCACTCCGCAAGGCACCAGTTGCAGGACGAACTTTTTGCCATTAATGATGACGGTGTGGCCCGCATTATGGCCGCCAGCATAGCGGGCAACCACGGAGAAGCTCTCCGATAAAACGTCGACAATCTTCCCTTTGCCCTCGTCGCCCCACTGGGCGCCGACAATTACCGCGGTCTTGCCTGGTTTCACTGCCCACTCCGTCACAGGGATTCGCCAACGCACAACTGCGCCGCGCGTACGTATGAACACCCGGGGTCGCACACTCTTTGCCCCGCGGCAAATACTTAAAGGCTTACTGGGATAAAAGCGGAGAAGATGTGTACGGAGTATCTTATCGTGCCCCGTAGCGAATGGCAACGCAACGTCGGCCAAAAAATGTCGAGTCTCCGGTAAGATACGTTAGGGAATAGTTCAAGGAGGCCATCCTGAAAAGGGTTTTTCACTTCGACTCTCCGCGTGAGTGGTACGTTTGTGATGCGGCCGTTCTGTCGTGTTTTGACCATCGCTTCGATCCAGGGTTCCGCATGTTTCTTCAGCGCATCGGTGTTGTGAATCCCGATCACATTAAGGTCGCTGGAGGCGTGAATTACCTCGCTACCCCCGGTTCCGATGGCGACCGCGAGTTTGTTCTGGATCAGATCCGTAAATCCATGCGTCTGCATGAAACCCGGCGTGTGATCCTGATGGCCCACTCCGATTGCGGCGCGTACGGCCGTCTGGAGGGCGGCTTCCATGGCGACGCTCAAGCCGAGGCCGCGCATCACCAGCGCGAACTGGCTCGCGCCGCCGCCAAGCTTACGGAAACAATTCCTGGACTCGAAGTTCAGGCTTACTTCATCGACTTCGAGGGCGTCTGGGACGCTGAGATTAATCGGTTGCCGGGGGCCAGTGGTCAGTGAGGGTAGCGGCCCTACTGAATTTCTCCATGCCTAAATTCGAAAAACACATTTTTATATGCGGCAACCAGCGGCCTCCGGGAAATCCGCGCGGATGCTGCGATCCCAGCGGACAGGCGAAACTGCAGAAGGTATTCAAGCAGAAACTCGCGGAACGCGGCCTCAAGGGCAAAGTTCGCGCCAACCAGTCGGGCTGTCTCGACCAATGCGAACACGGCCCGAACGTCGTGGTTTATCCCGAGGCCATTTGGTATGGACACGTCACCGAGACTGACGTCGACGAAATCATCGAGTCGCACATCATTGGAGGCAAGCCGGTCGAGCGCCTGATGCTGGCGGACGACTGTCTCAACACCGCCACCTGTGAACACCGGAAGATCGGTGGTCGTTGATCGGTGGTGGGTGATCGGTGGCGGGTGGTCGGTGTTCAGTAAATCAAGATCAGTGGACGATGCCGCTGGCGAGGTAGATGTAGATGGCTGGCCACTGGCCACTGCTTTTGGTAGGCGCGGCAGGAATCGAACCTGCAACCACCGGATTAGAAATCCGGTGCTCTATCCATTTGAGCTACGCGCCCACAACAACTTGTGAAATCCCTTTCGCCACGGTGCCCATAGAGTGCCAGTGCAATCGGCAGGCGCCGTCTTCATTTTGCCACAACCGGGCGTGGTCGTCCTTTCCTGGAGGTCTCCTTCCGGGAAACGATTCGATAACCTGGCAGACAAACATGCATGCTTCGAGAATTTTCTTGACATGAGCCGCCCAGAGGATGTAAAACCGCTTGGCTTCAAAGAGAGGAGCGCTCGCTTTGTAGAAACACGCACGGTGCGGAAATAAATGCCCAAACTGCTGCACGGTACCATCGAGAAGAACAAGCTCAAGATCGAGCGCGCGGCTCTCCAACTTTTTACCCGAAAGGGTTTTCACGGCACCACGGTGCGGGAGATTGCAAACAGGGCGGGCATATCGATGGGCAAGCTCTACATTTACTACGACACAAAAGAAGACATCTTCATCGACTTGGTTCACCACTTGGGCCGCAAGATGGAAATCATTCGCCAGAAGGAACTCATTCCCTTGATGGCATCCATGGATCCCGATTCGTTGAAAAAACTAGCCACAGCCATCGGCCGGGTGGTCTCCGAGAATCTGGATTACTGGCGTCTGATGTATATCGATGTGGTCGAGTTTCGCCACAAGCACTGGCGCAGCACGCGCGCGATGTGGCCGTGGCGATGCGCGCCCTGGGACTCGGTCCCAGCATCGTCGTGGGTCATTCCATGGGCGCCTTTGTGGCCGCCGCGCTGGCTGCGCAAGAGCCTGGCCTCGTATCCGCTCTAGTCCTGGTCGACGGAGGATATGTGCCCGACGTGCCCGCGGCGAATTCTCCTGAGCCAGGCCCGCATGCCGCCCTCGCGCTACGCATTGCAAATCTGCGACGGACGTATCCTTCGCGCCAAGCGTATCGGGAATTCTGGCGCACTCAGCCCCATTTTCCTCCCGAAGAATGGAATCTCTGGGTGGAAGCCTTTCTGGACTATGAAGTGGGCGGCGACTCGCCGGTGCAAGCCAAAGCGTCGGAGGCGGGAGTGCGCGCCGATCTGGGCGAGGCTTTCCATCGCGACGCAGTCAACCAGCGGCTGAAATCCATTCGTGTGCCGACGTTGTTTCTTCGCGCCGAGAGCGGCTTCACGCCCGCGCAGCCGCCGCTGTTTCCAGATGCGCTCGCGGCGGAAGTGCGAACTCACATACTTCAGGTCGAGGACCACAAGTTCGCCGGAACAACCCATTACACCATCGTATTGGGTGAGCGCGGCGCTTCAAGAATTGCCGATCTCATCTCTGAACTGGCCAGCCGGCCGCGTGCCGGGATGACGGCATAAGGAAGCAGCAGCGGAGGGAAGTCGTTACCATGGCAGATCGAGGCTGGACAGCCGAAAGCGCTCGCGCTAGAGGCGGCTCGCGCAATTTCAAGCTTTGGGTGCCTGCGACTCTCGACAAGGGACGCGCCGCGCCTCTCGTCCTGCTGCTGCACGGTTGCAAACACAATGCCGCAGAAACGGCAGAAATCTCCGGCATGAATGAGATCGCCGACGCGAACGGGTTTCTTGTCGCCTATCCCGAACAGTCGCGGCGGGCCAATCTGCTGAAGTGCTGGAACTGGTTTGATCCCAAACACCAGACGCGCGATGCCGGTGAACCGTCGATTCTCGCCGCGGTCGTCGATCAGGTTTGTTCCACTCACAATGTTGATCCTGATCGGGTCTACGTTGCAGGCGTTTCGGCCGGGGGTGCTATGGCTTGCATTCTTGCCGCCACCTATCCGGATATTTTCGCAGCTGTGGCCATTCTTGCGGGAGCGGAATTCAAAGCAGCCATCAGTATGTCCGAAGGGCTGGCGGCAATGAAACGTGGCGGGCCGGATCCGGTCCGGCAAGGGCAGCTTGCGTTTGAAGCAATGCGTACCGGCCTCCGCAGAAAGGATAAGCGCCACATGCCGGTGATTGTGTTTCACGGCACTGCCGATACGCGCGTGAGTCCCGTCAATGCCGACCAGACCATTGCTCAGTGGAGCAAAACGAATGCATGTCTCGCGGCGGAGCAGGCACAGAGCGGATTTGCTCTGACTGAAAATATCATCCGCGGCGAAGTGCCGGGCGGGTATGGCTATCAAAAGCATTCCTACGTGGAGGCCGATGCTCGTCTGTTGCTGGAAAAGTGGTTAGTCGATGGCCTCGGCCACGCTTGGCCAGGATCTCCTAAGCCAAGCAAATACGCTGACCCCAAGGGCCCCAATGCCAGTGCCGAAATCTGGCGCTTCTTCTGCGAAGCCTCGCATTCAATGGCTTCCTTCTCTCCAGGCCCCTCGCATGCAAAATCGGGTGAGGCGTCAAAATGAACATTGGCCTGCTGCTTCCCAGCCATGCCCGTAATCATCCGAATCACACTGCCGTGGTTTGCGAAGACTCCCGCCTGAGCTTTCGTGAATTCAACGCTCGGGTCAACCGGCTGGCCAATGCGCTTTCTGGTCTGGGTGTGAACAAAGGGGACAAAGTCGCAACCATCCTGCCCAATTGCCTGAGCTTGCTCGAGACCTACTGGGCGGTCGCAAAGATGGGTGCGGTAGTAGTGCCGCTAAGTTCGCTCCTGCGGGAAAAAGCCTTGAGCGCTCTCATTCAGGATTCCGACACGGGAACGATTATTGCGAGTCCCGATTGTGCAGCACCGCTTGCCAACATCAGGCATGAGCTACGAAATGTTCCCGGCGAACGCTTGATTCTTACCGGACCGTCGCACGCGGGATTTCAAAACTATGACGAACTGGAGCCGATCCAGTGAGTCCGAACCTCCTAAGACCGAAATTGTGGATGACGATCCTTACAACATCATTTACAGCAGCGGGACAACCGGACTGCCCAAGGGAATCGTTCATACCCATTACATACGCGCCATATACTGCACGCTTTTTGCTTCGACCTTCCGTATGACTCCGGAGAGCGTGATACTTCACTCCGGCTCGATTGTTTTCAATGGCGCATTCGTCACGCTCATGCCCGCGATGTATCTGGGTGCGAAGTACGTCTTGCAGAAGGGCTTCGATCCGCGGACCTTTGTAGAAACGGTTCGCCGCGAGAGCGTGACTCACGTCATGATGGTCCCTTCGCAGATTGTCGCTCTCCTGGGCTCGCCGTACTTCTCGACGGAAGATCTCAAGTCTCTCGAAATGATCGGCACGGTGGGAGCCCCGCTCCACTTGGAACATAAAGAGAAGCTGAATCGCTGCCTGCCAGGTAGATTCTATGAACTCTACGGGCTGACGGAAGGATTCATTACCGTTCTCGACAAGAATCATTACGCGTCCAAGCCAACGTCTGTCGGCCCGCCGCAACCGTTTTTCGAAATGCGGATCATCAATGCGCAAGGCCAGGACGCACCTCCGGGAGAGATCGGCGAGATCGTCGGGCGCTGTCCTGCGCTGATGCCCGGTTATTACAAGCGGCCCGATCTGACTGCCCAAGCGATCGTCGACGGCTGGCTGCACACCGGCGATCTGGGATACGCGGATGAAGACGGATTTCTCTATCTGGTAGACCGGAAGAAGGACATGATCATCAGCGGCGGCGCGAATGTGTTCCCGAAAGACATCGAGGAAATCATCGTGCAGCATCCAGCGGTTCGTGAAGCGGCTGTGTTCGGCATTCCCAGCGAAAAGTGGGGTGAGACGCCACTGGCCGCGGTCATTCTCGAGCGGCCGGGCAGCGTGACTGCGGAAGCACTTCGCGACTGGATCAACGAACGAGTCGATGCGAAAAACCAGCGCGTCCACGCGGTGGCAATTTTGGACGAGTTTCCCCGCAGCGCAGCAGGAAAGACATTGAAGCGCATCCTCCGTGAACCCTATTGGGCTGGACGAGCCGAACAAATCTAGAATGCGTTGCAAGTAATAATGAGGATTGCATAATGTTGCTCGGCAAACATCATCGCTCCTGACATTCAAACCCTTGCCTAG
>PKVZ01000207.1:0-1521 GCA_003131635.1 Acidobacteriaceae bacterium
GAGATTGTGGAGAATGTGGCAGTGCCGGTGTAGACAGTTGCGAGTACCGAGTACCGAGCGGCGGGATAGGGATCCCACAGGGAACTCGGTACCAGGTACTAAGTACTAGGTACTTCGTCGCGGGATATAATTCTCCCGTCATGTCCTTCCTGCGTTTTCTCATGCTCTTGTCGCTCGTCTGCTGGATTGGCGGCCTCATCTTCTTCGCTTTCGTGCTGGCACCGACGGCATTCACAATTCCCGACGTGCTGCCCAACACACATCTTGCCGGCAATCTCGTCGGGCGCGCGCTGGGCAAGCTGCACTGGATCGCCATCATTTCCGGAATCGTCTTTTTGATCAGTTCCCTTGTCTACAGCCGCTTTACTGACGGCACTGCGCACGTATTTGCGGCGCGTCACGTGCTGCTCTGCCTGATGCTCGCGCTCACGCTGATCTCGCAATTCGGCATCATCCCGCGCATGGACGTTTTGCGTGCGTCGCTCGGAGATGTACGCGCCGCGCCGGTCGACAATCCTGAGCGCATCCAGTTCGACGCGTTGCACGTCTGGTCGACTCGGGTGGAAGGTGCGGTGCTTCTGCTTGGGTTGCTGGTTGTGTATTTGACTGCTGTGAGCTTTTAGCTTTTAGCCTTTAGCTGTTAGCTTGAAACTTGCAAGTGACGACGCTAGCTTTGCTCCCTGGCGTTTGGGCAATCCCCACAACATCATTTATCCTGAAGTGTTTGGCGTTGGCCGCTGATCACGCTGACTGCGCGACGGTCCAGCTAAAAGCCAAGAGCTAACAGCTAAGAGCTTCCCTTATGAAAACTGGCATTATCGGCCTGCCGCAGGTGGGCAAGACATCGCTGTTTCGCATTTTGACCAAGGCGCATCTTTCCGATTCAGCGCGCGCCAACCCGCGCGAGGCTCACATTGGCGTGGCAAAAGTTCCAGACGATCGCCTTGACCGCCTAGCCGCGCTTTACAACCCGAAGAAGCTTACGCACACCTCTGTCGAATATGTAGACGTTGGCGCGATCGGCCAGGAAGCGCTGAAAGACAGCGCTTACGCGGCGCATCTGCGCAACGTGGACGCACTGGCTCACGTGGTGCGGGTGTTTGACGATCCGTCGGTGCCGCATGCGGGGGAAATCGATCCGCTAAAAGACATTAAGAATGTCGAGTTCGATCTGCTGGTGAGCGATCTGGGACAGATCGAAAAGCGGCTGGAGCGGCTGGAAAAAGATCTCAAGAAGATGAAGACGCCGGAACTCGAGAAGGAATTCGAGCTGCTGAAGCGCGCCAAGGCGCAGGTGGAATCCGATAAGCCGCTGCGCGAGATGGAGATGACTGCCGACGACAAGAAGCGCATCAAGGGTTTCATGTTCCTGAGCGAGAAGCCGATTTTCTATGTGCTCAACATCGGCGAGTCCACCGAACTGGGCAGGGAACTGGAAGAAGCGGTGAGCAAATATAAGCTGACGGAAATCGCTTCGCGGCCAAATGCCGCGGCCACGGCGATCTGCGGCAAGGTGGAAGC
>PKVZ01000207.1:1533-2884 GCA_003131635.1 Acidobacteriaceae bacterium
GCAGGCGAAGATGAATGCCGCGCCTGGCAGGTTCCCGCCCACTCCCGCGCACAGGAAGCGGCGGGAGCAATTCACTCCGATCTGGAAAAACATTTCATCCGCGCCGAAACCATCCGCTGGGATCAGTTGCTGGAAGCGGGATCGGAAGCCAACGCCCGCGCCAAGGGCACGCTGCGGCTGGAAGGCAAGGACTACATTGTGCAGGATGGCGACGTTATGCATATAAGGCATAGCGGGTGAGTACCGAGTNNGAACGTAAGTACCGACTTGGGAAAAAGAAATCGAATTTGAGATTTTGAATGCTGTGTATCTGGGCTTTGATTGTAGGCTGTAGTGCAATGGCAATGCATTACAAGGACCTGATTGCGTGGCAGAAAGCGATGGAGTTGGTTAACGAGTTGTACGACGCGACAGAGGTATTTCCTCAGCGAGAGATTTACAGTTTGACCAATCAGATGCGTCGTGCTGCCGTGTCTATCCCGAGCAATATCGCGGAAGGACAAGCGCGCTACAGCAGTCGCGAGTTTCGGCATTTTCTGCGCAACTCACGTGGATCCCTGGCGGAGCTCGAGACACAGGTGCTTATTGCTCAGCGGAGGAATTATCTGTCCAAGCCACAAGCGGCGCAACTGGCAAAGCGAGCCGACGAACTAAGTCGTATCTTAAACGGCCTGATCAACTCCCTCGAAGAAAAGTGAATACCGAGTGCGGCTATCGAGTTCTTGCAGATTTGACTCGGTACTCGGTACTCGGTACTTTCTTACTTCATGCATCCCATTGCCACCAGCATACTCCTCGGCCTTACCGCTGCCGGCGCCAACGTCTTCGGCGGCGCGATCATTGTGCAGCGCAACTGGGAGCGGCGTTATCTTCGCTACTTTGTTGCGCTGGGTGCCGGATTCATGCTGGCCACAGCGCTGATTGAGATGGTTCCCGAAAGTCTGGAACTGCGCGGCCGATCGGCGGCATTCTTAATTCTGCTCGGCTACCTCATCGTTCACTTCTTCGAGCATACGGTCACGCCGCACTTCCACTTTGGCGAAGAGACCCACAAAGATGAGTTCATGCATTCGCACAAAGGATATTCCGTGCTGCTGGGACTCATCATCCATACATTTTTTGACGGTATTGCCATCGCCTCTGGGTTCCTGGTTTCGAATGCTTTGGGCTGGATTATTTTCTTCGCTATCTTTCTGCATAAGATTCCGGAAGGCTTCACGGTAAGTTCGGTGATGCTGGCCAGCGGACGTAGCCGGGGAACGGCTTGGGGAGCATCAGTGATTCTTGGCGGGGCAACGCTGGCCGGAGTTCTGACCATGGCGCTGTTTCGGCATCATGTTTCCTATGGCTT
>PKVZ01000219.1:0-6196 GCA_003131635.1 Acidobacteriaceae bacterium
TTCCAGGCTTTGAGTTCGTCTTTGCTCGGAGCCTTTACGCCCTTGTAGAAGCCCGGGATGAGCACGTGCCCTTTTGAATCTTTCAGCTTGCTGATGATCTCAATGAGCGCAAAGAATGGATTCGGAGCTGCACCGCCGTAGACACCGGAGTGCAGATCGGTCTTGGCGCCGTAGGCTTCGATTTCGGTATAGACCAGGCCGCGCAGGCCGACACAGAGCGTGGGGAGGTTGGGAGCGAAGAGTTCGGTGTCGCAGACCAGCGCGAAATCGGCCTTCAGCTTGGCCTTCTGCTTGCGGACATACTCGGCGATGGATTCGCCACCGACCTCTTCTTCGCCTTCGAAGATAACTTTCACGTTGATCGGCAGTTTGCCGTTACCCGACTTCATGAGCGATTCGAGGGCCTTCACTTCCATCCAGAGTTGGCCTTTGTCGTCGACTGCGCCTCGCGCGTAAATGTTGTTATTGCGCTCCGTCGGCTCGAAGGGGGGAGTCTTCCATTCGTCGAGAGGATCGGGCGGTTGCACGTCGTAGTGCGCGTAACAGAGCACGGTTGGCTTGCCTTGGGCATGGAGCCAGTCTGCATAGATAAGCGGATGTCCCTTGGTAGGAATGACCTCAACATTTTCCAGACCGATGCGGCGCAATTCGTTAGCCACGAAGTCGGCGGCTTTTTGAACGTCGGGTTTGTGCTCTTCGAGGGTGCTGACGCTGGGGATACGAAGAAGATCCTTTAGTTCGCTGAGGAAACGTTGCTGATTATTGCGGGCAAAATCGACTGCGGGAGAAGCCATGGGTTAATCCTTTCGCGTGCGAGAACGCAACAGAGTTGACTGATGCGGTTGCCGAAACGCTCCAGTATACCCGATGCGATTGGGAAGGAATTGTCCTTGACGGTGGGCGTTGGCCAGATCAGCGCCCGCCCGGTGGAATCGTTATTGCTGAAACCTTGCTGGAGAAAAGTCAGCGAGATCGTGATCGGTACTGAACCCCTCGACGACCTGCGCCATTAGATGCGCGGTGATCGGGGCAAGAAGAATGCCGTCGCGAAAATGGCCGGTGGCAACGTAGTAGCCGGGTGTGGCGGTTTCGCCGAGAATGGGCAGGGCATCGGGAGTTCCGGGCCGCAACCCGGCCCAGTCTTCGAGGATTTTTGCATTGCGCAGTTCCGGAACCATCGCGATGGCGGAGCGGAGCAGGCGCTGAATGGTGTCGACATCGGTGCGTTTGTCGTATCCGGCTTCTTCCAGCGTAGTTCCGACCATGATGCGGCCATCGCTGCGTGGAATGATGTAGATTTCTGGCGAACGGATCACGTGCTTCAACAGATTGCGAGAGGGCGAAGCCAGGCATAGCATCTGTCCTTTTACTGGCCGAGTGGGAAACGCGCAGGGGGAAATTTGCCCCGACCACGCGCCGGCGCAGTTCACGACTTTGGGCGCGAGGAATGAAGTTTTCTTGGTCACGACTCCCTGGACTCGACCGTCAGACACGCGCACGGAGGTGACGGTTTCGCCGGAGGAGACATCCACGCCGCGCTTTCTGGCTGCCTGAAGTGCAGCCGCGGTAAGTCCGCGGGGATCGACGCTACGCTCCTTCAAATAAAACGCGGGACGATTTGGATCGGCAAGCGCGGGCTCGAGTTTGGCCAGGGGGGCGGGAAGCAAGGTCTCCAACTTGAAGCCGGGCCGCTCGTAGACGTGTTCAGCCGGAGGAAAAACAATTGTGCCCTGATCGCGCAGGTCGACGTGAAGTCCCGACTCGACCTGCAATTCATGCACAAACTCCGGGTACATGCGCGCACTGGCCGTGGCCAGCGGCTGCAGAGCGGGAGGTGTCTCAGTGCTGCAATCTACCAGCATGCCGCCGGCGGCAGACGATGCTTCTCGACCCGGTTCGCCCCGCTCGACGACCAGCACGCTTGTGCCCTGCTTACGCAGTTCCAGCGAGAGTGAGAGTCCAATGATGCCGCCGCCGATGACGATCACGTCCCAATTCTTCACTTTGCTATTGTAGAAGAGCGCAGCCGAGCGATCCCTGCACTATTTGACAGCGTGGCCCTTGTGCTTAACAATTGAGGCGATCCCAAAATTGAGGGCCAGTTCACTCCTGGAGGAGCTATGCCGGACGAAGGCGAAGAGATACCTGTTCAAGTGGAACCGCAATCGAATACGGGGAAATGGATTCTGCTTTTTGTAGCGATCATTTTCGTTGCGGTGTCGGTCTATGGATATGTGACCACGCAACAGCACGTCGATAAGCTAACCAAAGATTTGACCGACAGTCAGAACCAGGTTGCGGAACTCAAGAACAGAATGCAGACCGCCGAAGCGTCTGAGGAAACGTTGGCCCATCAAGTCGGGCTGACGAAGAAAGAGTTGTCGCAGCGCGCCGCCGAACTGCAGGCGCAACAGAGGTCCGCCGAATCCCGGCTGGAGAAAGAACAGAACGAAGCCAAAGCGCAAATCGGCCAGGTGAGTGGGGAAGTCGCTGGTGTGAAGACCGATGTTGGGGGCGTAAAGAGCGACGTTGCCTCGACGAGGGCTGATCTGGAAACCACCAAGGCAAAGCTGCAGAGTGCGGTGGGCGATCTGGGAGTGCAGAGCGGCTTAATTGCCAATACGCGCGGCGATCTGGAAGTGCTAAAGCACAAGGGCGATCGCAACTACTACGAATTTACTCTGCTCAAAAGCGCGAAGCCGCAGCCGGTGGCGACGGTGAGTCTGCAACTCAAAAAGATCGACGCCAAACACGGCAAGTTCACCGTGAATGTGACCTCCGACGACAAAACGATCGAGAAGAGGGATCGCAATATCGCCGAACCGATTCAGTTTTATTCGGGACGCGATCACTTGTTGTTTGAATTGGTGGTTTGGACGGTGGACAAGAATAAAGCCACAGGATACTTGAGTACGCCAAAGAACGCGCCGGTTCCGGTGACGGCCAATTGAAGGGAGTGCTTTTCCCGGCGGGCGCGCAGGCAGCCCTGCAAATCGCGCTGCGCACGGGAGTCATCTACCTGGTCGTGCTGATTGGAGTGCGGCTCAGCGGCAAGCGCGAGGTCGGGCAGATGACGCCGTTCGATCTCACGCTGCTGCTTCTGCTTTCCAACTCAGTGCAGAACGCGATGACTGGACCGGACACGTCGCTGATGGGCGGCGTGATTGCGGCGTCCACGCTGTTATTGCTGAACTATGCGATCGGAAATTTTTCTGGCGCCAGCCGCCGGTTTCGTCGTGTGGTGCAGGGTGAACCGAGTCTTCTGGTTCACGACGGGAAAGCCATCGAGACGCACATGGCCCGAGAACACGTCAGCATGGACGAACTGCAGCGCGCACTGCGCGAGCACGGCATTGCACATCTGTGCGACGTTGCGCTGGCCGTGCTGGAAGTGGACGGATCGATCAGTTGTATGAAATACGACGAGATCAAGCCTGACGCCAATACGCACCTGGCGCGGCGGCGATTTATCCAGAAAAAACAATAAGCGACGCTTCATCACTCAGTCGGCACGAATCGCACGCAAACCGGCTGCGATACTTCCAGCACTTTGCCGGTTGCCGCGAGACGCCCGGTTTGCGCATCGATACGGAAGACAACTATGTTGTCGGATTTTTCGTTAGCCGCAAACAGAAGCCTGCCGGTGGGATCGATCGCGAAATTCCGTGGACTCTGGCCTTTCGTGGGAACGTACTCGACGAGGGTTAGGGTTCCTTTTTCTGGATCGATGGAGAAGACCGCAATGCTGTCATGACCACGGTTCGAGGCATAGAGAAATTTGCCCGAAGGATGAATAACAATTTCGGCGTCGTCATTTTGTTTCGTGAAGTCTTTGGGGATCGTTGAAATTGTTTGCAGCGGGCGCAGGGAGCCTGCGGCGTCGTCGAAGCGAAACACAGAGACCGTATCGCCCATCTCGTCGATCACATAACCAAACTTGCCGTTGGGGCTCAGCGCGAAGTGCCTGGGACCCGCGCCGGCGTCGGCCTTGGCAAAAGGAGGGTCGTTGGGAGTGAGCGAACCTTTCGCGCTGTCAAACTTGTAGACGAGAGTTTCATCGAGTCCAAGGTCGTCCACGATGGCGAAGCGATTGTCGGGCGATAGATCGATGGAGTGAGCGTGCGGCCCCTCCTGGCGCTTGGGATTGGTGCCGTGGCCGGCGTGCTGCACAAAGGCAGAAGCGGCACCCAAACTGCCATCTTGCAGGATAGGGAACACCGATACGCTTCCGCCCGTATAGTTGGCCACGAGAACGAACTTTCCAGTTTTATCTACGGTGATGTAACAAGGATCGGCGCCGCCGGAAGCTACTTCATTCAACAGCGTCAGTTTGCCGGTGGCGTGATCGATCGCGAAGGCACTGACTCCGCCACTCTTCTGGCCTTTGAAATTGCCGACCTCATTCACTGCGTAAAGGAAATGGTGGTTGGGGTGCGCGGCGAGAAAAGATGGGTTGGTAGTCTGGGCCGCCAGGCCGATGGGCGTCAGCTGTGCATTGCTGGAATCGAAACGATACGCGTAGATGCCTTTGCTGGTGCTGGCTTCCTCGGTGTAGGTGCCGACGTACAGGAAATAAGTAGCTTTATTGTTATTGGTTGGTGAGCCTGCCTCAACGCAGACAGCCATTAGCAGCAACGCGAGCAGAGAAGCGGTCGTGCGGAAAAAACGCTGAGTTAATTTCATATTTCTATGGAATCGCATTCGATAGACATCATGCAACTGTTCGGCGCTTACTTGGTCAATACCACGGGAACGGGTTGGTCGTAGGGTTGGATGATGACGCTCACGGCCTTGCGCTGATTAAAGACGTCCAGGGTCACGGGAAAACTCACGATTACGGTGCGCTTGAGTTCCTGGCTGGGTTGCAATTTGTCTTCGGGGGCAAGAGCCGGCTGAGCGTTCTCTTTTAGAGTGGGAAACGCTTGATAGTAGCGATCGAAATCGACGGCGGAAACTGCATCGCTGGTTTGCTCGCCGCTGGAAGTGGTGACCTTCGCTTGAATGCTGTGCACCCAGAGTGGTCTTTCGCCGGAACTGCGCAGGGTGAACGTTAGAGCTACTAACGACGCGGTCTGATTTGGAATCTGTACGGCGGCGACGTTGTCGAGCGATCCGGCAGCCTGCGGCTTGGCGCGCTGGAGAAAGGCTACGACGCCCGCGATAACGAGCACACCGGCCAGAGCAATCAGTAAAACTTTAACCGGTGGCAGGTTGCGCTTGGCAGTGCCGAATTCGTCGCCGATGCGGATGGTGGGTCCGCGTTGGGGAGCGGGTGGCGTGCTGGATGCAGGTCCAGTTGGAGTTGCAGGGGGAACCGAAGCAGGTTTGGGCGTTTGATCGGGCATAATTTTAAGCGCTCCCCGATTCTACTCCGCGTTTTCGCTTCGAACGAATCTCAATCCCACTGATGCTTCATCGCCCTGGCGAATTGTTGTGCGGGCAGAGTGTTCAGGGCGTCGTTTTTGGTCAGCCAGGCGCGGCGCGCTTGCAGAATGCCGTAGCGAATTTTGTCGAGGTGCGAGGTGTGGTGCGAATCGGTGTTGATGACGATCTTCACGCCCCGTTGTTTGGCCTGGCGCAAGTGCACGTCGTTGAGATCGAGGCGGTCAGGGTAGGAGTTTAACTCCATGGCGACTTTGTGTTTAGCCGCGGCCGTCAGAATCGCATCCATGTCGAATTGGTATGCGTCCCTCCGAAGTTGCAGGCGGCCGGTGGGATGGCCAACGATTGAAGTATTGGGATTCGAAACGGCCTTAAGCAGGCGCTCGGTCATCTTCGCCGGTTCCTGATTGAAAACGGAATGCACGCTGGCGATGACGACGTCCATCTGCGCCAGTACGTCGTCGGAAAGATCGAGGTCGCCATCGGCGAGGATATCCACTTCGATTCCGGCGAAGATGGTGATGCCGTCGATTCTGGCGTTTGCCTCGCGAATTTTTTGAATGTGTGCGAGGGCGCGGGGGTCGTCGAGGCCGTTGGCGAATGCCAGGTTCTTGGAATGGTCGGTGATGGCCATGTATTTGTAGCCGCGCGCCTGGGCGGCCTCGGCCATCTCTTCGATGGTGTTCTTGCCGTCGGTTTCGACGGTGTGCATGTGTACGTCGCCCTGAAGGTCGTCCAGAGTAATCAGGCTGGGGAGTGTGTGCTTTTCGGCGGCATCGATCTCGCCGAGATTCTCGCGCAGTTCGGGTGGAAT
>PKVZ01000219.1:6318-7409 GCA_003131635.1 Acidobacteriaceae bacterium
AGGGGCGGATATTGTGCGATGTATTGCACGGCCCTTTGGCGTTCCTCCGCACTGCAGCAGGCTGCGCCGGTTACCAGAATGTCGAGATCGCCCACGGTTTCGCGGCCGCGGCGGAGAGAACCAGCGGGAGTGATTTTGTCGAAGCCAGGAAACTCAGCGAGATAGGCGGCGAGTTTGTTGGCTTCGGTCTCGGCGGCGTCGATCAGAAAACGGCCTGAAATGCGGCGATAATCCTCGATTGCTTTCAGGAGTTTTTTTTCGTGCTTTTCGCCCATGCGCGGCAATTCGCGGATCTTGCCTTCGCGGGCGAGTTTTTCCACGCCATCAACGTCACTGACCTGGTAGGCGCTCCAGATTAGCGCAATTGTTTTCGGTCCCAGCCCCTGGATTTTCAGCAACTGAAGCATGGAGGGATGATATTTTTCGAGCAGTTCGGCCTGCATGCTGAGGCGGCCATCGCGAAATAGTTCCTGCAGGTTCAGCAACATGCCTTTGCCGATGCCGGGGATGGCGAGAACTTTCTTGGGTTCGCCGATGATGTCTTTGATTTGCTCGGTAAGGTTCTCGATGGCTTGAGCGGCGTTCCGGTAGGAGCGAATGCGGAAGGAATCGGCCGCATCGATTTCGAGCAGGTCGGCGGTTTCGTAGAGGACCGTGGCGATGGATTTATTGTCCACGGGTTCAAGATTAAACAAGAATGGGGCGTAGCGCTAGCGCTTGATGGAGGGAGGTGGTGCGCGTTTTTTGGACAAAATCGTCCGCTGACTTGATCCTCTGCGCAATGCCGCTGCGTTCAAGGATTGCCTTAACCTAGACTTGGGCGCTCTTGCTCACATTGGCAGCTTGCGGCCCCTTCTGTCCCTCGGTGATTTCGAACTCCACTTCATCACCTTCCTGAAGGCTTTTGTACCCCTCGGAAGTGATGGCGCTGTAGTGAACAAAAACGTCGGGACCATCCGCACGTCCGATGAACCCGTAGCCTTTTGCGTTATTGAACCACTTTACCGTGCCTTTCACCTTCGCCTTACCCCCTTCTTCCGCACGTCCTATAGCGGGGGACCAGAGACGTGACTCGGAATTAGGATGCACTT
>PKVZ01000018.1 GCA_003131635.1 Acidobacteriaceae bacterium
AGAGCAGGTTGTCTTCGGTATCGTAAGCGTACTGCGTCGTATTATTGGCCGGATCTCTGACTGCCGTTAGGCGGTCGGCCTCGTCGTAAGTGTACGTCGTGGTCTTATTGTTTTGATCGGTCGACGTGATGCGGCGTCCGCGTACATCGTAGGTGAAGCTTACCGTAGAGTGGTCGGGATAGGTAATGGCAGTCAGCCGCATCATGGCGTCATAGGAGAACGTGGTCTGGTTCTGCATGGCGTCGATGACGGCGGTGCGGTCGCCCATTGAGTCGTATTGGTACGTGGTGACGTTTTGCTGCGCGTCGGTAATGGTGGCAATTAGACCTACGGGCGTGTAAGTGAGCTTGGTGACGTTGCCCTTGGGGTCGGTGATCTGCGTCATTTCGCCGAGACCGTTGTACTGGAACTGCGTCACGCTGGCGGCGGTGTTGCCATTGGGCGCGGGGGACGTGACTGTAAGCAAATTGCCGTGCGCGTCGTAGGTATTGGTCGTGGTATTGCCCAGCGCATCGGTCGAAGTGAGCACTTCACCGAAGCTGTTATAGGTGTAGGAAGTGGTAGCCGTGGTTGCCGAGTTCAGCGGCTTCGAAACGGACACGACGTTGTTGTTGGAGTCATAGGTGTAGCTGGTGGTGTTGCCGAGGTCGTCGGTGCTGGTGAGGATGTTGCCGTAGGCGTCGGGCGTGTTGGTGATGTTGCCGCGCATTTCGCAGGTGCTGCATCCGGGGCCCTGCGAGGCGCTGGCGAACCACGAGCCCGCCTGCTCGCTGAGGGTGTATTGGCTCTGGTCGCCGAAAGAATCGGTGAGTTGCACAACGGTGTTGACGTAGAAGTACGAGGGCGCCAATGCATTGAGGCTGCCTACCAGCAAATTAAGGGGCCCTGTGCTGGCGTCGGGTGGTACCGACAGCGTGATGGAAGAATCGCTCCAGCTAATGATGGTGGGCGCAGTGCTGCTGCCAAAGAAGCTGACAATGCTGTTGCTTTGCGCCGCGCCGAAGCCGGCACCGGTAATGGTGACGGGCTGGGCTGTGCCGGTGCTGTCGTAAGGTCCAGTGGTGGGCGAAACCGACGTGATGGTGGGCGGTTCGTCCACGGTGAAGGGCAGGCTATTGCTGCTGACGCCCCCCACTATGATAGTTACAGGGCCACTGGTGGCATTGTTGGGGACCTGCGCGATCACACTTGTGCCGTTCCATTGGTTGGGCGTGTACGAGACGCCATTGAACAGAACTTCGATCGTCTGATTGGAGTTAAGCTGAAAACCCGAGCCACTGATGGTGACTGTCGATCCCGGAGCGGCGGACAGCGGCAATATGCTTCCGATCGCCGGATTCGTGACTGTGAATGTGTAGTTGGAATTGCTTGGGATCGAATTAACGACGACGACCACTGGCCCCGTGGTCTCGTTGCTGGGTGGAACGGCATAGATGGAAGCGTTGCTCCAGGACGTGATCGAGGCCGCCGGAAGTCCGTTGAAAGTGACAGTGCTATTCCCCTGGCTATTGCCGAAGTTATTTCCTCCAATGTAAACCGGCGTGCCCGCCACTCCCGAGTTCGGAGACAGCTGCGAAATGATCGGCGTGGGGATTACGGTGAAATTCAATCCATTACTCGCGTATCCGTCGGAGGACACGGTCACGCTTATGTTTCCTGACACGTTTGTCGGCACCACCGCGGTCAGGGAAGTTTCGTTCTGTCCCGTGGCGGTGACGTAGGAACTGCTGAAGGCTACTTGTACGTTGTCCGAACTGTCACCAAGATTCGTTCCCGTAATCGTTACGACCGTGCCGGCCGCGCCCGAGGTGGGCGAAATAGCCGTGATCGCCGGTGTCACGCCGACCGTAAACACAAACCCGTTGCTGGCCGCGCCGTTTACCGTTACCACAACAGGACCTGGGTGTTTGCATTAAGCGTGTTGAGGGTCGTATTAATTGATGACACGGAATCGCCCGTAGTGAAAACATAGACGTTGGGACCGAAAATCGTGGTGTTCTGCGCAAACGCCGTAGAGACGCTTAAGAGCAGAGCCCATAAAGTCAGCCCGATGAACCATAGCCCCGCTATGGCAGTTCGAAGCTTGCCGCGGTTTTGCTCGCGGCCTTGGAGGAAGTTGTCTTGCATCGATGTCTGCTCGAGTCTTAGGCCGTTACGTTCCCGCTTGAGGAGTCGAGTGCTGAGGGTGGTGATATTGCGGAGATCCATACGGCGCTCCTGTGTCAGATTAAGAATTCGGGGTGTTCGCTGAGACTGGCGAAATCCTTTGCGGCACTCTTACAGAAACACACTGCCGTCGCCAAGTTAATAGGAGTTCATTCACGGATAACATAGATTGAGATGGAACGGATAACATGACTGCAAGCGAATGTCGGCAGCAACCTGTCAAGTTATCTGAATCGACTTATCCCCAGCCATTAGAGCACCTGCCATAGTTAAGCGCAGCTACCGCCGAGAAGTTAGTACCTTAACCACTTCCCATGCTTTTATGGGTGCATTAACGGATAAGTTGGATGTTAACGGAGTTATTGCTTCCCGATTTGGAACAATCGGTTATTGTGATGCGGCCGATTCGAATATAATGTTTTCGGCTTAGGCTTTTAAAGGGCAGGGTATATGTCTCTGACGTATCCGGAAACTCGGGTAGGTGAGGCCGAGGAAAGACAGGAACTTCAGACGATTTTGCAGTCAGGGATTCTGAAAAAGGCTCCGAACCTTCAAAGTTTCCTGGAATTTGTGGCCGAAGAGCACTTCGCCGGAAGAGCGGATCAGGTTAAGGAATACAACATTGCGGTCCGGGCGCTGCATCGACGGGAATCCTTCGACCCTGAATCCGACACAATCGTTCGGGTTACCGCTCACGCCCTGAGGAAGAAACTGGAACAGTACTACGCGACGGAGGGGAGCAATCACGCAGTACACATACACTTGCCAGCGGGAAAATACGTGCTGCTGTTCGTTAGCAAGCAGCCGGACTTAGGCGCCGCGCTGGAAGTTCCACACCCACCATCGGGCTTGGAAAGCTCTCTGCCCCCCATTCCTAGTGCGACATCACCGAGGCGGCACTTTTGGGTAGGTCTGGGAATCGCGACTATAGCGACTCTGTCGCTGCTTGCAGTGTACGTTGCCAAGTATAAGCAGCAAGCCCGGGCAGCGAAAATAGGAATCTCCGCACCGGCACCCGGCGTTAAGCAAGACCTGATCCTGCGCCTCCGATTTGGAGCAAGCAAGCGCCTCTACCTGGACGCCGCCGGACAGGCATGGATCGCCGAACGTTATTGTCAGGGGGTACGACCTTTATTCACGCTAGCCATGAAATACAAGGGACCGATGATCAGGAGATTTTTCAAGAAGGTCGCGAAGGTAAATTCCAATGCAGAATTCCGGTTCGTCCAGGTATCTATCAGATCCAGCTTCTTTCGCCGATACGGCAGGCGATAAAGAGGCTGCCCGCCAGGTCGCCTTTACCATCAACAATCAGCCGGGTGACGCTTTCGATGTTGTCGATGAAGCCGGAGGCAACGATATTGCCATCGGCAAAGTGTACGCAGGAATTCGTCCCATGGCCGATGGCACCATTCATCTGGACTTTGTTTCCGATGCATCCTTCGTCAATGCAATCGAGATAACACCGTCCGACTCAGAAGGCGGGCAACCGATACGAATGCTTGCCGGCCCAGCGGTCCTTCTCGATAACGAAGGAAATAGCTGGCTTCCGGAACGTTTCTTTCGGGGTGGAAGAAGGACATTTCATCTGGATAGTTTGCCCAAGGAAGCGAACTCCAGGCTTTTCGCATGCGAGCGATACGGGCACTTTCGCTACTTCCTTCCGGTTATCCCAGGCAGAAAATACAGAGTGCGGTTGTACTTTTCTGAGGGATGGTTCGGTACCGGTAATGGCGGTCCCGGTGGCATTGGCAGTCGCGTGTTCGACGTTTATTGTAACGGTACAACGCTATTGAAGGATTTCGACATCTTAAAACAGCAAAGGGGCGGTTCGGTGGTGATTACCTCGCATGGCGTCCAGCCCACTGCCCATGGCATGCTGGAGTTATACTTCACGCCGGTTAAGAACTATCCGCTCATCAATGCTATCGAAGTATCACCTGAAGGCTAGCAACCCACAACGCCCCCGTCCGTGACCGACGGCAAAAGGATCATCGCCAGCCAATCCGTGAGTCGCAGAATCGGCCAATAGAGACGGTTGATTTCACGGTTCAGCACATCGTGGATGCCCTGTGGAGTCCGTACTTGGATCGCAAGCAGGAACGCCGCAACCAATCGCCATTTTGCTGAGATTAAGGAGTTCTTTGTCTTTCGCCCGGCAAATCGAACGCAAGTCCGTGTATGAGACTTATCTCCTGCGAGGTAATCTCACTTCGTCGACAAGGCGCTGACAAAAGTCAACTCGCTAGGGTCGAATCCCTGGCACGTGATCGCATCCATTCGCCTGATACGTCCTTGAAACCGGACTGCGCATGTGCCCTTCAGAGGAAAGCCGAGACGTGACCGCCTTCACTGCCGAGCAGTCCGTTCTCCACAGTCCGGTTTGTCTGGGAATAATCGCGAAATACGGGCGTGTTTCGCGCATTTCGGAGGTAGAAGAGCCGACTTTCTCTGCAGTCCAGACTGCGTGGCGGAGCAAGAGGAATTCGATGACACGACTTCGTCCTCTTCGCTAGAAAACAGGAGATTCTCATCCGTCGTCAGATTGTGTTGTCGTCGTTTACGCCACCTGTATTGGCTGTGATTTCGTTCACAATCAGCTGTGTCGGGCGTCACTGATTGAGAGTACATTCTAGTTTTGAATTGAACAGCCCTGGACAACCTCCTAAGAGTCCACCTCTATTTAGTCTGCAGGCGGGGTTAAAATGGCGATTCCTCTCCCTTTTCAGGTCAGAAGCAAACCAATTGCAACGCGGTACGCTTCAGCGGTACTGGCTGCATTAGTCGCTCTCCTGCTGCGGCAGATGCTTTCACCCTGGCTTGGAACAGATTCCCCTTACCCCACACTCTGGGCGGCAGTCGTTTTCTCGGCCTGGTATTGCGGTGTTGGCCCGTCCGTCGTGACCACACTGATTGGTTTTCTTGGGGTGTGGTACTGGTTCCTTCCGCCCTCTCGATCCTTCATGCTTCAACATCGGAGAAATGACGTTTCTGGAATGGTTACGTTTTTGGCGCTTTCGGGTTTCATTATTGCCCTTGGGAAAGCAACCCGTCGATCAAACGCAAGATCTGAGCGAAGCGAGTTTCGGTTTCGGAGACTCATCGAGTCCAACATAATCCCAGTCATCTGCGGGACTAAGGAACGCATTATCGAAGCCAATGACGTTTTCTTGAACATGATCGGCTACAGCCGAGACGATCTGGTCGCAGGCAGACTTGACTGGACGAAAATGACGCCACCCGAGCATCTTCCGAAAGACACGCACGCTTTGGAGCAACTTGGAACGCAGGGGTTCTGCACGCCATTCGAGAAAGAGTACATCAAGAGAGATGGGAGTCGCGTTCCAATCCTCGTTGGAGCCACCGCTCTGAATTCTTCTTCGCAGGAATGGCTAGCCTTCGTGCTGGATTTATCCGATTTGAAGCGAGTCGAAGCTGAGCTGCATACATCGCATGAGGAACTGGAGCAGAAAGTAGAGGAGCGCACTCAGGCGCTTACCGCGAGTCTAGCCACTCTCGAATCGGAAGTAGAAGCAGGAAAACGGAAGAGCAGCTACGAGTGCTGTCGTCTCGCCTGCTTAGCCTTCAGGATGAAGAGCGTCGCCATATTGCCCGCGACTTGCACGACAGTACCGGGCAAACTCTGACCACTCTGAAAATGACGCTACATTCTCTTGCAAGCCTTATCGCAGGGGTTCCAAAAGCTCCGAACCTGCTCAGTGAACTGAATGCGCTAGCCGACCAAGCACTGCAGGAGATTCGGACTACATCGCATCTGCTCTATCCGCCTCTGCTCGACGAGGTAGGGTTCTCATCCGCAGCCCAGTGGTATGTGGACGAGTTCATGAAACGGAGTGGGGTCAAGACGAGTCTCGAACTTTCTGCAACTCCCCGGTTAACGAAAGGCGCTCAACTGGTGTTTTTTCGAGTTTTGCAAGAGAGCCTAACGAATGTCATCCGGCATTCGGGCAGCACGACCGTGGACATAGGTTTGTGCTCTGATGATGATAATGCCGTTCTGTCTGTTAGAGATTACGGGAGAGGCATTCCTTCAGAGAAGCTCAACAATTTTCACGAAACCGGGGCAGGGGTCGGGGTTGGTTTGGGTGGCATGAAGCAGCGCGTGAGGGAGTTGGGCGGTCACCTAAGGATCGTCAGCAACGGCGTAGGTACTTGTGTGACTGCTACCCTGCCATTGTCGAAGGCTGAACAATCCACCCGTGATCAAGGTCAAGCTAGCGGTAAAGCGGCACCAACTGCTTAACGTCCCAACACAATGAGCAGTCGCTTCGAGAGCCAAGCTCGATTATTTGGCGAAAAATCGCCTCTTTGACAATGTCGGCGGTGTCAAGCAGTTTTCGAGCCAGTTCAGCATGCGCTCGTAGAAGAGCGCCATTTCGCTCTCGTTGAAGCCGTTGCTTTTGCTCTGCCAACCCAGGCTCGCTCGTAATCAATATTCAGGTCCGGTCCGACCCATGCATCTCTTCGGTCTCGAACTGCGATCATGATTACTACTTCGAACTCCTCCGTGAAGAGAAGCGGGACGCCCAATCAATAACTCGGTGTTCTACGCACACCATGGCGATTTCCGGGCTGTCCCGCGTGCGAACCGAACTTGCTCCACTGCTGATAGTTCCATCCCTGGCGCATCATCCAGTACAAACGGACCCAGTTTGCGGGCCATTGCGACCTTGGCAATCTTCCGTCCCCGCCGCATCATCAGGTGGGATACTGGCTGCGCCAGGCGCTCATAATCCATCGGGCATCCTCATCCCTTTCCTCGCACCTAATCTTCGCAAGACGTCCAGCGCTCTTGCCGTAGACATTCTGGGTCACGTCGATATTCGCGTGACCCATGTTGTCCCGCACAATCTCCGGCCTTGCGCCTTCGCGCAGCTTATGGCTGGAAGCAGGGCGCGGAAGCTTCGAAAATACGCTTTATTGCTCGAATGGGCCGAGTCCCAATCTATGCAAAAGCTGTTTGCCAACATTCGCGGGCAAAGTGATTTTCGGATGCGTACGTGCGACGTCTGCAATCGACTTGCCTACGCTCGCGTTTACCGGGGTTGCCAGAAAGGCGTGGATCTTGCCCGCATTCGGCCCGCTGAGTACCGTTGCCATGCCCGAGATTTGTCCGCGCTCGTTGATCGAGTTCGCCATGGTTGCGTAGAGGTTCGAACTTGCGGGAAACAGCGTGTTAAGGTCGGTCATCACGCCGTCCTGCCAGATGAAGGCATGGGACCAGTCGCCATTCTCAAGCTGAGTGCTTCCCACCACCTGGCCCTGGTTGTTAATGCCTTCGGCGAAGGAGTAAAAATCTCCCGGCAGAGTGTTGAGGCTTGTGATTGTGTAGTTCTGCGGGTTCTGCCAAAGAGCGCCATAGGCGGTTGTGCCGTCAGCGCTAGCGACTTGCCCAACAATTTGGCTCAGGTCGTTAATTGCGACGCCCAAGGCGCCCGGAACTTCGAGGGTAGGAAGCGCGGTGGCAGTGCCATTTTCCCACAATACGGCGTTATTCGCTGCGATGCAGGTTCCCGAGTAGCCTACGGCTTGGCCTTGATTGTTGATGCCGAACGCGACTGCGTCTGGATCGCTACCCACCGGAGGAAGAGGTTGGGCTCTGCCTTTGTCCCATATTACCCCATATGTAATCTGGTAAGGTGGGCATCCGGAGTCAGTGACAGTCGTTTGCGCAAATCCTGCGATTTGTCCGTGCTTATTGATACCGCTGGCCTGCCCGTTATTTCCGCCCAGTGTCGGGAGAGCGCTCATGTGGCCGTTTCGCCAAAGAAACGGACGACACGTAAGGTGTGTGCCGAAGGCGCAAACGTCCTCGCCGTCCGGATCTGGAACGGCCGTTTCGGCCAAACCGACCGCTTCGCCGCGCTCGTTGATCCCGTTATAGTTGGTCCAACTGTTCTTTCCTCCAAGCGTGCCCAGGTCGATCTTGAGTCCTTCGATGTTTACCCCCGCCCGCCCTTGTACAAGGGGCCCGGTTTGTTCTGGGTCCTGCGTCCCATACATGACCTCCGTCCACCCGTGATTATTGACGCCCATGGCACAACCTAAATTCCCGCCGTTCAGATCGCCCAAATCGGTAACTGTGTAGCTCACTTGAGCGACCGCATCGCTGCAGCAAGCCAGAACAATCGTCGTAACCCACAGTATCCAGAAATTCCGCAATTGTCTAAGCGTACTCATATGTCCTCTTTTCCTCCGGTAAAGTCGTGGTGCCGGGATGACTGGCGTTTTACGTCAGATACCACTCGGCGCTCGGACAGTTAGTGTGCAATTGAGAGCAGAATTGGCTCGCATCTTCACAAATTCCTGCTGAGTCAGAACTGAGGGAGCATGTGGTGTTCCACGTTCACAACCATTACGCGAGACAACAGGCCCAAAGCTTCAGAACTCAAAAACGAATGGCGGACTAACAACCTCCTTGGGCGACCCAAAAACGGCTAGAGCGATTGTTTCTCCAACTTTTCATACACACACTGAAGAGAGGTTACGAAATTAGAGAACGTCAGCCGCCACGAGTCCGCTCAAGTGTGATTGACTTTCAGATGATTTAACATACATACTGGTTGGTATGTTGTCAGCACGCAAGAGTCCGAAACGTAGAGCGACTAGGCGACGCGATTCTGAGCGCACGCGGGAGCGCTTGCTGCAGGCGGCATCCCGCGAGATCTACAGATCGGGTTTCCAGAGTGCCAGCCTGGACACCATTCTGACCGTAGCTGGGGTCACCAAGGGCGCACTGTACTACCACTTCGACAGCAAGGAAGCCTTGGGACACGCCGTCGTCGATGAGGTCATCGCCCCCGACGTCCGCGGCAAGTGGGTGCGCCCTCTACAGAGCGGCAAGGACCCTATCGACGCTTTGATCGGCGCTGTTCAACGTATACCCGTTCGGCCCGCGGATGTACGGGGCGGTTGCCAGTTGAACAATCTGGCGCAGGAAATGTCTCCTCTTGACGCGGGATTCCGGAAGCGGCTGGCTATAATCTTCGATGCCTGGCGGGAGGCCGTTGCCTCCGTTTTGCGAGAGGGCCAGACCCACGGAAGCGTTCGCCGCGACGTGGAACCCGCTGACGCCGCCGGCTTACTGATTGCGATAATCGAAGGCTATGCGTCGCTGGCAAAAAATGCTCAGGATCCGAAAGTGATGAAAGCGGGGATCAGAAACATCGTGGGCTGGCTGCGGTCCCTGCGCCCTCCGGGCAACCGCAAGCGAGGTTGATCGCATCGGTGTCTGCAGGAGCCAGTTTGGCACTGTTACATACCAACCGGTTCGTATGCTCGGTCAGCATCGCGAATCGGGCGAAGTGCTTAAAACTATATGATAAGGAGAACGAACAATGACAAGGATCGCAGTGTCGCGCAGGAATCTGCTCGCAACGGGAGCCTGCGCGCTGGTTGGTGCCGTGAGCCTGCCGGGACCGGCAAGCTCCAGCGCATTGGGAGGGCAGAACTTAACGAACGAGGAGGTAGCCCGGAAGTGGTACGCAGCCTGGGAGAAGAAAGACTGGGGCCCAGTAGATAGCCTGCTCGCCGATAACTTTACCTTTACAAGCGCGGCCGGCGACGACCACATCAGCAAGAGCACTTTCAAAGCGCGATGCTGGGAAACACAGATCGATTTCATTGGACATTTTGACCTAGAGCGAATCACCACTGGCGCGGAGGATGCTTTTGTGAAGTATCTTTGCCACACCAAGGACGATAAATCGTTCCGGAACGTGGAGTATCTCCGGATCAAGAACGGAAAGTTGCAATCCATTGAGTGTTATTTCGGCGCGCTATCCAGCTTTCCGTCAGCAGTGAGCACTGGGCAGAAGTAACCTACGAGCCTGGAAGGTAAGGCGTGTCACCGGTGATGCTGAATCCACAATTCAAAGGCGCTCAACCAATCGACGTGTTTGTCGTTCCCGTGGGCAGGTGGTCAGACGGATCCGCTGCTCCGGTTATGTAGGACCATTACATCTAGAAGCAGTGCACTCGTCAATCTCACGTCGGGTACCAGGAAGTCGAAACGAGAGAGCAAGGGGTTACATCATGAGCGCCCGCGAAATTCAGGATCAGCAGACCGCACGTGAGATGTTTGTTCAACAAGTTGCTCACGCTAATGCGGACGTTTCGGCTAGCCCACTGCGGGGAGCTACGATTTGTTCCACCAAGAGTAGAGGGGATTACACTCTTGAATCGACAGCGGACGAGTTCTGCGAAGCTGCAGATACATCATTGCTTCCGGTAATCCGAGTTGATGCTGGAAACCTCATGCGAGTCTTGCAGCAGTTGGAGGTTATAGCAAAACGACAGACGCCACGAATCGCGTTCAAGGCAAAGGGTAGCATCCTACTCTTGGATTTGGCCGACATATTGGCAGTGCAAGCCGAAGGTAATTACGTTTCGTTGCGACCCCGAACTAATTCCTATTTGGTGCACGAGTCCCTGTCGTCCATGGCGGAGAAGCTCAAACCCTACGGTTTTATTCGCATCCACCGCTCGGTCGTCATGAATATTTCGGCCGTGGAGGAGATCCAACCTTTACCGACCGGGGAGTACAGGCTCCGTGTAAAAGGTGGGAAGGAATACTTGGTAACGCGTACATACAAACACAACCTAAGAGATCTGGCTCAACTGTGGGTAGGCTCAGAGCGCCTTTGCGGCTAACAGCCAGCCAGAGGTATTACCTCGTTATTCCATCGTAGCATTCCCGATCGTCCCCTGACGTGTGCGCGGGGAATACGGCCTGAGATAAAAATCAAAAGCGTGAAAAAAAAGTAACGCCCGGACTTCGCCGCATCATCGGTTTGTGATCGCCTTGTATTCGCCCTGCGGAGTCCTTGAAACCGGACTGCTGATGTGCCCTTCAGAGAAAAAGGCCCACAACATTGCCTCGGGAGTTCGGCGGGACACTTTCTCCAGTCCCGTTCTTCAGCAAAATGTGCCGAATTGCGGCCATTTAGCGCTATTCTCCGAGGAATGCAGGGGTTTTCTCTGCAGTTCAGATTGCGTGGCGAAGGGAAAGGAATTCGAACTTCGTGTACAGGTTCCTGGCAAGCCCCTAAGACACCCTAGTGTCATTGACTTACGCGGAACTAACCCAAGAAACGACCGAGTCGGAGAAACAGAGGATGTCCAGCGATCGAATGCAGCAGTCCGGTTTCTGAGAGTCGTCGAAGGGCGAATGCCTGGCGATTATAGGGCATTGACGGCGCTGCGGTCGAGAGGGCTCGACGCTGGTGACGTAAATTTGATTGTGTAAAAGGGAGAGGGTGTAAGTTGGCTTTGGCCTCACAAGCTAAAGCCATTCCGAAAAGGAGACTTACACCCAGGGCGAAGATAATCCCGATCACCGAGCATTACCAACATTTTCTGGCGGAGATGAAAGAGAGTTTCTGGGGCGATGTGTACGGCGAGACGAAACGGCTGTGGAAAGAGCGGTTGGAGGCGGATTCGCAGCGACAGGGGGACCGGTATGCGGTGCGGGAGGTCTATCAGCGGCGGTCGAACCGGCGGCAGCCCTATCGCAATGGCGGGCTGCAGCGTTTTCAGCGGCGAGCCGAAGATGTGTCGATGCTGATCCGGGAGGCGTTTTTGCGCGGCATCAGCACGCGGCAGGTGGGACGGGTGGTGGCCACCCTGACCGGCGAAGTGGTGAGTCCGCAAACGGTATCGAAGCTGACGCGCGATCTCGATGAGGCGGTGAAACAGTTTCATCAGGCGCGGCTGAGCGACGATTACGCGTATTTGTTTCTGGACGGGGTGAGCCTGCGGGTGCGGCGTCCGGCGGGGCGCAAGCGGGTACAGATGCTGGTGGCTTATGGAGTGCGGCGCGATGGCACGCGCCATCTGCTGGCGTTTCTGCGCAGCCAGGGCGAGAGCCAGGCCGACTGGGAAGCTCTGCTCCAGGATATGTATCGGCGCGGGCTGGAGGGTGAGCACCTGAGTCTGATCGTCACCGACGGCTGCCCCGGTCTGGCGGCCGCCCTGCGCACGGTTTATCCGCGGGTGCGGCATCAGCGCTGCTGGGCCCACAAGATGCGAAACATTTTAGAGAAGGTGAAGAAGGCGGACTACGACGAAGTGAAACGGGATGCCCAGGCCATCTATACGGCCGAAAGCCAGGCCCACGCCGCCGCCGCGTTTCGCGCCTTCCGCGCCCGTTGGCGCGGGAAGTACGGTCCCATGGTGCGCCAACTGGAGCGCGACCTGCCGGAACTGCTTTCGGTCTTCGCCTTGCCCGCGCACTTGCGAAAAAAGCTGCGCACCACCAACGTGATCGAACGCTGCTTCGTGGAAGTGCGCCGCCGCACCCGGCCCATGGTCTGCTTTGTCAATGTGAAAAGCGTGGACCGCATCCTCTACTCCATCTTCCAGAGATTCAACCTGGAATGGAAAACCCGCACCCTCTCCGTATTTACACAAGCAGCTTGACATCACCGACGCTCGGTAGTGTCTTGTTAAGACATAAGACACTACCCGACGCTCAGAACGGTTAGCAGTCTGACTACCTGCTAACCGGACAGTCCAAGCTAAACAAATCTCTCACTCCAAGGCATGGCGGAGCAAGGATTCCAGCGAATTTTCTTGCATAGTTGCTCCCGCTTCGCGCTGTTACGAATCCCGAACAAGAACGGACTCCTTCGCGCAGTTCTTTCAGATTATGTTTTCCTATTCTGAAAAGCCATGAAAATGAGTTCTACTCTTCATGAGGCGAAGGCGAGGGGTGGCACCCGAGTCCCTTGCGAGATTCCCATCACGCTCACCAGTTTGAACCCTGTTCAACCGTTTTCCGAGCCGTGTCAGATTGTCCTCGTCAACCTGCGGGGGTGCGCAGCCCGCTTCCGTCGTTCGGTGAAGGTTGGTATCGCCGTCGGCTTGCAAGGTCTTCCTGCCACGCCGAACGTAACAGGACGTGTAGTCAACTGTATCTCTCTAGGAGAGCACGAGAGACTTTGGCTGCTGGGTTTAGCGTTAGATGAACCAGGAAATGTATGGGGCATTCCGATGCCGCCAGAAGATTGGTTTCAGGAGTCTGCAGGAGTCGCCAAGCAAGACGCCGGAACGGCTAATCGCGGGTGACCCACTGTTAAGGGGCTATTACTCTTCCTGTGCCAATGTCACCTTTGTGTTTGTGGGGAATACAGACGAAAAAAACACCGGATGCAGGAGGCATTCGTCCGCCGCTTGAAAGAGGGTATCAAAGGCAGCGCCAGATTCATCAATGCCGACTTAATCACTTCGCCTTCCAAGCCAATCCTCGGTCCACATTCAGCGGAATCACGCATCACCCAAGCCGACGAAACGGAGTCCCGATCACTGCTGGTGCCTCCCCATCTTCGCAACGATCGTTTTGGAAATCTTTTTGTCGGGAGGATGAACCCGTGCCTTGCGCTCACTCAGTGTCGGTGAGAATGAAGAACTTTAGACGGACCTTGATGCTGATTACGGACGGGGAGGTTTGATTCTCAGGAGACGCTGCGGCAATGCCGCAGAGGAATAATTCTTATCATGTAGTATGCGGAGTTGAGCTGATCCGTGAGCTTCTGAAACGATGCGGCCGCCTTCGGACTCGAACAGCGGACCTGCCGATTACTAATCGACCCAGTTTTGCGTATGTTGTTGTGCGATAAGGATTGCAGCGGAGCGTTTTGGGTATTCTTGAGCACTCTGGCGACCGTTTGTACAGTACTTGTACAGCAGAATGACCAGCGATTTCAGATCGGCAAGCTTGGTGGTTTGCCAGCGCGGAATCGCCATAACCCAACTATCCCCGACAGAAATAACGCCTGTCACGGCCATCAGAAAACGTGGACGTAGCCAGGGCAGGTGATTGGGCTGGTCCCGTTCGAGATTGCTGGTTGTGCAAGTTTGATCGCATTCCGAAATCGTTTCATCCTTTGCCTCCAGCCAAGATTTGGACGAATTGCTACTCGCAGTGGGTGCGCAACATGGCGATTTGACCGTCTTTAGACTTTATGAGGGGAGCAGTGAAGTGGGGTTTTTGACTCTCGCCCTGGCGCGGCTAAAGCTGACATCTCAGGCGGGTAGCCACAATTCCATTTGCCTCGTAATCCGCTCCGCCCACGCCGACAGCGCCTGAGACAAACGACTCCGCTCGTGGACTCGGGCGATTCTCGCGGCGATCTTCGGGATTCTCCAGATGCATGAAATCGTTCGGAATTGGACACGGGGGGGGCGCGCCACTTCAACGGTGCAGACTGGGAGGGCTGTTTCAAAATGCCGTTCAGGCGGAAAGCGATAACTCCATTTGCTTTGACCGCAGGATTTGGGGCTGATGTCTGCGGAGAAACGAGNNTGGGTGATGTGCAACCTATCGGCGGCCCTAGTGAAATTCATCTCCTCTGCCAAGAAAATGACTGCCCGTAGGTGACGTACTTCGAGTCTAGCGAACACAGCTTGAAGCCTCCTTTTGGCCAAAGGCAGAGATTCTATGTCTACTTAGGAACTTCCTCGGCAGAGAAAGCAGTAAGAAAGGTGTTCAGATGGGCACCGGAAATAAAATTACAAGGTTCTCAGATTGTCCGATGCTTTTGGCCCCCAAAGTGTTCCTTAGTTAGTGAAGGCAAAACTGATTAAAGACGGCCCGGTCGCCGATCTGCACCTAGTGTAGTGCGTCACAAACAACGTAGGTTATCAAATGACGATTGGGGCTCTCGGTTTGTTGATGGCGATGCAGTTCCGGCTCAGCAACCGTCGACTTATAAACGTCAATCTGTTTGACGCACTACACTAGGGACATACGTGCTCGGGAAGCTACCGCGATTTCTATCAAGGTCGGTGCTGAAAGAAGGCAGTCGTGCAACGATTCATCAGACTAGCAGAGGACCAGAGCTATTTGGGATGGCGCCGCATCCGTCGCGCTCTTCTGCTGTTCGTTGGTTTGCTTGTCGCGGCATCAAGTTCCGGCATCCTGGCAGATGACACTGCGGAGACTCTGCTGCAACGGGCCCTCTATTTCTCTGATCTGTACAAGTGGCGTGCGGCGCGTCCGTACTTTACAAAATCTCAGCAAATGTTTGAGGCGGCGGGTGACAAAAGAAACGCGCTATACGCGCGGTTGGGAGCGATTCGAGCAGGTGCGGAACCTGCCCCGCTCCCAAAGCTCTCTTACATGCTAGGCCAGGAACTTGAAGAAAATCCACTCTTGCAATCTGACAAAGAACTCAGAATGTTTTGTCTCATCGTTAAAGGCGATTTCGACGGGGAAAGCAATACGTCTTCCATGCGCCGCGCTTGGACGGAGGTAGCGTCCCTGGCACAAGTCCTCGGCAATGCAAAGTGGCAATACCGCGCGCAGGGGCAACTTGGCTTTGCAGATTTTTATGATGGGGACTTCCTGGAGCCCAGCGCAACGTAGCCCAAGCGTTGATCGCTGCGACAAAAACCGGCGATATCGGCGGCGAGATATTCTATTTATCTAGTACGGCAACTGGCCTAGTACTGCAAGACATGAACGATGAGGCCCTTCAATACTCGAATCGAGCCATAGCAATTGCGAATGCGAATCCCGACGCAGGATATCCGATAATCGCGGCCCAGGCCAAGCTGTCGGCTATGGTTCAACTTGGTCAAGTGGAGGCAGCAAAAGAGGAGTTGAAAAAGCTACTGGACCGCCCTGAAGCTCAAGCTAGTGACGACCAACTATCAGAACTGAACTCAACAGCCGCGCAAATAGCCCGGTCCCAGGGGGACATACCGGCTGCCATTGCGTATCTCAGCGAGGCGCTCCGGCACTCAGAGATCGTCGGCGACCTGCATGCAATTCCTGACTTCCAAAGCGAACTATCGGATCTGTATCGACTGACCGGAAATCTGTCGCAAGCCGAAGCGCTTGCCCGGCGCTCGACTGAGTCCGCGCAAGCGGGCGGCTACATTCCCCAGATCCCCAAGTTGCTGAATATCTTGGCCCAGATTCAAGTCAGCCGGGAGGAATACGGCGAAGCCGATCGGACCTACGACCGCGCCGCGACAATTCAAGATGTGATGATCGGCAACGCCGACAGTGCGCTTGGGAAAACGGCTCTCATCAAAGGTGTGGGCGACTTGTATGAAAAGCACTTCGGCTTGATTGCTGAACACGGTGGTGACCCGACAAAAGCTTTCTCTGTTGTCGAGCAGGCTCGCGGAAGAGTGATGACCGACCTTCTGATGTCTGGCGACAAAACTTCGTCCGAGTCTCTAATTACGGAAAGGAATCTCGCACGGTTGCGCCTGCAACTCAGCAACGATGCATTCTTTGGTACGTTTGCGGCTGTCCGAGCGAAGCGGATTGGCAGCTACGTAGACATTCGCGCCAGCAGCGTTCTCATGGGCGAGCCAGGCGAGGTAACGAGGGGCGAGCGCGGTCTCCAATTGGACGATTCTCTGAGTTGTCACGCTGGGGACTTCATGCCGTAGGAGGAGAGCAATGGTCTCCGCAGAAGAAAAGCAACGGGTCAGGAAGTTAGCAGCTGCGGCGGTGACATTCTGAGTATTAGGCTGTGGCATGTTTCACCTCGAAGACTGGCTCGATTAGGAAACGCTTGGCGTCCCGGTCGTATCCACGAAGTGCCAGCACTTCGCGGACGATGCGGCGCCCTGGCTGCCGCTCAACATGAACGACAAAATCGACGGCTTCCCCGATCTCGGCTTCGGT
>PKVZ01000113.1 GCA_003131635.1 Acidobacteriaceae bacterium
TGCCGGACGTTGCGCCTGCGGTGCAGCAGGAGGTGGCGCGGCTGGCGGCGTCGCCGGAGGTGCGGTCGGCGTTCAACTGGCTGCGCACGCAGGAGCCGCAACTGGCGCAATGGCAGATGGAGATGGCGCGGATTGCGGCGCCTCCGTTTGGCGAGACGGCACGCGGGGCGTGGCTGGCGGAGCGCTTTCGCGAAGTCGGGCTGGATGATGTTCGCATTGACGATGTGGGTAACGTGTTTGGGATCCATCCTGGATTTGGGCAGCGGCACGTGGCTCTGAGCGCGCACATCGACACGGTATTTCCGGCGAATACGCCGTTGAATATCCGGCAGCAGGGAAGCCGGTTGTATGGGCCGGGGGTTTCCGACAACGGCGCGGGCGTGACGGCGATGCTGGCGATTGCCTCGCTGCTGCGGGCGGTGAGGGTGCGGCATTCGCTGCCGTTTGTGTTTATCGGCAATGTGGGCGAAGAGGGAGAAGGTGATCTGCGTGGCATGCGGCATATTTTTTCCACGCCGCGCTGGAAGGATTCGATTGCTTATAGCGTGGTGCTCGACGGCGCGGGGGCGGACACGATTGTGGCGGAGGCTCTGGGCAGCCGGCGGTTTGAAGTGATCGTGCGCGGTCCGGGCGGGCATTCGTGGAGCGACTTTGGGGCGCCGAATCCGATTGTGATTCTGGCGCGGGCGATCGATACATTTACTGCGACGCCGGTGCCGGCGACGCCGAAGACTACTTTCAACATCGGAGTGATTCGCGGGGGCACGTCAGTGAATTCGATTCCGGAATCGGCCAGCATGAAAGTGGATATACGGTCGACCTCGATGGCGGAGATGGAGCGGTTGGAGCAGACGCTGCGGCTGGCGCTGAATCGGGCAGTGGAAGATGAGACGCTGGCGGCGGAGATGCGGTCGTCGGCGCAGAAGCGGCCTTCGGGAGTGAATTGCGAAGTGGTGGCAATCGGGAATCGTCCGGCGGGGGAACTCGCTGTGGGTTCGCGGATTTTACATGTAATACGCGCCGTGGATGCGCAGCTGAATAATGCGGCGCAGGTGCAGCGGGCATCGACGGACGCGAATATTCCGCTGTCGCTGGGTCTGGAGGCGATTGCGATTGGCGGCGGCGGATCGGGTGGCGGGGCGCATACTCTGCAGGAGTGGTTCGATTCCAACGGTCGGGAGTTGGGTTTGAAGAGGATTTTGTTGACGCTGCTGGCGCTGGCGGGAGCGGGGGAATGATGGTCGGACTCTCAGGGGCGGAAGCCCATCGTCCAAGGAATCTTTTCGCAGCGCTGAAGCGCTGCGCTACCCAAAGACTGAACTTTGCCATCACAAGTCCTGATGCAGTAGTGGAATCCCACCCTTCGACAGGCTCAGGGCAGGCTGTCTCGCAAAAGATGCGAGACGTGGGGCACCCGGCTTTCGTGGTGGCCTTCTGTTGTTTCACGGTTTTGTTCTTGCGGGCGCAGAATGCGGTGCCGGGTCAGACGGCTGTCGCTCCGGGGCCGAAGGCGGATGTTATTTTTGTCCACGCGAATGTATATACGGGGGTGCCCTCGAACACGCAATTCAGTTCCATCCTGCGCGAAGAGGCCATTGCTGTGCGCGGGGATCGCATTCAGGCGGTGGGCAAGAATGTGGATATCCAAAAGCTGAAGGGGCCGCAGACGCAGGTCATTGATTTGGGTGGACACTTCGTGATGCCGGGGTTTAACGACGCGCACCTGCACCTGGCGGATGCGGGGCTGCAGAAGTTGAATGTGGATTTGACGGGAGTGAAGACGCTGGATGAGTTCCGCAACCGCGTGTTGACGAAGGTGGAGACGGCTAAGCCGGGCGACTGGATTTTGGGTGGAGGATGGGACGAGACGTTGTGGCCGGTGAAGACGCTGCCCAGCCGTTGGGATTTGGATGAGGTATCGGGCGGGCATCCGGTGTTTCTGGATCGCGTGGACGGTCACCTGGCCGTGGCCAATACGCGGGCGCTGCAGTTGGCGAACGTTACGATTGCTAGCCGCGATCCGGAAGGCGGGCAGATCGATCGCGATGCCAACGGTCAGCCGACGGGGATTCTGCGGGACACGGCGCAACATGCGGTGGAAGTGGTGTTGCCGCAGCCGACGCGCGAAAAGCGAAGGCAGGGAATTGAAGTGGCGCTGGCCGATTTGGCCGAGCATGGCGTGACTTCGGCGCAGGATTATTCGCCAGAGTGGCAGAATTTTGAGATCTACGAAGACCTGGAAAAGGAAGGCAAGCTGACGGCGCGAATTTCTGAATGGCTGCCTTTCGACGATTCCGTCGAGGAATTGCTGAAGAAACGCGACTCGCATCCGCAGGCGGATCTGATGTTGCATACCGGGATGCTGAAGGGCTTTATGGATGGATCGCTAGGCGGGCATACGGCGGCGCTCTTGGAGCCGTATGCAGACGATCCGAAGAATTCGGGCTTGCCGCGCTATGAGGCGGCGAAGCTGAACGACATGGCGAAAGAGCGAGTGTTGGCGGGCTTCCAGCTGGGATTTCACGCCATCGGCGACAAGGGTGTCCAGATGGCGCTCGATGCCTTTGCAGAAGCCGAAAAGGCGGCGCACGAGCAGAAAGTGAAGGCGGCGAATGGCGGCGACGATTTCCGGCTGCGCATCGAGCATGCTCAGGTCACTACGCCCGCGCAGGTCGCGCGCTTCAAGGAATTGAAAGTGATTGCCTCGATGCAGCCCAGCCATGTGCTTACTGATATGCGTTGGGCGCAGGACCGGTTGGGGCCGAAGCGAGCGGCGACAGCCTATGCGTGGTTGGCATTTCTGAATAAGGGTGTGACGCTGGCTTTTGGGACGGATTATCCAGTCGAGCCGGTAACGCCCTTCCGCGGGTTGTATGCGGCGGTCACGCGCCAGAGCGAGAACGGGAAGCAGGAGTTCTTTCCGGCGCAAAGGCTGACCATGGAGCAGGCCATTGCGGCTTACACCACGGGTTCGGCATTTGCCGAGTTCGAAGAGAAAGAAAAAGGCAAGCTGGTGCCGGGGATGCTCGCGGACTTCGTGGTGCTTGACCGCGATGTGACGGCGACTGCGGCGGAAAAAGTTCTCGCGACCAAGGTTCTGCGGACGGTGGTCGGCGGCAAGACGGTTTACGAGGGGAAGTAAATCTTTCGAACGGAAGTCCGCATTTGCGCGTCTAACCTGTAGTGAGCTCTCACGCGTGATTGCACTCCTGCGATTCACGCCGGGGCTAGGCTCCATTTTTGAATCTGCAAGTTTGCAAACGGGTATAATTGAGCAGTTTAACGTCCTCGGAGGAAAGTGGTATATGGATTCGCGGGCATTTTGGCTGCGCATGAAAACTCATCGCTGGGTCTATTCGTTCAGCATTGTGGCTACGCTGGCGCTGGGTATTTTGATTGGTTCAGTGGTCTCTTACGGAGTGAAGGGCAAGGAAGGGCAGAAATCTTCGTCGTCCGACGCGACTCCCTTGACGGTTCCGTCTCCCAAGCAGCTTTCGGGTGAGTTCTCCCAGATCGCCAAGCAGTTGGGACCGACGGTGGTCAACATCAACACCGAGTCGACGATAAAGAATCCGCATCGCCGTCGTGGCGTGCCGGGTCAAGCTCCGGATGACGATGAGAACGGTGGCGGCCAGGGCGGCATGGATGACTTCTTCAACCGCTTTTTCGGCGGTCAAGGCGGTCCCAATGGCGATGCGGCGATTCGCGAGCGTTCGCTGGGTTCCGGTGTGATTGTGGATTCGAAAGGTTACATCGTGACCAATCGCCACGTGGTGGAAAAGGCGGACCGCATCCGGGTGCGTTTGCAGGACGATCCGCCGGGCGTGCAGCACGATGCCAAAGTGATCGGGGAAGATCAGGAGACCGATCTGGCCGTAATTAAGATTGAGATGTCGCGCCCGGTGCCCGTCGCGAAGATGGGGAACTCCGACAGCATGGAAGTGGGCGATTGGGTGTTGGCCATTGGCAGCCCGTTCGGCCAGGTGGGCACGGTGACGGCCGGCATTGTGTCGGCCAAGGGCCGCGATATCGTGCCCGGCCGCCAGTTCCAGACCTTCATTCAAACCGACGCGGCGATCAATCCGGGAAATTCCGGAGGGCCGCTGGTTAATCTGGAAGGCGAAGTCATCGGCATCAATACCGCCATTTTGAGCGAAACCAACGCCTACGCGGGCGTGGGATTCTCGCTTCCTTCCAACACCGTGGTGCAGGTTTATAACCAGCTTATCGGACCCGAGCACCGGGTGGCTCGCGGATCGATCGGCATTATGTTTGACGCGGTCGAAAATCCGGCAATTACGCGGGTTTATGGCAATGGATCGGGCGTAACCATATCGAGCGTGGTGCCCGGCAGTCCGGCCGATGAGGCTGGTTTGAAGGTGGGCGACACCATCACGACGGTGGACGGCAAGAAGGTAACCAAGGGCTCGGAACTGGTAGCTGACATCGCGTCGCGCAAGCCGGGATCGAAAGTGGCGCTCGGGTTCGTGCGCAACGGCAAACAACAGGACACGAGCGTGACCATCGCGGATCGCGCCAAGCTGTTTGCGGCGCGGCTGAACGACGAAGAGGGCGGTAATGACGAGAGCACGCCCAAGCAGGATAAATTCGGCATCACGGTACGCAAACTCACGCCGGAGATGGCCGAGAAGCTTGACATGTCCGCCGGCAAAGGCGTGATCGTGCAGGACGTGAAGCCGGGATCGTTCGCCGATGACATCAATCTGGGGCGTGGCGATGTGATTCTGGAAGTCAATAAACAGGCGGTTAATAGCGAAGACGATTTCGCCAGGGTTGAGTCCAGCCTGAAGAGCGGTCAGGACGTGGTATTCCTGGTGCGGCCGCGGGGTTCAACGCGGCAGGATGGAACCATCTTCGTACCTGGGACACTTCCGTAACCTGAAATGAGCCAACGGGAACTGGCATTGCGTCATCCGATAGAGGATGATTGCAATGCCAGCCTGCCCTTGGCCTTTATTTTTGCGCCGGGGTAATATGGCGGAAACTTGAGGGTCTACCGTTGGAGCAAATGCATGGCGCGAAAACCGTGAGAGGATGGTTGGGCGCAACCTGCGTTCTGGCGGTCGCATGCCTCTACTTTCTACCTGTCGCCGGGCTTGCGCAGGACTCTTCGAGCGCCGCCGGCAATACTGTTCCAGCCAAGAAAACGGGCGGCACAAAGGCTGCGAGCCCGAAGGCGCACGCGAAGGGTGCGTCCGGGTCGAAGGCCAGTTCTTCATCGACGAAAGCACATTCGGAATCGCATCCCGCCGCCAGTCAGCATGCGAAATCGAGCACGGCCGTTAGCGCGCATAACAGTAAAGCGAAATATGTGAGTGCGCGGAAGAACGGCAAGAAAAAGCCGCGCGGCCAACAGAAAATAGAACCCGAGCGCGCGCAGGCGATTCAGGAAGCGCTGATCCGCGAACACTACATGAGCGGCGAGCCGACGGGAACATGGAATCAGTCGAGCGAAGACGCGATGCGGCGCTATCAGGCCGATCATGGCTGGCAATCGAAAACCGTACCGGATTCACGAGCGCTGATCAGTTTAGGACTGGGACCCAGCCACGATCATCTGCTAAATCCAGAAAGCGCGATGACTACCGGACCGAATATTTCTCATGCGGCGCCGGTAAGTTCCTCATCGCAGAGCCCGCTCTCTCACAGTGCCGAACCGGGAGCGGGCATGGGTACGAATCCAACCCCCGCAGCCGATCCAGCGCACGCTGCCGCATCGGATCACGACGCGACGAGCCCGCAGTAAGTTAGCAGTTGGCAGTTAGCAATTAGCGTTTGGTTCGGCTAATTGCCAATTGCTAATTGCTGACTGCTAATTGCCGAGTGCCCGCTACGCTCCGGACGTTCTTCGATAGCTGCCCGTCACTGGCCGAGGGAAATAAGGCAGAGGTTGCGAGTTGACGATGGCGGCTGGATTGGCCTCCACCAGCGCGTCGGCGACTTCTTCGCCGCAGATTTCAGCGGCGGCATCGCGAGCCGTGGAGAGCACGGGGATGCGCTTCTCGGTGTCGTGGGCATCGGTTGCGAGCACGTGGACGGCATCGTGTCCGAGCAGCCAGTGAGCGGCGCGGCGCACGCGTTCGCCCCAGAACCCGGTGAGCGCGGAGCCGGTCATCTGGATCACGCAACCTTGCTCCGCCCACTCCACCACGCGCTGCGGGCTCTCGCGCAGAATCGGATTGCGCTCGGGATGCGTGATCACCGCGGTAATGCCGCAGTCGCCCAGCTTGGTAAAACATTCCGTAATCTGTTGGGGCACGCTGTAATTGCTTAGCTCGACCAGCATGTAATGCGAGCCTTCGATGGCGTAGCGCGCGGGATTGGCCAGCACGTCCTGCAGGTTGTCGTAGGAGAGATGGAAGTCGCAGCCCAGGCTGAGGGTGAGCGAGTTACCTACCAGACCTTGCAAGTGCGCGACCAGGCTTTGCAGATATGGACGGTCGTAATGATAGCGGTCGTTAGCGTGAGGCGTGGCGACTTGGTGCGTGATGCCATCGGCCGCGGCCATGCGGCACATGGCGACGGATGTTTCCCAGGACTTCGATCCATCGTCTACTTCCGGAAGAATATGGGAGTGTATGTCGACCACGATTGTAGAAACACCAGCAACCTATCCAGGTTGCGCTTGATTCGATTTAAGCAGATTCGGGGAGAAAGAGAAAGCGTCAAAGGCTTGCAATGCGGAGGTCACCGCGAAAGGCGCTAGAGACAATCGGGGCGTGGGGATCACCAGATGGTGGGAACGACACCCGACTTGCGAATCTCCCGGTCCGCGGTGACAAGGGGAACGTCCTCGACCAGAGCGGTTGCGCCGATGATGCGGTCGGCCGGATCATTCGGATAACCAACTGGTAGCTCGAACGCTTGCAAGGCGATGTTCCCCATAATCGGAAGCACAATGAAACGGTGTTCGACTTCTGAGAGAAAAGTCTCCACGCTGGGCGTCAGGTGGATTCGTCCATGACTGGAAAGACGGACGATTTCAACGAGAGTGATGCAGGAAACCGCGAGGCCGCGGTCTTTTTCGCGCTCTTTCCCAATCGCTCGCTGTGCCGCTGGGGATATGCGCCGATAGTCTTGGGCGAGCCAGATCACGACATGAGTGTCGAGCAGGATCAATAAAGGTCGCCCCACTCTTCGGGACTGAATGCCGGGGCTATGATGTCTGCCTTGATTTCGATTTTGCCTTTGCCCTTGTAGAAGCCGAAGATATCGTCCTTTTCTTTTTCGACAGGGACGAGTTTCGCTACCGGCTTACCACGCTTGGTAATGACGACAGCCTGGCGCTTGGCCTGAACCTCGTCCATGATTGCGAGGCAGCGGGCTTTGAAGGCACCGGCGGGGATGGTTTTAGTTCTCATGACCCTTGAGATCATGGTCATTATACCATAGTCATAAGCGTCCCCGGCACTCCTGACACCATGCCGCGATGCCGCCGGTCCAAACTTTTTCCGATTGCCGCGACGCTTGTCTTTCCCGTATCTTGAGAGCATGGATGTGTGCCTCAATAATCCCGAGATTCAGGCGAAGATCGACTGCTGGTTGACGGAAACCGGGCGCGGTCCCGACGAGTTGATCGAGGACGCTGTGGCCGCGTACTTCGAAGAGCCAACCCAAACCCGGGAGATGCTCAGTAACCGCTATGACGACCTGAAGAGCGGCAGAGTGAAGCCTATCTCCGGCGACGAAGTTGCTGCCCACTTTCGCGCGAAGAGCGCCGCCCGCCGTTCCTCGCACGGTCGCAAGTAATGACAGATGACGAGCTACGATTAGCCCTCGTTGATCTTGGGAACGTCCCGTCGGTCCCCGAGGCTTCCCTTCAAGCAACGAGGGGTGGGACACTCGGCCCGAGGTTCTCACACGGGTTGTAGTTGCCGCTCCGCTGCTGGCTGCCACGCTTCGACCGTCTCCTTCGCGAAGTCCTCGTATCGGCGGGGCGGATGGCCAAGCAGCTTCGTTAGGATCTCAATGTCCCCGTCTTTCGCTACGAACCCGCGTTCCAGATAGCCCTGGAACATCATACGGATGTCAAATGCCGACCAGGACGGTGCACTCTGCCGCATCTGTTCTTCAAAGGAATCTAAGTCTTCTCCCGGATATCGGATCTCCTTGCCTAGTAGCCCGCTCCAGATGGACGCAACCTTCTTGCCACTCAGGATCTCTGGACCGTTCAGGTTGTAAGTCTTGCCCAGATGCCCGTCGCTAGTCAAAGCAATGGCGGCGGCTTCAGCGATATCACGCGTGTCTACAGCAGAAACGCCAGGCGCTCCGAGAGGCATGGGATATATGCCGGCCTTCAGCAACGCGTCCTTCAGCGAAACGTCGTTCTGGAAGAAGTAATTCGGCCGAATGACGGTGAAAGGGAGATCGAACTCACGCAGAGCGCTCTCGATCGCAAGCTTGGCGGCAAAATGAGGAACATCCTTGAACTCCTCCACCTTGAAAACCGAGTGATACACGATCTGCTTGAGCTTGAGCTTCTTTGCCAGGTCATACGCAATGAGCCCCTGCGTCAGCTCATCGGGAACGACAGCATTCAACAAATAGAGCTTCTCGACTCCATCGAGTGCTTTGCCTACCGCGACCGGGTCGAGCAGATCTCCCAGGAAGACCTCGACTCCTTTCGGCAGTGTTGTTGACGCCTCCTGTTTGCGAACCAAAGCGCGGACGCTCGCGCCGCGTTTGACCAGTTCAGTGATCACCTGCGACCCAATGTGGCCGGTACCGCCGGTTACAAGAATCTTCATTCCAAATCCTCCGCGAATCGCCAGTATCTGAC
>PKVZ01000058.1:0-8064 GCA_003131635.1 Acidobacteriaceae bacterium
AGTGGCGTAACTGGCGGCGCGAGATCGCTCCGGTCGGACGAAAAATTTTGGTCACCATGGGAGGCAGCGATCCAGACAATCTAACGGCAAGAGTGATCGCAGCGATCCAGCAGGTTTCCAATCCGAACCTGGAGACGACGGTACTGGTTGGCGGCAGCAATCCGCATCTCCGGTCGATGGAGGAATTGATCCGCAGGCAGAAGGCTCCGATGCGTCTCCTGATCGACACCAGCAACATAAGCGAATGGATGACATGGGCCGACGTAGCCGTCGCAGGTGCTGGAACGACGTTCTGGGAAATGTGTTTTCTGGGACTGCCAAGCCTTCTGATTGCGCTTGCGCCAAATCAGGAGAGCGTTGCAGATGCTGCGGGACGAATGGGAATTGCCTGTAACCTGGGCAAACAGGGCGAAGTGAGCGCAGCCACCATCGCGGAGAAACTAGCCGCCCTGCTGAATTCAGNNGCTTGAAGTTGCGGCGTGCGGTGGACTCGGATTGCGAAATTTTCTGGGACTGGGCCAATGATCCAGAGGCGCGCGCCGCCTCCTTCCGTTCCAATGGAATCTCGTGGGAGGAACATGCGAAGTGGTTTCGCGCCAGGCTCGCCGACCCGCAAGCCATTCTCTACACGGCAACCGACAAAGATGGTGCCCGCGTCGGAGAGGTTCGCTATCAGATCCATGGGAGGCGCGCCGTGTTATCGGTCAACTTGGGCGCAGGCTTTCGAGGGCGTGGACTGGGCCAGAAAATCATCGCCGTGGCTACGGAGAAGCTCTTCCATGATCTCGAAACCAATGATTCCGAGATCAAGGATTCCGAAATCAACTTCATCGACGCCTACGTCAAACCGGCGAATGAACCTTCGCTGAAGCTGTTTGCGGGCGCGGGTTTCCTCCGCTTCCCAGAGGAAGTAATCGAGGGACAGGCGGCCGTCCATTTCGTTTTGGAGAGGAGTGCGGTTGCGTGACGGACACCATGCAAATCGCAGGCCGTCGAATCGGAAATAGCCTTCCGGTGTACGTGATTGCGGAAGTGTCGGCTAACCATAACCGGGATTACGACCAGGTTGTCCGCATCCTCCGCGCCGCCAAAGATGCGGGAGCCGACGCAGTGAAGCTGCAAACCTATACGCCGGATACGATCACCATGGCCAGCGAGCGGGAGGAATTCCGCGTCAGCGGCGGGACGCTGTGGGATGGGCGAACGCTTCACGACCTTTATGCCGAAGCTTTCATGCCGTGGGAGTGGCAGCCCGCACTGAAGAAGCTGGCGGAAGGTTTGGGAATGGATTGTTTCTCCAGCGCCTTTGATTCGACGGCGGTGGATTTTCTGGAAGAGATGAACGTGCCGGCTCACAAAGTTGCGTCGTTTGAATTAGTGGACATTCCGCTGATCCAGAAAATGGCCCGCACCGGCAAGCCGCTGATCATGTCCACGGGTATGGCCACGGTGGAAGAAATCGATGAGGCCTTGCAGACCGCTCGCGGGGCCGGCGCCACGGAGATTGCTTTGCTGAAGTGTACGAGCGCTTATCCGGCGCCTCCGGAAGAGATGAATTTGCGAACCATCCCGGAGACGGCGCGACGGTTCAACGTCCCTGTGGGATTGTCGGATCACACGATGGGCATCGCGGTGCCCGTGGCCGCGGTTGCGCTGGGCGCGTGCATCGTCGAAAAGCATTTGACGCTCTCGCGATCGATTCCCGGGCCGGACAGCGCATTTTCGCTTGAGCCGCATGAATTCAAAGCGATGGTGGATGCGCTGCGAATCGCCGAAAAAGCCATTGGTAAAGTGCATTTTGGTTTGAGCGAAAAGGAAGAGGCGAGCCGCGCGTTTCGCCGTTCGTTGTTCGTGGTGGCGGATGTGAAGCAGGGTGAAGTATTCACGGCGCAGAATGTGCGCTCCATTCGGCCCGGAAACGGCCTGCACACGCGGCATTTGCAGGATGTATTGGGCAGGAGCGCGGCGCAGGGCATCAAGCGCGGTACTCCTCTGAGCTGGGATTTTGTGGTCCGATCATGAGGTGCTGATTGTGAGCCCGATTTTAAAGCGTGTGGCTCACACATTGAACCATCCCATCCTATCGCCGCAGACTTCCGACGAAGTGAGGCGAGAGATTTCGGAAAACCGTGGCCTGCTGGAACTTCAACCCATCCGAACATTGTTATTTACTGGCACCCGCCACCCTTACGCTGCGGATTGGTACTACTATGTATTTTCCAAGTCCAAAGCGAATGGAGAGAAGTGAGTCTTGCGTATCGCCGTGCACCGGGAAATTCCTGAAGATCCCGAGCTTCATCGTCAATGGAATGCGGTTGCGCTCCAGGTGGAGCGGCCACAGGTGTTCTATACGTGTGAGTGGGCGCTCGCGGTGGAGGCGGCTTACCCGTCGTCGTTGAAACCACTGCTCCTCCTAGGCTACGACAAAGACTTTCTCATTGGCGTGGCAGCGTTGGCCACCGATCCGGCTGGGAGAAATGTAAGCTTCCTGGCCGCCACTACCGCCGACTACTGCGACTTCTTCACCGCACCACAACGGCGCGGCGAGTTCGTCGATGCCGTTTTTGCGGAGCTGCGCAAAACGAGTGCGACTTCGCTGGTATTGGCCAATCTTCCAGCCGATTCGCAGACCGCGAACTCGCTGCGCGATATAGCGGGAAAGCACAGCCTTCACGTTTTCATTCGGCCGGCGTATTTATGTTCCCAAGTAGAGTTGGGTGCCGGAGAGCGGCGTCAGGAGCTGAAGATCGCGCTTGCGGGCAAGAAAAAACTTCGCCGCTGTCTGCGCGAGATGAAGCGTGATGGACCCGTGAGTTTCGTCCATCTGCAGTCTTGGGAGAACATTCAAGCAGCGTTGCCCGCATTTGCTGACGCCCACGTAGCGCGTTTTCTGGCCACCGGACGCATCAGCAGTCTGGCCACGCCGGAGCGCCGGTTCTTCCTGGAAGAACTCGCGCGGCGATTTGACGGAAGCGGCATAGTCGCGTTGAGCCTGCTAAAAATTCAGGACCGTCCCGTGGCATGGAACTATGGGTTCCAATTCCACGGAAGCTGGTTCTGGTACCAGCCAACCTTCGACAGCCATCAGGAAGAGAATTCACCTGGCCATTGTTTGCTCTCGAGGATTGTGATCGAAGCCTGCGACATGGAAGGGATGGAGGTCGTCGATCTGGGCCTCGGTGCCGAGGGTTACAAGGAACGGTTTGGGAATAGTACCCGCCAGACTCTTTACGTCACGCTGACAAGGTCGTTGTTCCGCCATCTGCGGGAAATAATGAGGTATCGCGTAGCCAGCGCATTAAAGCGATCGCCAAAGATTGAGTCGATAGTCCGCCGCGTGCTGAGCCCGTTCACCCGCAGCCCGCTGGATTGAGCCGTTGTCGCTGCGCCACGCGGAACGAAAAGCATTTAAACTATGATCCAAATCGCGATGACTCTTTCCCAAGTTCGCCCCATCACCATCTTCACACCATCGGACGCGAATGCTGGCAACACCAATGCCCAGGCCCTCACGGTAAAGGAGGTCGTTGCCCGCCTGCCGGAGGATCGGTTCCACGTAACCATGCTGTGTTCCGGCGACGCTCCTGATCCTCGCCTGCGCGCGCGCGCGAACACACGCCTGGTGCGGTGGGCCAAACACGGGAACACCGTGCGCCTGCTAAGTCGTTGCCTGTTTCCGCCTCCGGATATTTATTTCTTTCCCCGGACCGGCCCGCTGGACCGCGCTTTCTTCGCTCTGCGAAAGAGCCTCAGGCTGAACACGGCGCTCGTCACGTACATCGTGATGGCGATGGACCCGGCAACGGGCAGCGGGATGATCGGCAGGTCGATCCTTGAAGGCGACATGGTTTTTGGCAACTCGCTGCACGTGTCGGAGACGATCCAGCAAATGTTCGGAGTTAAAGCGAGCGCTATCTATGATGGCGTCGACCAGCGCTATTTTTTTCCGCGCGAGCGGCACGCGGAAAATGGCGATGTAACTGTGCTGTACGCGGGGTCGTTTCAGCCGCGCAAGCGCGTCGATCTCATAATCCGGCAGGCTGCCCGATTGCCCGGCCTCCGGTTCAGGCTGGCGGGCAAAGGCGAAACGGATAAAGACTGCCGTGACCTCGCGCAACAACTCGGCTGTAGCAATCTCTCCTTTCTGGGGCACCTTTCCGCAGAGCGACTGGGCGAGGAGATGCGCCAGGCCGACATCTTTTTTTTCCCCAGCATCCTCGAAGGGAATCCGCAAGTCTTGCTGCAAGCCGCAGCTTGTGGACTGCCAAGTATCGCCATGGAGCTGTACCGGTCCGATTATGTCGTGAACGGCAGAACCGGCTTCTTGATCCAGTCCGATGCCGAACTTTCCGCCCGCCTCGACCAACTGGCCGGCGATGCCGCCTTGCGCCGCTCCTTTGCCAGGGCTGCAATTCAGCACGCCCGGCAGTTCGACTGGGACAAGATTGCCGGGCAGTGGGCGGCGGTGTTTGAACGGGCCTGGCAGAAACGCCGGCCCTGCGTTCAACAAAAAGTATCTTGAACATTTGCCCGCGCGCGGTGGCGCAACCATGAAACGAACAAGCGCGCTAGTGCGCTACGGTGGATTCTTCCTGTCGGTAGGCACGGCGCGCGTGCTGGGGCTCTTAATCACCTCCCTCACCTTCCCGATTCTCGTCCGCCGCCTGGGCGTAGAAACCTACGGACTCTGGAGCTACGTTGTGGCGCTGTGCGCTTTTTTCGACGTAGTGGCTAATCCTGGCCTAACCACTCACATCGCCCAACAGGTCGCGGCTCGCCGGCATGCCGCTGCGGAGCTGGTTACCGATTTTCTGGCGCTGCGTTCGTTGAGCAGCCTGGTTGCAATGATGGCGCTGCTCGTGGTCGCCCGTTTCGAAGCTCGTCCCGAGGCGCGCCACTTGCTCCAGTGGTACGGTGTGGCCGAACTTTGCGTTGGCTTGACCGGAACCGACTTTCTGTTGAGTTCTCTGGAACTATTTCATATTCGTTCGGTGATGAGTTTGACCCAGCAGGCTTTGTATGGAGCCGGAGTTCTGCTGCTGGTGCGCTCTCCGAAAGATATCCTCTGGCTGCCCGCAAGCATCCTGGGATCGGCGCTGGCAACCAACCTTGCGGGCTGGGTCGTGCTATGGAGCAAAGGCTTTCGTCCATCGCTGAAGATCAGTCCCGGCCGATGGCCGGCAATCATGGGCCCCAGTCTGCACTACGCGGCGACTACCATGATGGCCACGGTTTACCATCGCATCGGTCATCTCGTCGTGCACCGGTTCTTAGGAGATTACGCTCTGGGACTTTATGCCGCGGCGGTGCGCTTCGTGGATATCCTCAAAAACTTCGTGAATATCGGGTTGAGCGTGGTCATGCCCCGAATGGCTCTCTCGGCGCAATCCGGTGCTGGGCTAAAGCGACTGGTGCGGGCTTCGGTCTCGGCCATGGCCGCCGTCAGCATCCCGCTGACGCTTGGCACCCTTGCCACTGCGCACCTGGTTGTCCCCTGGGTGTTGGGCGCAAGCTATGCGGGCGCGGTAGGTCCGGTCCGCTGGATGGCGGCCTACCTGCTCGCGGCTCCCATGGCGTCTCTGCTTTCGGGAACCATACTCTACGCTCTGGGGCAGCATCGTTCCTATCTCGCGTCGGCTACAGTCGGCGCGGTTACCGCGACCGTCTTCTCCCTGGTTCTTGTTCGTTTCTTTGGCCTGCCCGGAGCGTGCGTGGCTTTCGTTCTCGGTGAAGTCGCGGTCGCCGCCACCGCCTACCTTCTGATTCCTCACGACCTGCGCGATCTCTGGAAAAATCCCTTTATTGCTGTCGCCACTTTTTCTGCGCTATTGATGGTGGTGGCGGTTCGGCTGGCGAATTCATACAGCTCCCGGCCGCTGCTCGTGGTAGCGGCCGGAGCGGTTGTGTATTCCATCGCTGCGGCTGGATTGGGCAGAACTTTGCTCCTGCAACAATTTGGTGGCTCGGAGTGAGTACCCGCTCACAGTCCGAACGCCGCTCCGTGGCGGTGCTGCTTTCCGGACGCGAAAAGTTCAGCTCTTACTTCGGCGGAGCCGTCGCTCGCTGGACCTACGAAGTCTACAGCCGTTTAACGGACCGCGTGGCGGTCAAAGTGTTTGGGTTCCCCACCGGAGAAAACGATTTATACCCGCTTCCCCATGATACAAGCGGCGTTTGGCGGGCCTGCGAACTGATGGCGCGAGTCCCCCTGGCTCGCCGCTATGAGGAGAATCTGTGGTTGCGAGCTTTAATCCGCCGCCTTCGCCGGTTCGATATCGTTCACATCCACAATCGTCCCCAGTGGGTGCGAGCGCTGCGAGGGATGGGTTTCGCGGGCGCGATCGTACTTCACTTGCACAACGATCATCTCGGGCATTGGCCTGCCGCCATGCTGGACGACATGGCTCCCCGCCTGGACGCCGTTGCCGTTTGCAGCGAATACTTGCGCAGCACCTTCGCATCGAAGTCCGCCGCGCTGAACGCCAAGACCAGGGTGGTGCATAACGGCGCAAATCTGCAATTGTTTTATCCGCGGGAAGAAGTTCGCGAAGCCAAGACGATTTTTTTCGTCGGACGATTCGATCCGGAGAAGGGTGTGCTGCAACTTCTACGGGCTTACGAGATGGTGCTCAATGAGCATCCTGACGCGAAGCTGGTAATTGGCGGAACATCAGGTTTTGGAAAACACCACGAAACGCCGTACGTCCGCCAGGTTCGCCAGTTGGCCGAGTCCCTCGCCAAGCGCAAGCATGCCCAGATTCAGTTCGCGGGCTATCTGGACCACGATCGCGATCTGCCGCTGCATTTTCAGCGGGCCACCGTCTTCGCGAGTCCGTCGCTCTTTCAGGAACCGTTCGGACTGGTGAATGCGGAGGCCATGGCTTGCGCCACGACTGTGGTAGGCGCAAACCGGGGCGGAATTCCCGAGGTGGTCGGCAATGCGGGTCGATTGGTAAATCCCGAGAACGTCCAGGAGTTTTCCGCCGTAATTTCAGAGTTGCTGGCGAAGCCCGAATATTGCCGCAAGCTGGGGTTCGTCGGCTATGAACGATGCGTGAAGATGTTCGACTGGCGCGTGACTGCCGAAGCCTGGATGACGCTGCTTGATCTCGCAGCGCTGCCGAGAAATTAGTTTGGAATGTCTGCGCTAACGCTCTGGAGCCATGTCGCGCAGAATATCCTCGCGAACATACACCCCATCCGCGTACAAAATTCTCGCGCCGCGATCATACGGAGCAGAAAGCCGGTAGAGNNGTCACCTCCAGGATGATGCTTTTTGTTTTCTGAAGGCCCCCCTGCGAACTCGAAAGAACGCCTTTCTCGGCGCCTTGAATATCGAGTTTTAAGATCGATATCTCCTTCTGCTCTGCCACAAGTTGATCATAGCTGATCTTTCGCACGTCCACGGTTCCAACCAAATCCCACGAGTTGTCCGCAAACTCCTTCTTAACTTCCGCCCTGGGTTTCAGCAGCGACGAGCCCGCCGGATGCCGCAACTGATGGAATGCCGCCACGCCTTCGCTCTCTGCGAGTGCGGCATCGAATACCGCGACAACAGGGGAAGCGCTGAATCTTTCCCTCAGCGGTCCCACCAAACGCGGCTCACACTCGACCGCGAGCACACGCTCCGGCTTGAACCTGTCGAGCAACGCCTGCGTCCAGTTTCCCGCGTGCGCCCCGGCGTCAACACAAGTGCGCAATTTGGAAAGAATCGACAAGGGCAGGAGGTTCAATCGTGCCTCGCACAGGCTCCGATATTTGCGAAGGGACAGAGCGGCCAAACTCGCCTCATACGCGCTGTTGCCCAGCCGCATATACGCGTGGCGCCGTATCGAGTACTCGCAGATTCCCTGAGGAGTCACCGCTCTAGTGAAATCTTTTAAGGACATCCCGCCTTGAGTCTAGCAAACTGGGCTTTCGCGGTTCGCCGGCGTAATCCCCCTTCCGCTCTCTTAGAGAAGCCTCCTGATATGTTTTCAGCGGCGGGGCCGCCCGCAGCTCTCCACGATGTACTATGTCTTTCTGCCGCACTTTAAACGAAGCCCCGTGCTCAAACACGTCCCC
>PKVZ01000058.1:8082-10797 GCA_003131635.1 Acidobacteriaceae bacterium
GAGGTTGTGTTTCTCTCCGAGAACGATCCCACCCTGCGGCAGTGGAAGGTGTACAAGGATGAAATCAAATTCCAATATCACGTGCTCCCGGCGTGGCGGCAGCGTGTGGGCAGATACAACTTGTTGATCAACCGCGGAGTACATTCGACTCTGAGCCGCATCAAGCCCGATGTCGTATTGTGCGGGGGATACAACTATCTGGCCTCCTGGGCCGCCGCTTACTGGGCCAGGGCTCATCGAGTGCCATTGTTGCTTTGGTCCGAGAGTACGGCTCAGGATCGGCGGCGCGGTTATCGTCTGGTGGAATTCCTGAAGGCGCGTTTTCTGAAGCTGTGCACGGCGTTCGTTGTCCCCGGAAAATCCTCGTTCAACTACCTGACGGCCCTGGGAATCACGGAGGGCAGAATTTTTACCGCGCGGAACGCGGTTGACACGTCGCTGTTTTCGAAATTAGCGGAAACGGCGCGCAGCCATGAATCTCAAGTGCGGGCTCGCCATCGTCTGCCGTCTCGCTACTTTCTCTATGTCGGCCGTCTAGTCAGAGACAAGGGAGTTTTTGAACTTCTGGATGCTTATGCTCGGTTGGAAACTGGGCTCCGCTCCAATGTTGGTTTGGTGTTCGCTGGCAGTGGTTCTGACCATCGGGAACTGGTGCAACGATCCGCAAAAATCATGCCTGGGATAATCCAGTTTCTCGGCTTCGTGCATCGCGAAGAGTTGCCGGAGATTTACGCGCTGGCCGAGGGATTGATTTTCCCGACGCACAGCGATCCTTGGGGACTGGTGGTAAACGAAGCGATGGCGTGCGGTCTGCCGGTGATTGTCACAAGCGTCGCGGGGTGTACGTTGGATCTGGTGCAAGACGGCTGGAATGGATTCGTGGTTCCGCCTCGGGACGCATCTGCACTTGCGCGCGCGATGGCGAGCTTGGCTGAAAACTCCGAACTGCGAATGGAAATGGGAAACAGAAGCCGCGAACGCATCCAGGCTTACTCGCCGGCCGCCTGGGCTCAGGGAATATTAGAAGCGGCGAAGTCGGCGTGCCTGCAGTCCTATCCTCAGGGTTAGAACTGGTAATATACTGGCTCCAACCAATCAAAGAATACTCAACGTGCTTTAGCGTCTCGGAGAATTTCGAATGGCGGATCCAGGGTCGCGAATGGAAGGTGAAGGAATGCCGCAAGGGCTCTCCGGCCGGCGAGTGGAAATATTGGAGTGCACGCTAAGAGATGGAAGCTACGCGGTCGATTTCAAGTTCACCGAAAACGATACTGCAGTCATGGCTGGCGTTCTCGATCGGCTGGGTTTTCGCTGGATCGAAGTGGGGCACGGCGTGGGCTTGGGCGCAGCCAAAGCCGGCAAAGGTACGATGCCCGCGTCGGATGAGCGGTTGATTGAAGCGGCAAAGCGCGCCGCCCCCCACGCGCAGATTGGATGTTTCTTTATTCCAGGGATCGGAACAGCCGATCAATTAAAATCCGCGCGCTCCGCCGGACTTGATTTTATCCGCATTGGCTACAACGCTTCCGAAATCGAAGACGCCTTTTCTTACCTGACCCTGGCCAGGGAATTAGGGTTCAAGGTATGCCTGAATTTCATGAAGACCTATGGCGTTTCTCCCGAAGCGTTCGGCGAGAAAGCCAGAACTGGAGCGGCTGCCGGGGCGGACGTAGTGTACTGCGTCGACTCCGCCGGCAGCATGTTGCCCGAAGATGTGCGCAAATATTTCAGCGCTGCGCGCGAAAGTTCCGATTGCGAGTTGGGCTTTCACGGACACAGCAACCTGCAGTTCGCCGTGGCTAATAGCGTGGAAGCCGTTCGTTGCGGCGCTAATTTCATTGACACCACGCTCTACGGATTGGGACGCAGCGCGGGCAACGTTCCCACCGAAATTGCCGTCGCCGTCTTCCAGAATCTCGGAATTGAAACTGGAATCGATCTCTTCGATGTGATGGATGCCGCGGAAGAATTCATGGGCCCGCTGATGTCGCAAATGCAGCTTTACGACATGATGTCCGTCGCGATGGGATGCAGTCAGTTTCATTCCTCGTTCCTGCCAAAAGTCGCGGCCGCGGCCCGCAAACATGGAGTAGAACTGCGCAGGCTTGTCGTGGCGATGGGAAAGCTCGATCCCGTCAACCTCGATGAAGAGAATCTGAATCGCGTGGCCTGCAGCCTGCCGAAGGTGATGCCAGGAAAGGCTCGTGAAATTTTGACTTCGTTTTCCGCGCCCGGCATCTCCGCGCACAGCATCAGCAGTTCGCTCTCGGCGGTGCAGTCCTTGGTGGATGGAATGATCGTCACCTGTGCCAAACGCCGCGCCCGTCCTGTGCTCGAACTCGTCGCCTCGGAATCCCCTTCGCAGCAACTGGTTCTGGCCGACCTTGTTCTCGCCGAGGGTCCGGTCGTGCTCGGCCGAGTAGTTTACGGATCGTTCGAAGTCTTGGAGCAGGTGTTGAAAATGACCGGCGGTAGTGTGCCGTTATTTCTCAATGATCAGGACGGAGGCGCGTGGGGCGCCGAGTGGCCCGCATCGCTGGTGGAAATTGTAGGCGCCGAGAGAATCTTGCCGGTGCGCTCCAAGCGTCTGGTCGCCGGCTACCTCGAAGATGTGCTCACCGCTGCGGCCCAGCGCTGTGGCGATTTCTGCATCATGATCTATGGCAGCCCGGGCTCCGCTCTATTGACGCATTGTTCGGAGACTTTCAATAACGT
>PKVZ01000234.1:0-4207 GCA_003131635.1 Acidobacteriaceae bacterium
TCCGGGGAAGGCGCACTGGTTGCGGATGCGCTGGCGGATGCAGCACTCTTAGCGGGAGTCTGCTGGTTAGCCTGGCCCTGGCCCGCTGCATAGCCGACGGCAAAGAGAAATAAGACGGACAACAGAAGTACTCGCGGGATCCTGAAATCTGCTGGCATTAGCACGCCTCCTTCGACGCCTGCTGTTTGTCATGACCGCGCTTCAAAGCAATTTTGTGGTTCACAGAAAAGTCACCGCGTTTTGCAACGTTTAAGGCTACGATCCACCACTTAGTGAGTCTGACCAATATTGATCACTTACGAGAGATCGGAGATTTTCTGAACGCTCGATGACCGTCACCCGCAGCCCAGCCATTAAGGAAAACTGAGGTCTGTATTTCGTCATCGTCATATGCTCTTTCGCAAATTTTTTTTCGAGCCGCATGCCGCATCGCGACCTGCTCCGCCTATTATCGGAAATTCCCTGGAAAAATAATGTGATTCCCGTCACCCATGGCTGCTCGTTTGACGTGCCCCATCCATTCCGGGAAATTAAGCGAATTGGGAACTCCCGCCGGGGGTAAGAATCCCGTAGCCCTTAATCGAAACCCCGGTTGCGAGAATGTCCTTGAAGGCCGTGTGATTTTGACGTAGTCTCGCTTCCTGCCTATGACTGCCGTTCGCTAGTCCGCAAAATTGCCACTGTGAGCGAAGCCCGCCGAAGTGTGTGCCTTCGTTCTTGCATCCATGTGTTTGCAATACTGGCGGTTTCAATCCAGAAAGGATTTCAGATGCAATTCGTGGACAAAGCATTGGCTCGCCGTTTCGAGGCGTGCGAAGAAATGCCGCAGGTGCTGTATGCGCGAGCATTTCAAAAGATACGGCTGGAGATAGGAGCCGCGGAGGAAGAGATTTGCGGCGGGCACATGATCTTCGCGGGTCTGGGATCGCCCATTGGACGGGCGACTGGCTTGGGCTTTGACCGTCCGTTTACTGCGCAGGATGTGGATCGCGTGGAACAGTTCTACCGTTCGCACAACGCTCCGGCGCAGGTGGATTTATGTCCCCTGCACGATCCGGCGGTGTTGGCGATGTTCAAGCAGCGCGGCTACGGCATTGCCGAGTTGAATAACGTGCTCTACCGGCGGCTGGATCCGGCGGAGGAGTTTCTTCGCGCTCCCTCTGGTTGCGAGATTCGCCGCGGGCGGCCCGAGGAGGCGCGAGCGTTAGGCGGCATTGTGGAGCGCGCGTTTTTTCCCGACGGCGCACCGGAGGCGTTCCGCGATCTGCTAACGCCGCTCTACCAAATGGAAGGCGCTCTGACGTTCGCGGCCAGTGTCGAAGGCAAAATGGTGGCTTGCGGAGCGGGGTTGGTCATTCCTGAACATCGCATCTTCGCGGTGTGCGGAGCCGGAACGTCCGCCGAGTTTCGCGGGCGCGGTTTGCAGACGGCGTTGCTTCGCGCCCGCCTGGCTGCCGCAGCCGCAGCCGGCTGCGAGTATGCCGTGGTGGTGACGCAGGGCGGCACAGCCTCACAGCGCAACTGCGAGCGACTGGGGTTTCGTGTGGCCTACAGCAAGGTGACGTTGATGAAGTATCTCAAAGACTAGCCACCGCCGAGATCGCCGAGGACGCGGAGAGAAAGCGGGTTATTAGATCTATTTGGCCCCCTTTTCTTTGCGTTCTCAGCGACCTCGGCGGTAGATTATTGACAATGAAAGTGGATGAAATCCGCGAATTTTGTCTGGCGTTTCCCGAAGCCAAAGAGAACCTGCAGTGGGGCGACGATCTCTGCTTCAAGATCGGCGGAAAGATTTTTACGATTGTGGGGTTGGACAATCCCCGCCTCTGTTTCAAGTGCACGCCGGAGACTTTTGCCGAACTGATCGAGCGCGAGGATATTCGTCCGGCGCCCTATGTGGGACGTTACAAATGGGTAATGCTCGATCGGCTCGATGCTGTGCGCTGGGATGAGCTGCAGGAGTTGATTCGCGTGTCGTATGAGATGGTGGCGGCCAAGGCGCCGAAGAAAAAGTCTGGGAAAAAACAACAGCCGTCAAAGTCCGGTACCCGGAAGAAGACGAAGAGGAATTAAGCGCCGGCTAGATGGATAGAGTTGGCGGGCGGGGCGCCCGCCCTACACGCGCTAACCCGGATTTGACTCTACTTGCCGCCGTCGGCTAGCCTCAAGAGTCCGCCCATTCCTGGACAGCAAAAGATCCTCATGCGATTCCGACACAAATCATTGATTTTGCTGCTGATGGCGGCTGCGGCATGGTGCGGAACGCCGCAAGCTTTCGGTTCCGTTCAGCCGGTGCATGCGCAGCACGGTATCGTGGTCAGCGTGCATGAGTTGGCTTCACAGGCTGGAGTGGAGATGATGCAGGCCGGCGGCAATGCGGTGGATGCCGCGGTGGCTACCGGCTTCGCGCTGGCGGTGGTTCATCCCCCGGCGGGGAATATCGGCGGCGGCGGGTTCATGCTGATCCGCATGGCCGATGGCAAAACGCATTTTCTCGACTACCGCGAAAAGGCTCCTGCGGCGGCCACGCGCGATATGTATCTGGACGCGCAGGGGAATGTGATCGAAGGCGCCAGCGAATACGGATATAAAGCGATTGGAGTGCCGGGGTCGGTTGCGGGCATGGTTTATGCCGAGCAGAAATATGGCAAGCTGACGCTGCAGCAGGTAATGGCGCCGGCGATCCGGCTGGCGCGCGAGGGTTATGCGCTGAGTTGGGCGGAGGCGCGCGATTTTCGGCGGGATAAGTATCTCGCCAAGTTCGCGGAGTCGCGGCGGATTTTTCAGCGCGATGGCAACTACTATCAGCCGGGGGATATTTTTCGCCAGCCGGATCTGGCGCGGACGCTGGAGCGTATAGCCGCCAAGCCGGATGACTTTTATCACGGGACGCTGGCGCGCGAACTGGCCGCTGCCATGCAGAAAGGCGGAGGCCTGATCACCGCGGACGACCTGGCACACTATGAAGTGAAAGAACGCGAGCCGGTACGAGGGACGTATCGCGGGTACGAGGTAATCAGCGCGCCGCCGCCGTCCTCGGGTGGAACCGTTCTGGTTGAATCGTTGAATATTCTGGAAGGATATGATCTGGCCAAGCTGGGAGACCGGTCGGCGGAATCGATTCACTTCACCACGGAAGCCTTCCGGCGGGCGTTTTTCGATCGGGCGGAATTCCTGGGCGATCCGGATTTCGCCAAGCTTCCGGTGGCGCAACTCATCGACAAAAAATATGGCGCGGCGTGGCGGGATTCGATTGACGAAGCGAAAGCCACTCCGAGCAAGGACTTGAAGCGGCCCGCGATCTTCAGCGAATTGGAGCAATATGCGGCGGAGCATCCTCAGCCGCTGGCGAATCACGAGTCGCCGCACACCACACACTATTCCGTGGTGGATGCGGAGGGTGATGCGGTTTCGGTTACGACGACGATCAACGACTGGTTCGGATCGCGGGTGACGGCGGATGGATTGGGATTCTTGCTGAACGATGAGATGGATGACTTCTCCGCGAAACCCGGCGTGCCCAATTCCGACGGCTTGATTCAGAGCGCGGCAAATGCCATCGGACCGGGGAAACGGCCGCTGTCATCGATGACCCCGACCATCGTGGTGCGTGACGGCCAACCTTTTCTGGTGCTGGGTTCGCCCGGAAGCTCGAAGATTATCACCACGGTGGCTAATGTCCTGATGGGCGTGGTGGATTACGGAATGAATATTCAGGAGGCGGTGGATGCTCCGCGCTTTCATAATCAGTGGCTGCCGGATGTGCTGAATGTGGAGCAATGGTTCTCGCCCGATACGGTGCAGGTGCTGCGGAAGATGGGATACAACGTGAAATTCGGGCTGCGCGACGGCGAATCGTTTTCTCCCTATTGGAGCGACGCGGAGTGCATTGCTGTCGATCCCAAGAGCGGAGAGCGCTTGGGCGCGAGCGATTACAGGAGTAACGGAAAGGCCCTGGGGTACTAGGAAACGCGGTACTAGGATACGGGGTACCAGGATACGGCATACTAGGGCGTTGAAAGTCGTTGACTTTTCAATGGGTAATTCCTGATTGAGGACCGGGCATGTTGAAAGCGGTATCAACCTATTTATATGTGAGAGAACGGCTGCATCCGGGAATTCTGGATGGTCTGAGTCGTAATGGGGTGCAGGCGATCGAGATTTTTGCGGCGCGGCAGCACCTCGACTATGCCAACCGCAAGGCTCA
>PKVZ01000234.1:4217-7404 GCA_003131635.1 Acidobacteriaceae bacterium
GTGAAGCGGGCGCTCGAGATCGCGGAGCAGATTCCGTTTCGCTTTCTGGTGCAACACCTGGGGTTGCCCAATGAGAGTTTCAGCGAGAAGAAATTCGAATCGGCGATGACCTCCATCGAGCATCTGCGCGCCTTCGCCAAACCGCTGGGGGTGCGCCTTCTGCTGGAAAATATTCCGAATGAACTTTCCACTCCCGATCGATTGATGGAAATGATCCGTGCAGCGCATTTTGACGATGTTGGAATCTGCTTCGATTTCGGACACGCCCACATGATGGGCTCGGTGAGCGAGGCATTCGAGATTGTGAAAAAGCTGGTGCGCTCCACGCACGTTCACGATAATGCCGGAGTCCAGGATTCGCATTTGTGGCCGGGAGAAGGAACCATCGACTGGAAGGAAGCGATGGCGCTGTTGCGCTCCGCGCCGCAAACGCCGCCCTTGATGCTGGAACTCGGGGAAAACGAGAAGGTGAATCCCCTGGAAAAGCTGGGAGCGACGTTCGACAAGCTGGAGGCTGCGTAAGAGATTCACCGCGGAAGACGATTCCGTCCCGCGAATGCTGAACCGGCTCTACCCGTAGAACCTTTGACCGCCGAGCACGCAGAGAACGCCGAGAAATGGAAGAAAAAGACAGGCTCGATTCGATTACGCGGCGGATTATCGGGGCCGCGATAGAGGTACATCGCCGCCTGGGGCCGGGATTGCTGGAGTCAGCTTACGAAATCTGCCTGGCGTTCGAACTACGGCAAATCGGACTGAAGATCGAAGCTCAGAAACCATTGCCAGTCGTTTATCGGGACGTGAAACTCGATTGCGGCTATCGTCTCGATTTGGTCGTAGAAGAGTCGATAGTGGTTGAGATCAAAGCAGTCGACCAACTTGCGCCAATTCATATCGCGCAGTTGCTTTCTTATCTTCGTCTCTCTGGCAAGCGAGTTGGCTTGCTAATCAACTTCCATGTCCGTGTTCTGAAAAACGGCCTGAAGAGAATAGTGAATGACTTCCCTGACTCGGCGCACTCGGCGGCGAAGGGCGACAAGAATTGAATCGAACCTATTCACCGCCGAGATCGCCAAGCACGCCGAGGAGAGAACGGCCAAGAACAAAGAGTTTGGTTTCTCGGCGCTCTCGGCGTGCTCGGCGGTGAATTGAATTATTAACTAGCCACAACCTATGACAGCCAACATCAGCACGACCAACATCGCTCCCAAGAAGATTCGTGTGATTGGAGTACCGCTCGATCTGGGCCAGTCCCGGCGCGGCGTCGATATGGGACCATCGGCGGTGCGCGTGGCGGGGCTGGAAGCGCGCCTGGAAGCCTTAGGACACGAAGTGGAAGATGGCGGCAACGTTGCTGTGGCCATTCCGGAGCAGAAAAAAGAAGGTGACACGCACGCCAAGTATTTGAAGGAGATCACCGCGACCTGTACCAAGCACGCGGAGCTGGTGGTGAAGACGCTGGAAGCGGGGAAGATTCCTCTGGCACTGGGCGGAGATCACTCGATGGCCGCGGGAACGGTATCGGGCGTGGCGGAATTTTACCGCCGGCAGAACCAGCGAGTCGGGCTTATCTGGATCGACGCCCACACCGACATCAATACGCCCGAGAGTTCGCCCAGCGGCAATGTGCACGGCATGCCGCTGGCGGCGCTGATGGGACTCGGTCCGGCGGAGTTGTCGAACATCTTCGATTTTTCTCCCAAGGTGAAGCCGGAAAACTGCGTGCTGGTAGGAGTGCGCGACATCGACGCGATTGAAAAGGAAAATGTTCGCCGCGCAGGCATCGGAGTTTTTACCATGCGCGACATCGACGAGCGCGGCATGCGTACCGTGATGGAAGAAGCGTTGCGCATGGCCGGACGCGGCACCGCCGGCTATCATATTTCGCTCGATATGGATTGGATCGATCCCGAAGATGCGCCGGGCGTGGGCACTCCTGTGCGCGGCGGCGCTACCTATCGCGAGGCGCATCTTGCCATGGAAATTATTGCCGACCACGGACGCATGCTGAGTTTTGAGATCGTCGAAGTGAATCCGGTAATCGACGAGCACAACCGAACTGCCGATCTGGCGGTGGAGTTGGCGCTGTCGGCGTTTGGGAAGAAGATACTGTAGAAACCGTAATCGAGGTTCTAGCGATGAACTTGCGTTTCCGCTCTGTGCTGCTGGCTGCTGCGTTGGCCGCGGTTCTACCGTTCGCCTTCCAGCAAAACGCCCTTGCGCAAAATCAGCCCGGTTTACCACCTGAAAAAGTGACTGTTGTTTTCGGCCAGAATATTCACTATTACGAGGCCGGCCAGGGGCCGGTGGTGATCCTGCTGCACGGACTGGGCTCCGTCAAGGAAATCTGGATGGCCAATTTCGGAGGCCTTGCCGCGAAGTATCACGTCTACACCATCGATCAGATTGGCTTTGGCCATTCCGACAAGCCGCTCCTGGAGTACAAGATCGCAACCTTCGTGGACTTCCTGCAGCGATTTATGCAGGCGCAGAACATCGGCAAAGCGACGCTGGTGGGAAACTCGCTGGGAGGCTGGATCGCTCTGGACTTTACCATTCAGCATCCTGCAATGGTCGAAAAGCTGGTGTTGGTAGATTCCGCGGGACTGGCCTCCATGCGTCCACCCACAGTCGACCTAAATGCTTCATCGCTGGCAGGGATGAGAGCAATTCTCGAATCAGTTTTCTACAACAAACAAATGGTGACGGACCAATCTGTGCTGCAAGTCTTTACCGATCATGTGCGCAACAACGATGCCTATACGATCCAGCGCATGATGGCGGGGCTGGTCACGCCGCAATTTGAAGATACGAAGCTCGCCTCCATCCACGTGCCCACGTTGGTGGTGTGGGGACGGCAGGACGAGTTGATCCCGGTGGTCGGCGGCGAGAAACTGCGCGACGGCATTGCGGGAGCCAAGCTGGTCGTGTTTGATCAGTGCGGCCACGTGCCGCAACTCGAGAAGGCGGCGGAATTCAACCAGGCGCTGCTGGAGTTTCTCGGGAAATAGTGATCTGCACTGAAGATTGACGGGGAACTTCCTCCGCGTCGACACTGATAGGTTATGAAAAAACTTCGAGTCGGTATTCTTTTTGGCGGGCGCAGTGGTGAGCACGAAGTCTCGCTGCTCTCGGCTGCCTCGGTTCTGCAGGCCATCGACAAAGATAAATATGAGGTTGTTCCCAT
>PKVZ01000175.1:0-21184 GCA_003131635.1 Acidobacteriaceae bacterium
ATTCGCGATACGCGTTCACCATTAAGAATGCAGTGTGGGATCGCCTTTACCGGCGCATGATTCCGGGAACCGTGCGCGGCGCCATTCGGGGGTCCATCGGCGATTCAACCTTGATCGGCGCCACAGTGCGGCGCAAGTTGTCCCACACCTTCCTGGCCCGCAATGGCAACTCATGGTCGTCTTTTTATTTCGACAACTTCTTGTCGGCGTTCAGTGAGAGCGAGCAGTCCGGATTGCTCACCCAAGAAGTTGTCGCAGAATGTGGAGCGGGAGCGCCTTATCGGCACGTGCTGGAATATTGGGGACATTCCTCGGGTGAGATGCTGCAGCGCCTGCTCTACACCGACATCAAGACTTATCTGGTTGAACTGCTGATGAAGCAGGACAACATGAGCATGGCCGCCTCGATCGAGAGCCGGGTTCCCTTCCTCGATCACGCGCTGGTGGAATTCGCCACCAACATCCCACAGAATCTGCAACTCGGCGGATTTGCCGGCAAGCGCATCCTGAAAAAAGCGGTCGAAGATCTGCTGCCGCATTCCATTCTTTATCGTCCGAAATTGGGCTTCCCCACGCCGTGGAGCCGGTGGTTGGCGGGGCCGCAGTTGGACGTGATCCGAAACTTGCTTCTCGAACCACGAAGCCTGGAGCGCAACTTATTCCAGCGGACCGCCGTCGAACGCTTGTTTGAGGAACATCGGTCCGGCCATCGCGATAATTACGATCGCATCTGGCGACTGCTGAACCTGGAGTTGTGGCACAGGGTGTGCATCGAGAAAGAAGAGCACAACCTGACGCCAACACTCGTGCCTTCGAAGCAATCAGCCTGAGAATTTCAGCCTGAGAGCTTCAGCTTGAGAACTATGGCAAGTACGCGGGAGTAACACTTCGCGTTTGATGCTCCACCTTTGTGAGGCAAAGGACTGCGCTAGCTGGGTCATACCTTATCCTTCGTTTGTGATTTCCTGGTACAAGTGGAAGACTGCCTCAATGTTCGTCTCGTCGGCTTGTGCCGCAATAGGGGACTTTTGAACGCGTACATTCGCGACCTCCACTATGGCATCGCAGAGTGCATCTGCGTTCTGGACCGGCACCAACCGCACCCCTTGCGGGCGCATTCCATTATCGGTTGCGATCACGGGAACACCGAGATGAAGCGCCTCGCGCACGGAAACTGCGTCTCCATCGTATAGGGTGGTTCGCAGCATCACGTCGCTGGACGAAATCGCTTGCAGAGTAACGTGATGCGGGACATCTCCGCAGAGCAGCATATGACTCGCGTATGGCTGAACAGAAATCCTGGACCGCAGTTCTGGCTCCAAACTGCCGGAGCCAATCATCACCAGCCCGGCGCTCGGGAACTTCTGCCGCACTCTACCCAACACTTCGATCTGGATGGGAAGGTCGTACTCTGGCTCCAGCAAGCCAACGGAGATCAATGTTGGACTGTGGGCTTTGAAAAAATCAGCGAGATTTTCAGGGAGACTCGCTGGTTCGCTGACGTCGCCCGAAAACGAGTGAGGATAGATCAACCGAGTGCGGTTAGCGGGCACGCCGAGCTTGCGGAAGAATTCGACAATTGCCGGGTTCACGCCGATGAGCCTGTCGAACCGCCGGAAGACAAAACCGGTCAAAGACGCAGGGCTAGATCTTCTGCCTTGTGGCGTCGAAGGGTAACCGCCGGAATGGAAAGTAAGAACGCTCTTGCGGCCTGGCATGAGACAACACACTAAACTCAGACCCAGCAATCGCGTGGTCAGCATCCCACCGATGTGTAAGTGAATGATGTCGTATTTGAGCCGCAAAAGAAGGCGCAGCAGGGCCATGCTGTTTTTCGGATAATAGACTTCACCCGCTTCGGCCTTGCGGTGACGCGTGATATTGATAACCGCGCACGGGATTTGCCTCCGGAGCAGGAAATTGCGAATGGCGACGAGATTACTCTGTACGCCACCGTGAGGAGGCGGATAGGGGCCGAGTTGCAGCACTCTCATTGAGCAGAGCCGTCCAGCACCGCATCCAGGTCGATGGCGCAGGTTCTTAGCGTGCGCGCCGAGTCCAGCATGCGAAGGCACCCGATCGTAGCGCGTGCTCCGTCGCGCACGCCAATATCAGCTGGCTTGTCATTCTGCAGGGCAGAGAAAAACGCTTCCATTTGGCCCGCGTATCCCTTTTCCGCGAATAAGCTGGACCGTTTTCGCACTACCCGGGTGCGCGTGACGGATCGCTTGAAATCCTGCGCTTCGGCGGCCATGCCGGAAGCATAGACTTCAATCCGTTCCCCGCCCGAAGTATTGCTACCCACGGTGCAATAGGTCAGGTTTCCAACTGAGCCGTCCGCGAAATGGAAGCTGGCCGCCATATTGTTTTCGCCAATGGGGTCCTGTTTTCCGGTGGGAAGCGAAAAGGCGGAGACAGCAACCGGTTCGGATTCAAGGAGCCAGTACATTAGGTCCACGAAATGACAAGCCTCGCCCAAAATAGCCCCGCCAATGGCCGGATCGGCCATCCAGTAAGAACCGGAAATACCTGGGGAGTTGATCCGGCAGCTAATTACCCCAGGGCCGGCTCGCCGGCGCAGAAGTTTTTTCAATTCCACGTAGCTGGGAGCGTACCGGCGGTTGAACCCGACTGTGATTTGCTTTCCGGTTTCCTGCGTGGCGCGATAAATGTCGCGGCATTCCTCTTCCGTTAGCGCCATTGGCTTCTCCACGAACACATGCTTGCCGCTGCGCAAGGCCGCAATCGCTTGCGACGCATGCTGCGGGTTTCGACTCACGATGACCACCACGTCGATATTCGGATCGCGGAGGATCTCATCGTAATCGGAAGCGCAGTAATCGGCGCCGAAACGGATGGCGTAACTCTTGCCACGGTGCCCACTCGAGGAATGAATGGCGCGAAGTGATGCGTTCGAAATCTTCTTCAGGTTGGGGAGATGAACCCACCGCGCGAGATTCCCGGCGCCAACCAGCGCCACACCAATCTGTGACGAGGCGCGTTTCGTCGCGGAGACTTCTACTCTGCGTCTCGGTTTAAAATCCTCCAACGGCGCAGTGGACTGCGCCGCTGGATACCGAAGCAGAACCGCCAAACTATGCGAGCCCGTGTCCATGATGACTTCATACGCCTTCGGCGCTTCTTCGATGGCGAATTCATGGGTAATGAGCGGTTGCACCTGTACCCGGCCGGTTTCCACCAGGCGCAGGAATTCCTGCATGTTTCTGTTCTCTGTCCAGCGCACGTAAGGAAGGGGATAATCTTGCCCTTGCTTTTCGTAGAGAGGATCGTAACTGCCAGGACCGTATGCACGTGCCATCAGCAACTGGAGTTCTTTACGATACATCTCGTACCAGGGAAAGTTCAGCTCGACGGCGCCCACATCCACAATCTTTCCGCGATCGCGGCAGAGGCCGACGGCCAGTTCACAGGGGCCAGCTGATTTCGCAGCCGCTGCGACGATCACGCAATCCACACCTTGGCCGTCGCTCAGCGCCAGAACCTGCTCCTGTATTTGGGATCCACTCACCAATGCAGCGTCGGCACCCAGCTTGTGGGCTAACTCCACGCGATCTTGTTTCAGGTCTGCCGCGATCACGTATGCTCCCTGCAGGCGCGATAGTTGGGCAATCAGTTGCCCAACCAAACCCAGCCCAATCACCGCCACTTTTTCTCCGAGAGAGATGTTGGCAACGCGAACACCGTTGGTTGCAATGCTCCCCAACGTGGCAAAACAGGCATGTTCGAAGGGCACGGCGGGAGGCACTTTGACCACAAGCTTCTCGCCCACCAGGATGGATTCCCCATGCCCTGTACCCTCGCCGCCGTAGGCCACGCGGTCGCCGACTTCCAGAGTTTTGACCGATGGATGTTTTTCCGCAACAATGCCCGCGCCGGAATAGCCCAGCACCGCGTATTCCTGCAGTTTTGCGCGGACTTCCCTAAACGTACTGGTGGGGCCGGAGACCTTCAGCACATTCCAAATCTTTTTGAGATGGGAAGGGTCGTCGGCAACCGCGCGCAGCACGCCTTCCTGGTGGATGCTGGCCGTTTCGGTGCCACTGCTGATCAAAGAATACAGCGGACGAACCAGCACGTGATGAGAGATCACTACAGGGTCCGGCACCTCGTCGACGATAATTTCTTTCAAACCCCTGCGAATAACTTGCTTCATAAGTCTGGTTGACTTAGCCGGTTTGATAGAGACCGACTGGTTATCAGCTCACAAGGGAGAAAGCAGCATCCTTGTATATGGGCGCGATTCGCTGACCATCATAGCATGCTGTCCTTGTTCAAAAATGAGCCTGCATTGCGTGTTCCTCATGCACGCGTCCGTTGAATGACGTCGACATAAAGCTCTTCGTACTGCTTCCGCACCTCGTCGATCGTGAAGTTGGCCAAAGCATACGTCCGAGCATTGTGTCCAAGGCGGGTGCGCAAATCTTGGTCGCGTAACAGAGATTCCATGGCAGCGGAGAGCGCTTGCTCGTCATCCGCTGCAACCAGAACTCCGCGCTCCCCGGTAATGAGTTCAGGATTTCCGCCGACCCGGTTGGCAATTACAGGAATGCCAGCGGCCATGGATTCCATAATTGCGTTCGACAAGCTCTCGGAAGCCGAGGGAAGCACGGTGATGTCCAATGAGGCCAGCACCGACGGAATGTCGCGACGGTCGCCTAGAAATCGAACGCGATCGAGCAGCCCGAGATCTTTCACTTGCCGTTCCAGTTCGCCGCGCAGAGGGCCATCCCCCACCAATACGAATTCCACTGCGGAAAATTTGGCGGACACCCGGGCGGCCGCCCGCAGAAAAAGGCCGTGATTCTTGGCTCGCTGGTTCATGCGGGAGATCATGCCGATGCGCAAAACACCGGGAAGGCGAGCCGGATCGGGGCTAGCTTCGACGAATGCGGAGGGCGGCATGCCGTTGCCAATCACCACCAGTTTCTGGGTCGGCAGCCCCGCTCGCGCCAACCGGTCCGCGGCCGCGCGCGAGTTGCAAACTACTTTGTCGCACCAGCGGAACATCTCCAACTGAACGCGGAATTGCGACCGCGTAAGAAGATCTCCTAACTGCCGATGGCTGCCGAGCACTCGGACCCCGGCCAGCTTTGCAGCCGGAATCAGCGTTAAATTCGCGTAAAAGTCGAAAGCCTGAGCGATTGCGATCTTTGATCGTCGTAGATAGCGCATCAACCGCCAGCGGCTGCGCATAGATTGCAGCCCATAGAGGCTGCCCCCCAGTCCAAAGTGTTGCAGCTCGCCAATTCCATCAAGGCCAGGGCCATCAAGGCGAGGACCATCGAGGCCAGGGCTTTCCAAGAAAGAACCTTTTCTCTGCAGACAACCAAGACGTACGTCACATTGAACGCTCTTAAGGGAGCGTGCAATTTCGACAAACTGACGCTCTGTCCCGCCTGTCTCCAGGCTATTAATCATGAGGAAGATGGCGTCCGGGAAACCGGCCGAGTAAGCGGGCGAAGCAGCCTGAGCCGATTCCCTCGTCTGGTTTTCCGCGTGCGAACTCATCCTACCGTCCCAGCCGTACTGGTGACGTGGTAAGGCTCGGTCCCGCAATCCGTTGTGCGGATTTTTTCCAGATAGTTACGGTGCCACAATTCGAAGATCAGCAAGCGCCAGATTCCGCCGGAATGATCGCGGCGCCCCCGAAAGTGCTCGTCCAGCAACTGCCTTACGCCCGCGGGATTGAAATACCCACGCTGCAGAGTGCGGGATTCCAGCAGAGTCGTCATGATGAGATCTCTCAATTCATTCCGAATCCAGTGCACCAGCGGCATCGCGAATCCCTGCTTCGGCCGATAGAGCGCTTCGCGCGGTACACCGACTCGTTCCGCCAACTTGCGGAGGATATATTTCTGTTGTCCACCACGCAGCTTCCACTCCAAAGGCAGGCCGGTGACCCACTCCACGAAGACGTGGTCGAGAAGGGGAACGCGCACCTCGAGCGACGTCGCCATACTCATTCGATCCACCTTGGTCAGAATGTCGCCGACCATGTAGGTTTTCGTATCGACGTACATGGTTTGGCTGACCGGGTCCTTCGCCGGCGCCTTCTCGAAACACTCGTACATCACGTTCTCGGGATTGTCGACCGCGCTCAGAATGTCTCTGAATTCATCGGACAAGAGCGGTACGTCTCTTTCGAACGCGGGGAGAAACGAAATACTATCGACATAACGCTCCCGCCAGGGCAACGAAACATTGTAGGAGAATCTTCTTCCGCGAATGTTTTGCGGCAGCCGTGGAAAGACCTGCTTGCGGTAGAAACCCCTTGCCCAGCGCGGAATTCGCTCGAACCCCTGCCGGCGAAGATTTATTGCATAGCGGTCGTAGCCCGCGAATATCTCATCCCCGCCGTCGCCCGACAAAGCCACCGTCACATGCTTCCGGGCCACACACGAAACGTAATAGGTCGGAAGCATCGAGGAATCCCCAAACGGCTCCTCCAGCGAACTAGTCAGGGTCTCTACAGTTTCCAGAACGTCAGGCTCCAACACCAGTTCGTGGTGATCGGTGCCGAAGTGTTTGGCGACGATCCGGGCATAGTGCGCTTCATTGAAATCGTCATGGCTGAAGCCGATCGAGAACGTCTTCACCGGTTTTGCGCTCGCCCGCGCCATCAAGGCAACCACCGTCGAAGAATCTGTCCCTCCGCTCAGCAAAGCGCCCAGAGGAACATCCGAAATCAATCGGATGCGCACCGCTTCGGCGAGCCGCCACTCCAACTCCTCCAGGCATTCCTCCTCGCTACGAGGCTGGTGCGTGCCGTATTCCGGCAGGTCCCAATACTGCCGAACTCGAACTTCGCCCGCTTCGAATTCGAGCAAGTGTCCGGGTGGGAGCTTTTGAATGGGCAGAAAGGCAGTGAGGGGATCGGGAATATACCCGAAATACATGTACTGCAGAAGCGCTTCATTGTTCACGCTGGCGAGTTCGGGAGCCACCGCAAGAATCGCCTTGATCTCGGAGCCGAACAGCAACCGGCCCTGAGCCAGGGCGTAGTGTAGCGGCTTCTTTCCCAAGCGATCACGGGCCATCAGCAGCTTGCCGTGGCGCTCGTCATACAATGCGAACGCAAACATGCCCCGCAGCCTGTCTACGCAATCCGCACCCAGATCCTCGTACAGGTGAACAATCACTTCCGTATCGGTGTGGGTATAAAAGCGGTGGCCACGTTTTTCAAGATCGGCGCGCAGCTCTGGAAAATTGTAGATTTCGCCGTTGAAAACAATCCAGATGGTTTTGTCTTCGTTGAATACCGGCTGATGCCCGCCCGCCAGGTCGATGATGCTCAGGCGGCGCATGCCCAAGCCTACACCGGCCTTAACAAAGATACCCTCGTCGTCGGGACCGCGATGGAAAATGGCCTCGCACATCCGGTGAATAGCGGCGCTGTCCACCGGGCAGTCGGGATGAGTTTGAACCATTCCTGCTATACCGCACATTTACGTTCTCCGGACTGCGCAAACCATCTCTGCATCGCTGGTGTCATCGCGGGTTCGGGCGGATGATGTCAGGTGATCGGGTAAATTTGGCCGGCCCGCGAACCGAGGCTAACTCGCCTGCGGGAGTTTTCTCTCTGGAAAATCGTCGGGGGCGCTTCGACAAATCCGCCGGCGGAAGCACGGTCTGTTCCCTGTCTGTCTCTGTCTCTTTGGCGACCGCCCACAACACCGAAGTGTAGGCCACGGCAAAATACGGAAAGTACTGGTAAGCCTCGGGCGCAAATAGTGCTCCCAGAATGAATCCGATCAGTGTTGCGTACAGAGCTCCGGAAAACAATTCGGTTTCCTGGTCATGGCTTCGCAAGCCGCGCACCCGCCTAAGATTATTGAAACCTTGAGCGAAGAAAAGCAGGTAGAGCACCAAAGCTCCAATGCCGCCCTCCACCGCAATCTGGAGGTAGGACATGTGAACTTCCCGCCACATACCGGAATAGATGACGAAGTTGTCCAATCCAATCCCGAGCGGATAGTGCGTTATGCCTTCGACACTTTTCACCATGAGATACCGGCGTTGCTCGAAGGATTCGTAAGCTTTTTCATCCACCGAGGTCGCTATGTTGCCAGACATGGCAAAGAAGCGGTCTTTCAGCCGTCCTCCGGCCGCCAAGCCGATCACCAACGAAAATATTGCGGCGCCCGCAATCAGGTGAACCCGTTTCCCTTTGATGCCGAAAAGCCACAAGCACACTGCGCCCGTAACCATAAGATCGATGAATCCGGCGCGCGATGCGGTCATAAACAAGGCGGTACACATGGCCAGCATGGAGCCCGCCCATGCCGCTTTGCGCGGGATGCTGCGAGTACTCAACAAAAAAGCGAAGCAGAACGGGAGGGTAAGCACGATGGCGAACGCCAAGTCGTTGGGATTGGAATAGATTCCCCCGATCACCCCTTCCAGACGTGGCGTCGATCGTCCTTTCAGCACGGACACGATGCAAATCACCACCACTGACGCCGACTGGATGAAAATAATTCGCCGCAGTCTCGCGAACGTCGTGATCACCAGGAACGTCAGCACCCACGCTACCAACACCTTGGAGAAATCCACCGTCTTGAAAAATGCTCCGCCCCTCCACACCGGAGACAAAAGTGCGGAAACGAACAGCAGACAGATGATGCCAAGCAAGTATTTCGCCTCTTTGGGCAGGTCGCGGAACCCCCGCTTGGCTCTGCCAGCGCTCGTCAACAGCCCCACCAGCGCGAAAATACCCGAGATTTTTGCCAGAGGAATAAACCTGAGAATAGGAATCCAATCCTCTGGCCGGGCACAATAAACCAAGTAAAAAGCGCTCAGCCAGAAGAATGCTCCCGCCAGCGGTTCGCCATTCGACGCGAAGCGCCGTGGCATCCGCGACTCCGGGACATTCTTCTCAAGGACTGCCATTTGAATTTCCTTTCCTCAACTCGAGCCCGAGTATTTCAGCGTTTGCTGCCCTCTCGGGGAAGCTCCAATCTCACAATCCCCCAAGAAAAATCTCGCTATCCTCTACTCGCCTTGCGGCAGTGCTACGAACTGGTATTCAGATTTTCACTTGTTTCCGCATAGCTCGGGACTAACTCAACGGATTCCTTCTTCACGGCTTCGAGGATCTTCCCGAACTTCGCGCCGATGAGTGGCCAGCCATAATTGGACGCCAGTTCGGCAGCGGCACTTTCCAACCGATCACGGGCGGCAGCGTCCTGCATGGTCGTGGCTACCGATTCCGCGAAGTTGTCAGCCGCGTCGCAAAGAAGGATGTCCCGCCCGTGATGAACCTCCAATCCCTCTGCACCCACTGTCGTTGAAACCACAGCTTTACCCATTGCCATCGCCTCATAAATCTTGAGGCGAGTTCCGCCGCCGATCCGGAGAGGGACCACTACTACCGCAGCCTCGCGCAAATGGTCCACCACCGAGGGCACACGCCCCGTCACTTCTACGGAGCTGCCCGCCAGTCGCCGTACTCTGCCATCTGGATTCCGGCCCACAATGCGGAAGTGCGCATTCGGCACCTTGGCCAGTATGTTTGGCCAGATCTCGGTGCAGAAATACTCCACCGCATCAACATTTGGTTCCCAATCCATCGCGCCCACAAATAAAACCAGAGGTTTGTTCTCAACCGGTTTCGGACCGGGACGGAACTGCCTGGTATCCACTCCGGTCGGTACAACGGTCAAGCGCCCAGCGTCGACCCATGCGCTCATCAGCTTCTTGTCGTGCTCGGAAACTGCAATGACGTGATGAAATCTACGCACCATTTCCCGCTCGTAGCGCTGCATCTTGGAGAATTCAAGGCCGTAGACAAGCTTCTTGATCGAGCTCGATCGATTGGTCGCGTGACGCCTCCAGATTTCACTCTCCACATTGTGCTGGAACAAGACGGTGGGAATGTTGAGTTCTTCCGGAAAGTTCACCGCCGCGTCGAGAAAATCACAAACCGCAACGTCGAAGGCTTGTTGCGCGTACCAGCGCTTCAATGGCTGCTCGACCGCGCGGCAGGCAAAGCGGCTCACTGCATAGGGTGCCTGGCGCGGCAGCCGAGCCACATAATCCAAGCCACGCCTCAGCGAGCCACCCTGCGCTCTTCCCGTGCAAACGCAAACTGCCCCCGGAAACTGCTCCCGCAACGCAACCTCGTACGCGGCATCGGGTGCTCCATCGTAGTAGGAGAAAAACGTAACCTCATGCTGGGCCGCGAGTTCCCGGGCAATGTTATAGGAGCGGATATCGCCGCCACTATGCACCGGCAAAATCTTGTTCGCTTTGGCCCAGAGTATTTTCAACGAACCTCTCCTGAATTTCCGCGTCTAACGAATCCATACCGCTTTGCGGCCGGTCACAAAATTCACAAACGCAACGGCGGCGGCGCCGTTCAGCAGGACGAAGGTCAGCGCTGCATCGGACATACGCGCCAACGGCCCGCGACTCAGCCGCAATCCCGCAAGCAGACTCAATCCATAAAACAATATCTGCAACGCCAGGGCGCTCCGGTAGATTGGACCCGACAGAAAGATCGAGGCCACCAAAACCGCCGCCAGCGCAAACGGTACAGCCAGCCTCAATAATTTGTGGCTGACAAACTCGAAGCGAATCGGGTTCCCGCGGCTCAACAGCCACGGGGCCAACTGCACCAATTGATAATTGCCCGACAAGGTCCGAACCTTCCGGGAAAACTCGCGGTCCGCGCCCAGGTCGGGACTATCCCACGCTCGGGCTCGCGCATCGAAAAGCACACGCTTGCCTTTCCGCACCACCTGCATCGGAATGTAAACGTCGTCCAGAATCGTTCCTTCGGGCACTGCCTCCAGCAGTTCGCGCCGCACCGCATAGAGCGCACCCGTAGCTCCCACTACCGAACCCGAGGCTGACTCTAACTCTCGAATCGTCTTTTCCATTCTCCAGTACAGACCCATTCCCTTTGCGGCTTCACCCGCGTCCGGGTCGCCCAGCATCAACGCTCCGCTGACACAACCGACCTCGGGATCTGCCAGATTCTCCACCAGCAGACGGAGCGCACTCGACTCGATTTTCTGGCGGGCATCGGTAAAAACAACCACCTCTCCGGAAGCCACGGCGATCCCATCGTTCAATCCCGAGGCCTTGCCGCGCGACAATTGATTCATCACTGCCTGAACTCGCGGATCGGCCCCGTACTCACGCAGGACTTTCTCAGTGCGGTCCGTCGATCCGTCGGAAACCAGCACAATTTGATAACGCGCTGGGGGATAATCCAGCTGCAGCAGATTGCGCAGCTTGCTCTCGAGCCAGCGCTCTTCATTTCGCACCACCATCACGATGGAAACGTAGGGCTCCTGCTGGGCCCGAAGCACTGGCCAGGGGCGCAATCGGGCTCGCAACCACAGCCACGCCGCATAACCCATGTAGGTGTAGGCGATCAGTAAAACCGCTCCCCAAAAAACCCACCTCATTGCGCGCCCCGCCCCAGCAGGACGATCTTGATGGTCTGGAACATGATCAGCATGTCCAGACCGATCGACGCGTTCTTGATGTAAAACAGGTCATACTGCAATTTCTCGCGAGCATCATCCAGCGTGTTGCCGTACTTGTACTGCACCTGCGCCCAGCCCGTAATTCCCGGCCGAACCACGTGCCGCACACCGTAGTATGGAATCTCTCTGCTGAGCCACTCGACAAATTCCGGCCTCTCCGGGCGGGGACCCACGAAATGCATGTCGCCTTTCAACACGCACCACAGCTGCGGAATCTCATCGAGCCGCGAGGTCCGCAGAAATTTTCCCACCTGCGTAATTCGCGGATCGTCGTCGGAAGCCCAAGTCGCGCCCGTATCGGCTTCCGCGTCCTGGCGCATGGTGCGGAACTTGTAACAGTAGAAAACCTTTCCGCGCCGTCCCACGCGCTGCTGGCGGTAAAGAACCGGACCCGGCGAACCAAGCTTGACCGCCAACACAATGAATGGAAGCAGGGGCAGCGAGACCACCAGCGCAATCAGCGCCAGCGAGAAATTCAGCAACCGGCGCATCAGACGGAAGAAACTGCTGAAGCGAAATCCTTCCGCGAAGATCAGCCAGCTTGGGTACAACTGCTCGACTTCGATTCGGCCGGAAATTTTCTCCAGCCAGGACGTCGCTTCTTCGACCTTTACGCCTTCCAGGCGCAAGTCCAACAATTCTTCAACCGGCAAGGTGCCACGGCGGTCTGGCATCGCCACGATCACGCGGTGCACGCCTTCCCCGCCGGTCAAAGCCAACAAATGCGATGCCACGGATTCCCGGGTCAGTTCGCCGGCAACGTCTCCAGTCCATCCCACCACTTCAATCCCCATGGTGGCACGCACTCGCAGTCCGTTTACCAGCCGTTGCGCGCGTTCTCCCGTGCCCAGAACGTAAACCCGCTCCCGCAGGAAGGGCTGTTTCACCAACCAGCCGTAAGCCCCACGCCAGCAAAAAAGAGTGCAAGTCAGGATGACGAGTCCGACCAGAGCCGAACCATTCCCCGGCAGAAATTCGGGAAACAGAAAGCCGATCGCGGAAAGCGCCAGGGCCACGAATCCCAGCACCAGCAGTATGCGCAGACTCTGTTCCCAGTTCTTGCTCAGGCTGGAGGAATCGTAAAGGTCAAACCAGTGCGAGAGCAGCAGCACAGCTCCCGTAACCGCCAGAATCTTGAGGTATCCGCCTTCGACATTGAGCAGCAGCCAGCTATCCTGGTTCCGCAGCATCGTACCCAGGACGAACGAAAGCCAAACGATGAGGGCCTCACCCGCCAGCAGAACCAGCGTGCGCAGCGGATAATAAACTTTGAACAGCCGGATCACGTTTCCCCGATTCCCTAGCTCTTGGACTCGACTCCATTCTTCTGGTATGCCTCGTAGTAGTAGCGCGTGTAGGCCATCGCATCCGCGCTGATGCCATTCAGCACCACGCCGACCAGGGCTTCATCGGGAAATTCCTGCCGCGCGCGGCGCGCCATATCGACCGGCGTGGTGTTCGAACGCACCACCATCAACACGCCGTCACAGGCCTTGGCCAGCACGCTGGCATCGGAAACGGGCACGGCCGGTGGGGAATCGATGATGATCCAGTCAAACAGCGCTTCCACCCGCTGCAGCAGCAGCTTCAGCCGGCCATTGGACACCAGTTCGGCGGGATCGGAAATTTCGTGGCCGCTGGGAACAAAAAACAGATTTTCCATGGGCCCACGCTGCATGATCGAAAACTCGTCGCAAGCTCCCTGCAAATAGTCCGCGAGGCCGGGAGACGAGGTTGTGCCCAGCATCATGTGCAGCCGCGGACCGCGCAGATCGGCATCCACCAGCAACACGCGGCGTCCGTGCTGACGCACCAATACCTGAGCGAGATTCGAGGCCGTAAAGGACTTGCCTTCCTTGGGGAGCGCGCTGGTTACCAGCACTTTCTTCAGCGGCATCTTCTCGCGCACGTGATAGAGGCGGGAGCGCAAGGTGCGAAATTCCTCGGTGCCGCGCGCATTGTCGTCGCCATTGAAAAACAACATCGTTTTCTCGTCTGGACTCCACGGCAGCGGAGTACACCGGGCGAGCAAGGCCTCCAGGCTGAAGGGGCTGGAAAATGCCGGCATCGCTGAAGTCAAGGGAACTCCACTAATCGGGGAACTCCCTGTCCCCTCCGAGGGCTGCGCTTCAGCCGGAGACACAACAGGGGGCTCGGCGGCGACCGCGGCCGCATAACCAGGCTGGGATGGACCTCCCTGTGCCGCCCGCTCCTGCTCGGCTTTCTTTAACGCTTCGTGAATTCTGCTCATATTTTCCTTTCCTTGAGGATGTCCTTGTCTTCGTCGCGCAAGCGGTCGGCTAAACTGGCCAGCGAGCGCAGGGTTTCTGCCAAATCAAGCTTGCCGGTGCCCGCTGCCGGGGGAGGCGTCGTCATCGCTCCCGCGGCGCTGCCGTCGCCTAGATCAAAGTCCCGGGCCACAATCTCCGCTACCGCCGGCCCAATCACCTTCTGCTGGTCCACGAACGCGCTCACCAGGCAGTGTTCGCACAACAGGTTGATCACGCGGGGAATGCCGTTGGCATAGCGGTGAATCGCAACCACGGCTTCCGGATCGAAGATCTGCTGGCCGCTGGAGCCGGCGATGCGCAAGCGCTGCTGGATATAGGCTTTGGTCTCCTCCAGCGTAAGCGGATGCGTCTTGGCCCGCAGGGTCAGCCTCTGCCGCAATTGCCGCAGCTGCGGCTGCTTCAGCTTTTGCTCCAGTTCGGGCTGGCCTACGAGGACGATCTGCAGCAATTTCTCCGTGAAGGTCTCCAGGTTGGTGAGCATGCGGATTTCTTCCAGCACTTCGTCGGTCAGGTTCTGCGCTTCATCCACGATCAGCACCGCGGTCTCGCCCGCACGGTAGCGGTCCAGCAGCCAGTTGTAGAGCCGCAGCAGAATCTGGCTCTTGGATTTCGAATCCCCCGGGATACCGAAATCCGCCATCATGTAATCGAGAAACTGGGTCGTGTTCAGCCGTGAGTTGAAGATGAAGGCGGTAGCTACCTGCTGCAAGCGCAGCCACTCCAGCAGCTTGTTGATGAGGGTCGTCTTTCCCGTGCCAACTTCGCCGGTCAGCAGCACAAATCCTTTGCGGCTCTGGATGCCGTAGGTCAGACACGCCAGCGCTTCCTCGGTATGCCGCGTCAGGAACAGATAACGCGGATCGGGGTTGACGTTGAACGGATTCGCCCGCAGGCCGTAGAACTCTTTGTACATAATCTTGGCCTAAAGCACCCGCCTAGAACTTGGCAGTTTCCTTTCTCTCCTCCGCTTGTTTTTTCCGGTTCCAGAAATGGCCTTTGCCGTTGCCGTTCGCGGGAGCATTCTCCACTACCACCCAGGGCACCGCAACCAACATGGGAAGCTCCAGAGCCGCCTCGGCATCGGCCTGAGTGCGAATGGATTTGTCGCGTAGTTCCAGCCAGAGAGCGAGACCGACGCCCAGCACCAGACCTGCGCCCAGTCCGCCACCGGCAAACAGCAGCCGATTCGGAAAGCTCGGCAAATCGGGCAAATTGGCGGGATTGAGCAGGTGCATCTGTTCCCCCTGTTGCTGCTGCTCCATCTTCAGCGCCATGTCGGACTTGCTCTTGTTGGCCAAAAGATCCTGGTAGACCTTCTGCGTATTGTCGTAATCCCGCGCCAGCTGCTTGTATTGTTCCTCGATCGCGGGGCTCAGCGCCACACGCCCCTGGTACACGGAGATTTCCTGCTGCAGTCTTTTCTGGTCGCGCGTGGCCTGTGCGATCAGTTCCTCGTATTGGTGCACCTGCAGGCGCAACTGGCGAATTTCGGGGGGCTCGGACGCGGATTCCTTATCTTGCGCACCGGCCGCCGGTGTATTGGCGGCGTTGTTCACCTCGTCCAGTTTTTTCTTGATCTGTGCGATGTCCGCCTTGGTCTTGATGACATCGGGATGATCGTCGGTGTAGCGTGCTTCCAGGTCGATCAGTACAGTCTGCAGCTGCGAAAGCTGCTGCTGCAGGGTCTGCGGGTTGCTGGCCGATCCCGAATTCTTCCATGCCGACAATTGCTGGGCCAGCAGCGATTCCGTGTAAGCTTTATCCTGTTGTGCGCGGCTTAGGGATTGCGTGTTGGCCTCGAGCTGCGAATTCAGCCCCATCAGGATCTTTAAGTTATTGTCCTCGTCGCCGGGAAGCTGCCCCATGTACTGCTTCTTGAAGGCGGCCAGCTTGTTATCCAGGTCATCGAGATTGTGCTTGGTATCTTCGACTTGCTTGCTGAGAAAGTCAGTGGTGCCGCGAGCCACGTCTTCGCGCGATTTCAGGTTCTCCTCCAGCAGAAGCGACGTCAGCTCGTTGCAAATCTGCTGGGCCTCGCGCGCGCTCGATGCGGTGTAGTTCACATAGAAGCCGGGAACCGGGGTGCTCTGGCCGGGCTTCTTCTTGGCGCCAATCGCCGCAAGGTCGGTGACCACCGGCTCGACCGACATGCTGAGCCGGATGTTGTCAATGACCTCGTCCATGTTCTGACCCGGCTTCGCCAATCCGGAGCGCTCCAGCATAGGTTGCAAGCGGCTCTGGCTAAGCACTTGTTGCTGCAGGGTGGCGATGCGTTCGGTCAGATCCTGGGTCACCACCGGTTGCACGATACCTTCCGGAACCTTTTGGCCTTCCACCAGCACCAGCGACTGCGACGTGTACTTGGCGGGAAAAGCATAGGAAACAAAAAATCCGGCCAGCGGCGCGAGCAGCGTAGGAATAAGAATCACCTTTATCCGGCGGCGCAACATTGCCAGATAGTCGTCCATGGATAGTTCGCGATTTTCCATCATTTCAGTGCCTATTCTGCCGGCCTTAGCGGCCAGCCTCGAAAATTAGTCGAGCCGGATTGGCCGGGGGGTCCAATCCAATCCGATGGATCCCACCTGCCGCTGCGCCATGTTGCTGCATGAAACTACGCTCGAAGCGCCATTCGCCACCAGCGGACAGGAAGTATCGAAAGCCAAGTCATTGAATTGATAGCTCACAAAACCCCGCAGGCTGCGTCCGAATTGACGATGCAGCCCTACTCCGCCATAGCCATAGGTGAACACGCTGGCATTCACCGCCGACCCGGGGAGCTGCAAGCGTTCGTTCTTGCTATAACCGAGGTCGGCAAAGATTTCCCAGACGCGGCCCAACGGTCTTCGGACATCGAACTGCGCAATGTTGCTCAGCGAACCGGCAAAGACCCCGGACCCATTCGTGTCGTAACGCTGATAGCTGAGCGCGACCGCGGTTTTCGGGAAGCGGTAGCGGATCGACAGACGGCCGGCAACCCCAATGTGGTTGGCCTTTACGTGATAGGGCTCGAAAGTCCCTCCAAAGGTCGTGCAGTCATCCGTAGTAAGAAACGGAATGGTGCACACCTGCTCGGTGGCGTCGATGTGGGTAAACTGCGGTCCAGCTCCAATGGTGAAATCCAAACGCCCGGAAATGCGGTGACCATACATCAACTGAATGACATTCGCATGAAACGCCGTGCCCACGGTCGAAAAGTCAAAACCTTGGTAGCCATAGCTCACTGCAACCTGGTCTTTGGGGTTGAGGATACGGTCATAGCCAAATTGGGCAGTGAACTCGCGGCTCCCGACAAAGGAAACATTGTCATCCGCACCGTTGGGCGAAATAAGATCCCCATAGAAGTGTACAAGCCCGTACCCCGCGGCCATGGTTACCGAAGATTTCGGGGTCAGTTCCTCGACGACATCCGCCAATCCCAAATTCGTAAGCCGGGGCACCAGGCCCACCGAGGCGCCCTCGCCCCCCGTGAAGGCATTGGTCTGCCCGCCGAATGCACCTGCTCCCAACATGCCCGCCCCCAGGCTCCCGAGCCCTGAGTTGTAAGCTCCACCTCCACCGTAGGAGCCGAAGCCGAAAGCGCCTTCGGGTAGGTAACTAAAAGAGTCCCGGATGGCCAACTGACCGCGCCTCCAGTTGATTCGGTTGTCTACGTCGAATTGCTGCAGTTGCTCTAATCCGACGCCTTGAGTGTCGTAGTAGGAAACGCCGCCGATGTAGTCCATGGCCACGTCGTAGTTTTTCCAGAGCTTTTGCAATGTCAGACTTCCCAAACCCCGCGTAACCGAGCTGACGCCTGATCCGCCCAGAGTATTTGCGACGTTCGAATCCACCGACTCGCTGAAATGCAAGCCGGGCAGAAGGAAGCTCTCGGGCGCCGCATGGGGTTCCAATCCAGGCTGATCGATGGCCGAAATCGGCGGGTTCTCGCTCACCGGCGGTACGGGATTTTCCGGCCCGAATGCGGGCACTGGGGGAGGCGCAGGCGGCTGATTCTGGTCGCTTTGCGCCCAGGCCACGCCGGCCGACATCAAGGCTAGCGTTAGGGTCATCGTGATTTGGCCTTTGCTCATCTCGGTTCCTCGTCAAATCGATCTTGCCGCTCTACATTATTTCTTGTCTTGCCCAGTCCTAGGGGACAACGATCGTGTCCCCCGGCTTGAGTGTGATATTTTGCTGGTTACCGCGGCCCTTGATCGCATCTTTGTAGTTAAATGGCAATTTCGTCTGCTTGCCGTCTTGCACACGCAATAGATAAACGGCCTTGAGATTGGCGAATTGGGTGAATCCCGCACTCGATAGCGCCTGCAGGACCGTCATGTTGGGCAACAACGGCATTGCGCCCGTATGTACGACCTCACCCAGCACATAAATCCGCTGGCTGTTCATCGCGGTCACCACCACGGTGACGCGCGGATCCGCAATGTATTTCTTCAGCTTTTCCCGGATTGAAGTCCCGAGCTGCATGGGCGTCATGCCGGCGGCCTGCACATCGTCCAGCAAAGGCATCGAGATCTTGCCATCGGGCCGCACCGGCAACATCACGCTCATGTCGGGCTCTTTCCAGACTGAAATACGCAGCGTGTCGTCTGCTCCGATTATGTAATCGGAGGGAACTCCCGGAGTGGACGCTTGAACCTCTGGTACCGCCGGCGGCTTGGCGGGGGGGGCGGCATTCCCGGCATCGTCTTGAGCCCGCATGCCGATGGCTACGAACCCTAACAGTACCAGGCAGGCAAGCTTGGTTACTCGCTTCATGCGCTCTCCTATAAACTTTGGAACTAAGACGCCCGGTATTCCGAGCATCCCATTTGTTTGAGCTTGTACAACAAAGCTTTGTAGCTGATCTGCAGATCCTGCGCGGCGCGCCGCCGGTTCCAACGGGTGCGGGTGAGCGCCCGTAGAATCAACTCTTTCTCCATCTCCCGAGAAGCGGCGCGTGCCGCCTGCTTCAGTGAAACCTGGCCGCCGTTGACTCCGGCGTTCGGCCGCGACAGCATGGCGCGCAAGCCGCCCATGGCGACACTCTCGTCTCCCAGAGCCACGATGGCCTTGGCCGCATTCTCCAGTTCCCGCACGTTTCCCGGCCAGGAATATTCCTGAAATAAGCGCCGGGTGTCCTGGCTGAGTGCTGGGACCGTCCGCTGAAAATCGCGCCCGAATTTGCGTAAAAAGTGTTCCATCAAGATTGGGATGTCTTCCCGGCGCTGCCGCAGCGGTGGGAGCCGCAAACACACGCCGCTGATCCGGTAATACAGATCCTCGCGCAAATTTCCCGCCTTCACTTCCGCTTCCAGATCGCAGGCGCTGCCACAGATGAGCCGGGCGGCGCGCTGCGCTCCGCTGCTGTTCGCGCTCCTCCCGGTCAAGGCCTGGAGCAATCGCGCTTGACCCTGGGCATTCAATTCGGACAGCTCTTCCAGAAAAACCGTACCTCCGCCGGCCAAAATGTCCTTTCCGCCGGAATCCTCGAATTTGCCAGCCTCCACTGCAGTGCATGAAACCAGCCTGAACCTTTGCCCAGCCCGCTGCGAGAGTTCGTGAATGCGCCGGGCCGTTGCCTTCTTGCCCGCGCCTTTCTCTGCCAGCAACAACACCGGCACTTCGCTCTTCGCCACCTCCAGCATCACTGAGACCAGGCTCCGCATGCTGGGGCTTACCCCTTCGACCAACTCGTGGTCGGGAGTCATCGTAGTCTGCCCGTTTTCGGCGTTTTGGCCAAAGTCTGATTCCATCTTCCCGGCCTCTTCCGGGGACTACCATAAATCCAGTACTCCCTAGGACACTCGGTCAAGGAGCATTGTAAATGCCATCCTCGCCACCGCCGGGGCCGAACTCCACAACGAGCTTAGTTCCCTATTTTCAACAGTTACAAGCCAGAACTGGGCTCAAGGGGGAGAAAAACCTACCGATCTTACACTACATCGTTCCGCACAAAAGGGAAAGTATTTACCCAATCGGTGGTAACCGGATGGTCATCCTCATGGCACGACGGGGGAAAAGTGAGGTACTAAATGTGGAAAAGGCCGACACGAATGCCTGAACTAAGGCAACCCGACAACCTGGAGAGTTGGAACGCCGCAAACATGTTGGTTTCGATCGAGTTTCACGACTTTCTCAAAAAGAGAGCTTACGCCGGCGCAACTGGCAATTTTCGTGGAATTGGAATTCGAATGGAATGTGCCGGTGCGGTGAGCGAGGGGAGGGCCTTCCCGCTCGCCACACCGGCCGTTCCGCCAATTTTAGGCTGAAACGCTCAGCCCACCCGTGGAACCCGTTGTCGATGCGACACTCGATGCGATTGAGGAAGCATCCAACAGATTGATCACGATCTGTTCGTTGCTGTTCGACCCCAGATTGAATGTAACTTGCTGGGCAGCCGAACCCTGATTGCCCACGCTCAGCGAAACCTGTTCGCCCCCGCTGCCTGAATTAGCGATGTTAAGCGTAATTTGCTCCGGACTCGTGCTGCCGCTGTTGCTGAGGTTGAGCACGATTTCCGGAGTGCTGCTGGGCCCGCCGACGGTCGACGGGGGCGTCAACCCGCCGGCCGTCGATGGCGGAGTCTCGCCGCCACCCTTGCCGGTGGCTTTGAGCGCCGCAAAGGCTTGCTGCGCCCCAGCCAAGTCTCCCGCTTGCAGAGCTTGCCCGATGGCTTCGAAATCCTGCTCGCGCTGCGGCACGCGGAAGGAGTTGCCGTTGGCAAAAGGACCGGCTTGCCCCAGTGCAGTAATGTTGTTGTAGGCAACCTGAGCGTTGGCCAAGTTGCCCGAACTAAGTGCTTTTCCCAGTTGCTGCACATCGCTGTTCCTGGTCTGGAAAAACGACTGCAATTGCTGGTTCAACGAAGCGCTTGAAACGGCTGATGTCGACATTGGTATCTCCTCAGAATTTGGTTGATCTGACACGGACCGCAGTTTGCGTTCTTGCCATTCAATGGCCATATCGGCCTTAGGAGTTTCAAACTTCAATGTCCAGTCGCTACTTTCTTGCGGTGACATCTGCCGGCTGGGTTACGAAAGGACGAGGCCCGCACCCGCACATCAGCCGTTTCTACTTCATCAGATACTCTTGCACGAACATCACCGTGGCGTAGAACTGGTAATCGATGTTCTGTTTCTTGCGGAAGCCGTGACCTTCGTTCTTTCCCAGCAACCACCACACCGGCGTCCCGTTCTGCCGCACCATCTGGACCATCTGTTCCGACTCACTGGAGGGAACCCGCGGATCGTTCTTCCCCGCGATCACGAACAGCGGCTTGGTAATGTTCTTGGCATTGTTGTAGGGTGCAATCCGTTCCAGAAATTCGCGCATCTTAGGATCGCGCTCATCCCCGTACTCCACCCGGCGCAGATCCTGACGATATCCGGAAGTATG
>PKVZ01000175.1:21252-55140 GCA_003131635.1 Acidobacteriaceae bacterium
TCGAGCGACAGAAAGGTCTTGCCGTATCCGGTCGAACCCCGCACGTTGGGGAAAATCACCGCAATTCCAAGCTCGTTGAGCCAATAATCATTACGGCCCAGGAATCCCGGCCGAGATTGTCCTTCCGGACCGCCGTGAATATTCACGATCAGGGGCCGATTGCCCGTGAACTTAGCCGGCGGCCGGTAGAGAAAACCGCTGATCATGCGGCCATCCCAGCTCTTCCAATGGATCAGAACTGGCTCCGGAAGATCGGCGGTATTGATCCCGCCGGTCTCGCTGAATGTCCAGCGCTCAACCTTTCCCGTCGTCACATCCAGCGAGTAAACATCGGAATTGGAGCGCGCCGAAGTCAGATTGAATCCCAGATCGCGATTATTTTTATTCCACCCCACCCCCGAAACAATTCCTTCGGGCAATTTGGGCACGGATTTTTCCTTTCTTGTGGCAGTGTCAAGCAGGTGCAGTACGCCGTAACCGTCTTCGTTGGTGACGAACGCGATCAGCTTGCCATCGTCGGAAAGGTGGAACTCGTCGACGTCCCAGGGAATGTTGCCGGTCAGGTAAGTATGCTGCCCCGTAGCCAAATCGATGTAGGCCAGTCGATGGAACTCAGCATCTTTGTCGGTCGTGGTATAGATTCCTTTACCATCCTTGCCGAAATGCCCGCCCGCATAGTTCACTTTTGCGTCGCCCTTGGGCGTGAGCAGTTTCTTTTCTCCCGAATTCGCATCCATTAGCCAGAGGTAACTTTCCTCGGCAGAAATTTCGTTCTCCACTAGAAGCTTCTGCCGATCCGCAGACCAATCGAGCGGCTCCCAGCCTCCGCCTTCGAGCTTTGCCACCATGTGATCGCTCTTCGGATCGTTCGGATCCATCATCCAAAGATCCACGTCATTGCCGTCTCGCCTCGTGGAACCATAGGCAATGTACTCGCCGCCATGCGACCACACCATCCCAATGTTGCGCGACTTCCCGTCAGTCAACAATGTGACGTCTCCGCTCGCCATGTCATAGCGGTAAAACTGATAAAACTCCCCGCCGCCCACGTCTTTGCTGAAAACGAAGGAACCGCCTTGTTTCGGATTGAATTGAGCCGAGGTCACCGGATCGGGATAAAACGTTAACTGNNGGCCCGTGGAACCGGAGGCACTCCATCCACAGCCAGATTTTCATTAGGCGCAATCTGATCACTCTGCGCCCGGCTCAGAACAGCAAATAGAGTGACTGCCAGCAACCGCGCAATCTGTTTGATTGGACGACGCATGATAATTCCTTTCTGCATCTCACTTTCGCTGAGTTGTAAGCGGCAGCCATTCTACATCCTTATGGAATGGGAATGTGGCATCGGACAATTACTACCCCATAAAAAATATGACTCCGTCGAATGTTTACCGGATCTATACCGAAAAAAAAAATAAGCGAGCAATCCTTGATCTGGTGGGACAGGAATTCGAAAGCTTCACCGTGCAAGCTACTTCCGGGTACTACCGGGGACACTCTGAGAAATCCATCGTGATTGAAATCGTGGGAGCAAGTGCGAGGGCAATTAAACGGATCGCGGAACAGATTCGGAAGATGAACGGGCAAAAATCGGTGCTGGTCCTCAAACTCAACGCGCGCTCTCAGGTGAAGCGAGGCTAACCTTCGCTTCGCACCGGTGTTCTCAGACTCCAGTTCTTACCGCTTCGAAGACTTCACGAGCTTCCGGGCGTGGCCCGGCCCCTTTACCTCGAGCACGCGATATTTCTTATTGGAAAGCTGGTGATATTGCACAAAGAAATCCTCCAGTTCACGGAGGAAATGTTTTCCTAGATCATCGATTGTGTCTATGTCGGCCCAACTGTGTGCTTCCTTTTCCACGGCTACGATTCGATCGTTGCGTATGGGTTCTTTATTTTCCTGGATCTGCTCACCTTCGATTACGCCAATAGGCCGGCAGCTGAGTACACAACCAGGAAACGCTGGTTCGTCCATCAGAACCAGAACGTCGACTGGATCGCCATCATCGGCTTTGGTGGAGGGAACAAATCCAAAGTCATAGGGAAATGCCATGCCCGCGGGGAGAACTTTTTTTAGTTCGAAGATGTGCTCCTGCTGGTCGAAAGCAAACTTGTTACGGCTGCCTTTCGGAGTCTCGATCACCACTCGCAGCAACTGCTTGTCATCAGCGTCTACTGGTTTGAGTTTGGTGGGATTTGCCATCCCGCTTGCACCGTTCTTCTTGCTCATTTTGACGTACTCTCCGTTTCCGTAGCCGTAAGGGATGCTCGGCTAAACCTTAAAGGTTGCTACGGACTCACGACGCGATCCTTTTCCGTTGAACTAAAAACCCGTTCCTGTCATCCAACCCGGCATGTACGATGAAGGAAAAGTGACTGCACCATCAAGCATGAAGCTCGCACGGAAAGTTGCAATCGTAACGGGAGCGGCGACCGGAATCGGCCAGGCCATCGCACGCGCCTTTGCCGCCGAGGGCGCCGCGGTTGCGGTGGATTACGTCGGCCACGGCGCGCTGGCGGAACAAACTGTGAAAGATATTGTCGATGCAAAAGGGCGTGCAATTTGCGTCGAAGCCGATGTTTCCGACTCTACACAGGTTCAGAATCTGATCGACCACACGGTTAGTAAATTCGGACAACTCGACATCCTGGTCAATAATGCTGGGATCGAATTCAAACGGCCGTTTGTAGATTTCCCGCTGGATCTTTGGCAAAAGGTAATTGCAGTCAATCTCACCGGGCCATGGCTGTGCGCGCAGGCAGCAGCGCGGCAAATGATCAAGCAAGGACGCGGCGGCCGCATCATCAATATATCGTCTGTGCACGAAGACCTGCCCATGCCGACGAATGCTCCCTATTGCGCGTCCAAGGGGGGTCTCCGCATGTTAATGCGGACCATCGCCTTGGAACTCGCGCCGCACAAAATTACCGTAAATAACATTGGCCCAGGCGCAATCTACACGCCCATCGATAAAGATATTGAGGCCGACGCGGGAATTGAAAAGCAGTTGATGGACGAAATTCCATTGGGCCGCTGGGGACGCCCTGAAGAAGTTGCCGAGTTGACGGTTTTCCTTGCCTCGGAGGCCGCTGGCTATATAACGGGCAGCACGCATTTTATCGATGGCGGCATGCTGCGCAAGGCGGGAAGCTTGTAATGCGGGAGTTCTTAAGCTTCTTACTCGTTGTTTCTTATGTTTATATTATGTTTCTTATCCCCGGATTGCTTATGCTACTCATCCCCGGCGGTTGGACCTGTAGCGGATTGAGAGCTTCCACGGGCCAGGTTGAATGCTGTGTTGACCAAACCGACGTGAGAGAAAGCCTGCGGGAAATTGCCTAACAAGCGCTTTGCGACCGGATCATACTCCTCGGAAAGCAGTCCCACATCGTTACGAATATTCAGCAGACGCTCAAACATCCGCTCCGCATCTTGCCGGCGGTTTTGCAAAACATAATTGTCCGCCAACCAAAACGTGCAAGCCAGAAACATTCCCTCGCCATGCGGCATGCCGTCAACCGCTGGATCCTGCGTGTAGCGTGCGACAAAGCCATGGTCGACGAGATGTGTCTCGATGGCTTTGACCGTACCTGCTACCCGCGCATCATTGGCCGGAAGAAAACCGACCAGGGGCATCATAAGCAGGCTGGCGTCCAGATGTTTGCCTCCGTAGTACTGAACAAACGAGTTCATGTCCGCATCGAAGCCTTCCCGGCAAACCTGCTCATGAATGGCATCGCGAAGTTTTTTCCATCGGGTGATCTCGGTATCGAACCGTCCCTGTCGTGCCGACTTTACCAGGCGGTCGACAGCGACCCAAGCCATCATTTTGGAGTGCACGAAATGCCTGCGCGGGCCGCGCATCTCCCAAATCCCGTCATCGGGCTGCTCCCATCCCGTCTCCAGGAATTCCAGCATCGCGAGAGCCACATCGTTGCGGGAGTGCTCGGGCGGCCCAAGTCCCGCTTCGCGCGCCTGAAAAAGCGTATTGACCACTTCACCAAAAATATCCAATTGATATTGTTTGTAGGCGGCATTCCCGATTCTAACCGGCACGGATTTTTCGTATCCCGGCAGCCACGGCAGTTCCAGTTCCGTCAACCTGCGCTCGCCATGGAGGCCGTAAAGAATGTTTAGTTCCGAAGGACTGCCCGCGACGGCGCGCAAAAGCCATTCGCGCCACTCGCGCGCTTCGTCCAGATACCCGGCATTGAGAAGAGAGTGCAGCGTCAATGTCGCATCCCGTACCCAGCAAAAGCGGTAGTCCCAGTTTCTTACGCCGCCCAGCAATTCGGGCAATGAAGTTGTAGGAGCTGCAACAATTCCCCCCGTCGGCAGAAATGTCAGGCCTTTCAGCGTGATCAATGAGCGCAGTACGGCATCACGCCATTTGCCCTGATACGAACAGCGGCCAGACCATTCCCGCCACCAGTTGTCCGTTTCTCGGATCGCTTCTTCCACATCGAGCGGCGCGGGCTCTTGTTTGTGTGAAGGATACCAAGCGAGATCGAAGGGAACTTTCTGACCTTCGGCCACGGTAAACTCGGCGAATGTTTTGAAGTTTTCGCCACGCAATGGCACTTGCGTGCGCAGACTGACCATATCCGGTCCCGCGATTGCCGAGATTCCATGATCGCTTTGCCGCACCCAAGGCACCACGGAACCGTAATCGAAACGAATGAGCAGCTCCAGCTTCATCTCAACCTGCCCTCTGGTGCCAACCACCAAACGCGCCAGTTCGGGAGCGTCATTGCGCGGTATCATGCAATCGACAACCGTCACCGATCCACTCTCGGTGTCAAACTCCGTTTCGAGAATCAATGTGCCTTCGCGATAGCGCCGCCGAACGGAGCGGATTGGTTCCGAAGGTGCAATGGACCAATGTCCGTTCTCCGCGCTGCCCAACAGGGCTGCGAAACAGGCCCCGGAATCGAAGTGCGGCAAACAAAGCCAATCGATCGAACCTTGCTTTGACACCAGAGCAGCGGTGTGGCAGTCGCCAATCATTGCGTAATCTTCGATGGGAATAGACAATTTTGCCTCCGCAGAATTAAAGCACTTCGGTTAGAGTTCGCGACGGCCACTTAAGTTGTCAGAACGCCAATTGTCTCCTGGCGCTTGGCAGTCAGCCGTAGAACGCAGTGCCCATGCGTAGCTTCATACGTCAGTTGGTTTTATCGGATTGTGAATTTATCTCAACTGTGTGCTGCACATGGTCTGTGACCGCTGAGCCTTACAGCCTGGGCAAATCCTTGTATCCCTGGGCGTCGAATTAGTGGGGTTTTGCGGCACAATTTCCTGCCCACAGAATCAAGCCTGGCAAGAAGCGGTTTCGCGCCGATGGATGGCTCGGCAGAACCCGTACGGCGTAACCGTAGAGCCCGCTGCCAACCTTGGGTTGAATGGCGCACTGAAAGGTATAGCTGCCAGGGGAGCTTTGCTTACACGCCTGCATCGAACTCGCAGCAAAATCCGTGATTTCACCGTCCGCGCTTACTCGCCCCACCAAACTCTCGACCACAACGTCGTCGGGCGTCAGAGAATCCAGAAATACTCGAACCGACAGCTGGACTTGTCCCCCTAAGTCAACCTCGTGAACGCTGTCCTCAACCGACTCCACCCGCAGACGAGGCCAGGCCGCTTCGACCCTGCTAAGCCATGCTGTGAGAGCCTTCGCCTTGGACCCATCTTCCGCCCCCAGGTCGAGATAGCGGTTGTGAGCCACCATGTAATATTCATTCGTGTATTGCTTGACCATGCGATGCATATTGAACTCGGGGCACAGTATGGCGATCGAGGCCTTCATCCGGGAAATCCACTTCATGGGCAGGCCATCGGCGCGGCGGGCATAAAACGCAGGCACGATTTCGCCCTCGAGCAGGTCATACAAAGCATCGGCTTCCACGTCGTCCTGACGGGACAAGTCGCTGTAAGTTTCCCCCCTGCCAATAGCCCAGCCAATTTCGGCGTTATGCCGGATGCCGAGTTCCCATGCTTCATCCCACCATCCATCGAGCGTGCTGAAATTCAGGACACCGTTGGCCTGAGCTTTCATTCCGCTGGTTCCGCTGGCCTCGAACGGCCGAAGCGGCGTATTCAACCAAACGTCGCAGCCCTGAACCATGTATCGTGCCACGGTGACGTCGTAATTCTCCAGAAAAACGATCTTCCTGCGGAACTCCGGCCGTCTGGCCAGTTCGATGATTGCCGCAATCAACTGCTTGCCGTTGTCGTCGTGGGGATGGGCTTTGCCCGCGTAAATGATCTGGACCGGATGCGCCGGGTTATTCAAAATGCGGACCAGGCGCTCCGGATTGCGAATTAGCAGATTGGCCCGCTTGTATGATGCGAAGCGGCGCGCAAAACCAATGGTGAGAGCATCTGGGCTGAGCACTTCTTCCGCTTCATCAATTTCGGCCTTGGGAGCGCCTCGGCTCAAGAACTGGGCCCGCAGCCGTTGGCGCGTGTAAGCCACAAGCCGCTCTCGGCGCCGTTCGTGCGTTCTCCACAACTCTGCCGCCGGAATCGATTGGGCGCGTCCCCATAGTGCGGAGTCCGCCGGTTCTTCGCGCCACTTTGGCCCCAGATAACGGTCATAGAGCTGATTCATCTCGAACGAGACCCAACTCCGAAAGTGAACTCCGTTGGTCACATGCCGGATGGGGACCTCCGACTCCGGAACCCCTTGCCAAAGGTTGCTCCACATACGCCGCGAGACTTCCCCGTGCAGCTTGCTGACGCCGTTGCTGAAAGAGGCCAGCCGCAGCGCCAGCACGGTCATGCAAAAATCCTCGCTGGCATTTGCCGGATTCTGGCGCCCCAGCCCCAGAAACTCCGAAGAGCTGATACCAAGTCGCTGGATATATGCGCTAAAGTAGCGCTCGATCAGCCCAGGGGAAAAATAATCGTGCCCCGCCGCCACCGGAGTGTGAGTCGTGAATATAAGACTCGCAGAGGCCAGCATTTTCGCTTCCTGGAATGACAGCTTTCGCGTCTCCATGAGGCGAACCACCCTTTCCAGGCCGAGGAAAGCGGAGTGCCCTTCATTCATGTGATAAACCGTGGGAACAAGCCCCATCGCCTCGAGGGTTCGATAGCCTCCGATGCCGAGAAGAATCTCTTGCTTGAGCCGCATTTCCAAATCCCCGCCATAGAGCTGGTAGGTAATCTTCCGGTCTTCCGCAGTATTCCGCTCGGTATTTGTATCCAGCAGAAAAAGCTTTAACCGTCCCACATTCACCGACCAGACTTGCGCGGCCACGGGCCCGTGGGGAAGGTCCACTTGAACTCTCACCTCCGGCAACAACCGGATGGGCAAAGTGTGGAAGTCATTGTCCTCGTACGCCTCCTGTTGCCAGCCGGCACGGTTGAGAAATTGCCGGAAGTATCCTTGCTGGTACAGCAATCCGACTCCCACCAGCGGCAATCCCAAGTCGCTGGCCGCCTTAAGGTGATCTCCGGCCAACACGCCGAGCCCTCCGGCGAATATCGACAAGCATTCAGTAATGCCGAACTCAGCGGAAAAATACGCCGCTTGGAGTTCGTTCTGCCCGTGCTCGCGACTGTACCAGTTACCCTCTCCGGAGAGGTAAAGCTTCAGTCGCTCCGCGACTCCGCTCATGTGTGCCAGGAAAGAATCATCGCAGGCTGCCGCTTCCATTGTGGCTTGATCCACAGTTCCCAGAAGGAGCACGGGATTGTGACCACACCTTTCCCATAGATCGCGATCAAGCCTCAGGAACAGCTGAATGGCAGCATGATCCCAACTCCAGCGCAAGTTATGAGCAATTTCCAGTAGAGGTAGTAAACCTGAGGGCAGGGACGGTCGGACCTTGAACGTACGAACTGGCTTCATGGGGAGTTCTTACCTCGGGCTGGTTTCAGTTCAACCGACGTACAGACCTATAGAATATTCGCAGGAACCGTGCCATGTCGGCGGCTTATGGCCACAAGCCACCGCGCTCCAAAGGACATGCCCGGCCCAAACCGGAACCTGTCCTTGGGCTTAGACACCCCCGGTCGTTACACCAGACGATGTGCGCACGATTCGGTCAGAAAAGAGTTTTCGTTTGCACTTCGTTGGCCAAGCCGGCAGCGCTGAAAGAAACCAGGATGCAGACTCACCGCACCTCGCCATTGCTTCCACATGATAGATCATGGGGCAAGGCCTGAAGACCCTCTTCTGGCTTGAAGCGGGACGTTGTAGCGAGAAGCGCCCTGCCAGTTGGATGGCGCTCAGATGCGATGGGTGCGTACTCGCCAACTATTTCGGGCTGCACGAGAAGCTTTGGGGTATTGGCTTCGGCGAAAAAGCTTGATGGCTCTGGAAATTTCCAGCTTCAAGTGCGGTCATGATGCGCCTATCTACGGGGTGATCGAGGGCATTATCGAACAATCCGGATCGCCCTATTTCTGTTTCAAGGATCTGGATGAGAACAAGCCCTCCGGCTCAATCAGGATCTGAGTCGAAACCATAGATTATTTCCTCCGGCGCTATCGCGAAGAAGTCATTCGCAAGCGCAAAGCTGTGGATGACATTGAGGCCCAACTGGTGGCGCTGGAAGCGGAGTTGCGAAGCCGGTCATCCCAAGCCAACTTCGCCCCACAACAGCCTGAGCCCGTCGTACAGGAGATGGCGGCGGATTAGCCTTCTGGATGTAGGACTAAATTTCCCCACAAACTCGCGGAAGAGCGACCCGCTGCTTGTGGAAGCCTTGAACTTGTCCCGACCTGTGGCACAACGCAAGAAAAATGTATAGTGTGACGATGCGTTCGCCACTTCGCGTCCTATGTTGGGTTATGTTGTTGGTCCCGCATGCGCTTGCAGCGCAAGGCGCGGCGGAAGCTGCACGCCAATACACGACGGCGCATCAGGCGGAATTGATACAGGAGTTCAGCGAATTCCTATCGATACCAAATGTCGCGGCTGATCCTGCAAGTCTCAAGCGGAATGCCGACCTGCTGGTCGAGATGCTCAAAAGGCGAAACGTCGATTCTCAGCTGCTCTCGATTCCGGGCGCACCTCCGATCGTTTACGGGAAAATCGATGTGCCGGGCGCGCAACATACGGTCGTCTTCTATGCGCATTATGACGGCCAGCCGGTGACACCGTCGGAGTGGGACGGCGATTCGCCCTTCACGCCGGTGATTCGCGAGGTGAATGGTGAGCAGCGCATTTACGCTAGATCGGCCGGCGACGACAAGGCGGCCATCTTTGCTCAGCTCACGGCACTTGATGCCTTGCGAGCGGACAAGATTCCTTTGCGAGCGAATATTCGTTTCGTCTGGGAGGGCGAGGAGGAGGCTGGATCACCACACCTGGAGCAGATCCTCGATGCGAACCGGGATTTGGTTCACGGTGACGTTTGGCTGATATGTGACGGGCCCGTGGACCAGAGCGGAAAGCAGACCGTTGTTTTCGGGGCACGGGGCGACGCGCACCTCGAAATCACCGTCTACGGTCCACATCATGGCTTGCACAGTGGGCACTATGGGAATTGGGCGCCGAATCCGGCAATGATGCTGGCGCAATTGCTTGCCGGAATGAAGGATGAAGAGGGACGCGTTCTGGTGCCGCATTTCTATGACGGAATTGCGCCGCTTACGAAAATCGAACTTGAAGCGCTGGCCCGCGCCCCAGTGAATGATCAAATGCTTATGGGCTCTTTTTGGCTCGGACATGTCGATGGTTCCGGGAAGCATCTTCTTGACCTGATCAATCAGCCTTCATTGAACATTAACGGACTTTCTTCCGGCCAAACCGGAGCTCGTGCCACAAATGTAATCCCGCCAACTGCTACCGCCGATTTGGACCTCCGGCTCGTAGTCGGCATCGATTGGCATGAGCAACAGCAGCGCGTGGTGGACTATATTCATTCGCGCGGATATTTCGTCGTGGAAAACGAACCGACGCGCGAGATCCTCATGGAGCACGCCAAAGTTGCGTTGGTGACGCGCGATTTGGCGAGCTACAATGCCGTGCGCACGCCCATGGACCTGTCCATCGCACAGGAAGTCATTCGAGCAGTCGAGAGTGCGCGCGGCGATGTGGTGCTTCTGCCCACCATGGGCGGGAGTGTCCCCCTGGGAGCAATGGAGCGCGCTGCGCAGGCGCACACCATTACCGTGCCCATAGCCAATTACGACGACAATCAACATGCAGCCAACGAGAACCTTCGTCTGCAAAACCTGTGGGACGGCATTCAGACAATGGCTGCGCTGCTGCAGATGCAGTAACTAACCGTTATTAGGCTACGCTACGCAGTTTCGTTACCCGGCCCGCCTCGACCCACTCCACTACAAAGATGTTGCCCTCATGATCGAAGCAGGCGCCGTGAGGGCAAATAAACCTGCCGGGAACAAATGTCGCAGGAGCCTGGTTTCGAATGGTGCTCCAGTCTTTACTTGAATATTCGCCTTCGCCCAGGCGTGCGACCACGTTGTTCTTGCGATCGAGAATGACGACCTTGCTCAAAAGATCCGGGATCACGACCTCTCCATTCCGTTCGTGCAGATAACACGGCATCTTCGACGTGCCCAGAATCGAGTCAACGCGCTTGCCCTCGAGCGTAAACCGCTGTAGCCGGCTGTTGCCCCGGTCGGTCACCACCAGTAGCGGCGTCTCTCCCCGAGTATCAACCCACAGGCCGTGAGGGCAATCAAGCTGGTCGTCGCCGTTTCCCAGCCCGCCAAAGGTGCGAATAAACTCAGCTTTCTGGTTGTATTGATTGACGTAGCTGGACCCGTATCCGTCGCCCACGTAAATGTCGCCATTCGGAGCGATGGCCACATTGGTTGGCCGGTAAGCTGCTGGGGTTTTATCTTTGGGCTTGTAGGCTTCGGATTCTGCCGGATATCCCAGCGTGAATACTTCTTCGCCCGTTAACGTCCGCTTAGTCACGATGCCATGTTGAAAATCGCAAAGATAGAGGAACTCTTCGCTCCCCTCTCTACGGATGGTCAAACCGTGGGCTCCGCCCTTGAATTGCCGGCCCCAGGAACGGACAAACTTACCTTTGTGATCGAAGACCACCATCGTGTCAAGGTTGTCGCTGGTCGCATGCACGGTGTGGTGGATGTATATGAAGCCTTGTGAATCCTCGCAGATGCCATGCGTATTGCCGTACTTGATGGTGCGCGGCAACTCGCCCCAGTCATGAATGGCCTCGTATTGATGCTCGCCCTGCCCCAGGATGGGCGCTTTACCGCCAGCCTTGTCGGTCGCGCCTAAGAATGCGGGAGCGACCACCGCGGCTGCGGCATTGGCCAGAAAACTGCGACGTGTGATTTGCATGATCGGGCGCTCCTGATGGATCAACGATCAACAACCAATGATCAACCATCATCAGATCAGTGATCAACGATCAACAACCAGCGATCAGCTTAGGTCGAAGAGTGAGAGTTCTCGCGATGCTACTTCACTTGCCAGCGACCGCGGTCTTTTCCTCTACTAACTTAGGATCGGCGAATTGCAACCAGAAACCCATCATCTCCTCGTCGCTGGGCTCACCCCAACGAATGGCTTTCGAGGGATCGGGATTCTGCGCATTATCGAACGAATTGTCAAAGTACGCGGTGGTCACCAACTTCGTACCTTTGGGCAACAGAAACTGGTGTTTCAGGAAGTAAGTCTCCTGCCAGCGAAAGTCATAGTGCGGCACATTCAATATCACCTCGTGCCGGCCATCGGGATAAATGGCTTCGGTTGTCATGCTCTTTCCGCGAAAATGCATGTGAGCCGTATACGCCAGGGCGGTCACATCTTTCGGCAACGTGTAACACGATGTCACTCGGTGATTTCCGTCATTCGGTGGAATCAGAAAGAGGTCATTCCAGATTTCGTATTGCGCAATCTCGTGCTTCACCGGTTCCGTGGCAAATACCAAGCCAATGCTGGTGCGATCTTTTACGTCGTCGCCGCTATGGTTGCTGTAATGAACTTGAAACTGCAAATAGGAACCCGCCGGAATTCTCAGCGCGTACCCTGAAGGCCGAGTCTCCGCTAAATGTCCCGGCAGGTAAATCCCTGGCACGATGTTCAAATACCCTGATCCCTTGCCCGGAACTCCACCACCGTCCGGAGACGAGCACCCATCGTCCACCACCGGCGCCTCCGGCCTCATATGTAGCACCTTGCCGGTGCGGTAGTGGTATTTATCGACGCCCGCGTCGGCTTTGCCGTGCTCGGCTACTTCCTTCGCTACTTTGTCGGCCGCGATCACCGACACGGTGGCGTGATGCACTACGCGCCGGTCTCCCGGAAGCACCTCGGCCGCCTGGATCCATTTGTCCTCGGTGAAGTTGGTGGGAACGTAAATGTATTCGTAATCGTCCTGACTCGCGCCGCTCACCGTGAACTCCGGAATAGTAAACACAACGTCGGGCTTGATATGCCAGCCGATGGGGAACACGGGAGCCGGAGGCAGATCCGTTGCATCGCCTTCCTTGGTGCCGGTCCTGACCCAGGCATCGATGGTCGCGATCTGCTCGTCGGTTAGCCGCGGATCGTTGACGAAATCGCCGACCTTCGGGTCGGCGTGCCAGGGCGGCATCTTGCGCTGCACCACCGCTTCGCGAATCGCCCGCGCCCAGGGACGGGTATCCTTATAGGTCATCAGTGACATGGGAGCGATGTCGTTCGGGCGATGGCACTTAACACAGTTGTTATACAGAATCGGAGCCACATCCCGGTTGTAGGTGACTTCCTTCGGAGAACTCGGGTTTTCCTGACCGGCCCCCAAGAACAGACAGCAAAACGCCACTGCCACAAGGATAAAAACAATTCTGCGCGGAACCATGAGTCCTCCCAGCCGAAGCCGCCATTCTAAGACCCAGATATTCTAGAGCACAAGGACCGGAACTGTGGCTCGCCCGGCCATAGTCGCGTGGCTGGAACTACCTTGCTGTCGTTTGGGGGCATAATCTTGCGATGATCGCTGCACCGGATCGCGACGAAAGGCAATCGATGACACACCCGACTTTCGTGGCGACGGATCTTTTGAAAACGAGAACATCAGAACGAGTAAAGTAGAGACTCGGTTAGCGAGTTGGCGTGAAAATATCGTGGCTCTATCGGGCTGACTCCGTTGCAGGCTGAACCGATCCATTTGTGCTGGTCCAGCTACTTATCCGACGCCTCTAAACGCCGGTCTCGATGAGGGTTGGTGCGGGGCAGACCAGTGTTAAGCTCGCACTTCTCGCCCGGCTTCGCGCCACACGTAGGGCAACGAACAGCTAATGCTTCTTCCCCTTTGGCCTTCATCGCTCCATAGTGCGGCGTCGATCATCAAGAAAGCTGGTCAATAGTGACCAGTCCGCAAGTTCACTTCCGTTGGATACTCACTACAGCCACATTTCACTCCATCCTCGGAGCTTGTTTGGCGCCGTCTAGGAAAGCCTCGGGCAGCGATTGTTCTCAGCAGAAATTAGGGAAAATGGTAATAGCAATCACAGCGTTTCCGAATCGGTCCCTGGAAGTCGTCAGTCCGCGCCCGCTCCTGCGAGAGCCGAGCTCATCGCCCCGCGTACGATCGCATTCGAAACCGTCGCTCCCCAGTCGGATCGCGATGATCGGGAATTACCTTCCGCGGCAATGTGGAATCGCGACCTTCACTACCGACCTGTGCAGCGCTATTTCAGCAGAGTATGGGGCGGCCCGATTGTTGGCGCTCCCCGTCAACGACACGCAGGAAGGATATGACTATCCTGCGCGAGTGCGATGGGCCCTCGCCCAGGACGAACTGGCCTCGTATGAGGAAGCGGCTGAATTTTTGAACTTCAACAATATCGACATGGTGTGTCTGCAGCACGAGTATGGAATTTTTGGCGGCCCGGCCGGAAGCCACATTTTGCATCTACTGCGACGCCTGAAGATGCCCCTGGTGACCACGCTGCATACGGTTTTGCGTGAGCCGAACCCTGACCAGCTGATGGTGATGGAAGAGATCGCAGAGCTGTCGGATCGCCTCATCGTTATGAGCCAACTATCATCTCAGTTCTTGCAAGAGATCTTTAAAGTTCCCGGCAGCAAGATCGACATGGTCCCTCATGGCGTTCCGGACCTCCCATTCCTGGATCCAAATTTTTTCAAAGACAGGTTCGGTGTGGAAGGGAAAGCGGTTCTGCTCACTTTCGGCCTGCTCTCGCCGAATAAGGGCATCGAAAACGTAATTCAGGCGCTGCCACAGATTTTGTCGAAGCACGAGAATGTTGTCTACATCGTTGCCGGCGCGACCCACCCTCATATCCTCCGTCGCGAGGGTGAAAACTATCGAGCCAGCTTGCAGGCTTTGGCCAAGGAAGTGGGAGTGGAATCGCAGGTGATGTTCCACAACCGCTTTGTCAGCCCGGAAGAGATGGTCGAGTTTATCGGCGCCGCGGACATTTACATCACGCCTTACCGGCATGAAGCGCAGGTGGTTTCCGGCACGCTTGCCTACGCACTGGGGGCGGGCAAGGCGATCATCTCGACTCCTTATTGGCACGCTATCGAATTACTAGACGACCGGCGCGGCGCATTGGTGCCCTTCCAAAATCCCGAGGCTATCGCCAGCAAGACCATCGAACTGTTGGATACTCCCGCCATCCGCCACGCCATGCGTAAACGCGCCTATCTGTTCGGACGGGAGATGATCTGGAAACGAGCGGCGCAAGGCTACATGGAAAGCTTTAATCGGGTTCGCAGCGACCGCATGGAAAATCCGCGCGTTCAGTTTTCGGCGCGCGCTACCCCCAAAACGCTCAATCGGCTGCCGGAATTGAAACTGGATCATGTCAACGCCCTGACCGATGACACTGGGATGCTTCAACACGCGATCTTCACCATCCCCAATCGGGGGGAGGGCCATACCACCGACGACAACGCGCGCGCGCTTATTCTCACGGTCATGCTGGAGCGCTTGGTTCTGGATAAAGATGAGCGGGAGAAAGCCAGTTCAATGGTAACGAATTTCTCTGCCCGTTATTTAGCCTTTCTCGAGCATGGGTTCAATCCTGCAAAAGGTAGATTCAGAAACTTTCTCGGCTATGATCGCCATTGGAACGAAGCTGTGGGTTCTGAAGATTGTCACGGGCGGGCAGTGTGGGCGTTGGGTACGGTGCTAGGGCGGTCCAGCGATTACGGTTTGCGGTGTGCTGCCGGCCGTCTATTCGAATCTGCGTTGCCCGCAGTCGTTGAGTTTCACAGTCCTCGTGCCTGCGCCTACACCCTGCTCGGAGTTCAAGAATATCTCCATTCGTATCCCGGCGACAGGGACGCGCAGAAAGTGACGAACGCGCTTGCTGAACGCCTGCTCAGAATGTATGAGGCCATCCGCCGACCGGATTGGAAGTGGTTTGAGAACATTCTGGCGTACGGAAACGCGAGATTGCCCCAAGCCCTGCTGCTCGTCGGTTCAGCCTGCCCAGATGATCGCATGGTCGCGGCCGGTCTCGAATCGCTGGATTGGCTCGCGGAAACGCAACGCTGCACAACCAACGGCCACTTTGTGCCGATCGGCTCGCAAGGCTTTTATCGTCAGGGTGGTGAAAAAGCCCGCTTCGATCAACAACCGCTTGAGGCCGCCGGCGCAGTATCCGCCTGTCTGCANNTTCAACTGGTTCTTGGGCGACAACGATCTCCAACTAGCTCTTTACGATTCAGTCACCGGAGGCTGCCGCGACGGGCTTCATCCCGAGCGCGCCAATGAAAATCAGGGAGCGGAATCGACGCTGTCGTTCTTGATGGCGCTCCTCGAAATGCGATCTCTACAAGAGTCTGAACCAGTGGATATCGCGTCATGACTATGCCCGCAGAAAAACCTATGAGCCTACTGAGTACGCGCTTCGAACCCCTGCTTCTTCGCCATTCCTTGAACCCGATCCTGACGAGTAAGGATTGGCCATATCCCATTAATAGTGTGTTTAATGCGGGGGCAACGCTGCTCGCAGACGGCACCACCCTGCTGCTTTGCCGCGTGGAGGATCGACGTGGACTGTCGCACCTTTGTGCCGCGCGCTCCGCAAACGGCTTCGATGGATGGCAAATCGATAACGAACCGACACTCATGCCCAACCCCAAGGACTTCCCCGAGGAAATCTGGGGCATCGAGGATCCCCGCATTACATTTGTGCCCGAACTCCAGCAATACGTGGTCACCTACACCTCTTATTCGCGCGGTGGTCCCGGAGTGTCTCTGGCTCTGACCAAAGACTTTCGCAGCTTCGAGCGCTACGGCGTGATTATGCCCCCCGACGACAAGGACTCGGCGCTGCTGCCTCGCAGGATCGATGGATACTGGGCGCTGATTCACCGGCCGATGACGACACTGGGATCGCACATGTGGATTTCCTACTCGCCCGATCTGCGGCATTGGGGCAGACACCGGCTTATGTTAGAAGCGCGGCGCGGCGCCTGGTGGGACGCAAACAAAATCGGGCTGTCGCCGCCGCCGATCGAAACTTCAAGGGGATGGCTCGTGCTCTATCACGGAGTGCGGCACACGCCTTCGGGCTGCCTGTATCGATTGGGCGTAGCTCTTTTCGAGCTGGAGAATCCGGAAAAATGCCTGCTGCGCGGTGACTCCTGGATCTTTGGGCCGGAAGCCGAATACGAGCGCCACGGCGATGTCGGCGACGTTGTGTTCCCCTGCGGATATACGATGGATGCCGATGGCGACACCCTCAACATCTATTACGGGGCCGCGGACTGCGCGATTGCCCTGGCTCAGGCCAGCGTGCGCTCTCTCCTAAGTTGGCTGGATGCCAATGCAAGCTGTGAGCGCCGGCAGCGGGCGCAGGACTTATAAAGCTCGACCTTTAACTTAGGTCAGAAACACCGACAGCCTCATCGGACCCTATCGTTCCCTGGCTTCCTTTTCCACAGCCTCGGCTGCCGAAAGCTTCCGGTCCCGGTGTGGCTCGGTGCGCAGGGTACCCGTATGCAGTTCACAAGCCTCCCCTATCGCTGCACCGCAGGTGGTACAAGGCACGGATAATATCTGTTTTGGGGTGAGTTCTTTGGTCTTCACCACCACATAATGCAACGTTGCCAGCCGCGAAAATGCTCAATATTGCTCACTTTCAACACATTAGACCAACTTAGACCAATCGGCAGGTTCATTTTGGATCGACCGGTGGTTTTTTACCAATTGTGAGCAAAAGTGAACATCTTTAGTAATCACGATTCTGGGATGATTCTGGAGAGTGTAGTTCCTCATTGGAAGAAGTCCTTTGATGGCGTCAACCACGTCGGCCAAGAATGATCGTGATTTCGACCCGAAGAAATTCCTTGCCACTATCGGCGAGGGTCGGAGAGTTGTCACTTTTCCCAAGAAAAAACCCATCTTCGCACAAGGGGACGCCGCTGACGCGGTCTTCTACATCCAGGAGGGCCAAGTTCGACTCACAGTCGTATCCAAGATTGGCAAGGAAGCAACCTTGGGCATATTGAACGAGGGAGAGTTTTTCGGAGAAGGCAGCCTTGCCGGACAGACTTTACGCATGGGGTCTGCCACCGCAATGACGGATTGCGAACTTCTACGTATTGATAAGAACGCGATGATGCTCGCGCTTCACCGGGAACACACGTTCTCCGATCTGTTCGTAGCGTATCTGCTGGCGCGAAACATCCGGTACGAAGAAGACCTGGTCGATCAACTCTTCAATTCCAGCGAGAAGAGGCTGGCGCGGCTTCTCCTGTTGCTCGCTCACTTCGGCAAGGAAGGAGTTCCCGAGACGGTAATCCCCAAGATTAGTCAGGAGACTCTCGCCGAGATGATAGGCACGACTCGTTCGCGGGTTAGTTTTTTCATGAATCGGTTCAGAGAGTTAGGCTTCCTCGACTACGGCGGGAGCGGGCTGCAAGTTCATAGTTCCCTTCTCAATGTCGTTCTCCACGACTAAACGTTTGCGTCGCAAGTAAGATGCCGTGGCGCCGATTCCAAAAGACGATCAATTCTGACCAGCTTTCCGAAGCCTAAAGGTTGATACTGGCCACTCACAAGGTTCTTAACGACAACTAAGAGTCTCGTGAACCAACTATTTGACGAACTGGTAAAGGCGCCAGCGGCGGTTGACAGAAGAGAAGTGGCGTAACCCGCGGCAACTACTCTCGGGTCAACGGAGTGGGGATTCTATCGAAGTTTATTGCAGGAAGAAAGGCGACGGCTCTAGGTAATAAATGACTAACCACAACAGCTCACGAACCGCAGAGGAGGATACCGTGTCACAAACCGTAGTGGAAAGAACGGCCGAACAAATCGGCAAATCAGCTCGCCAGGCTTCTCGCGCAACTAGTGCGATTGCTGATGCGATAGAAGATGGCGTCGGAGTAGTGAGGCATGCCGCAAAACAGGGCGGTGACGCTGCCGAAGAATTCTTGAATGAAACCACTGAGCGCCTCCAGCGACACCTCTTCTTAACCGTGCTGACGACGTTTGCCGTAGGCGTCACTGCGGGAGCACTGATCGGCTGGACCATGAGACGAAGGTAACAGGGTCCCCAGGCGCTTTAAAACGAAGGCTGAAAAAGAAGAACTTGAAAGGAGAACCATGATGACGACCAAGGTGAAGTGTGCTCACCTACCCTGCCGCTGCTTGATTCAAGCTGGCGACAAATACTGCAGTCAACCCTGTCGGGAAGCTGGATCCAAAGAGGTGGAAATTGCATGCCAGTGTGACCACGCAACTTGTCCGCTTACGACGTGAAGAACAGTGACCTCTGTTGGCTGCGCTTAAATAGTCGCGGGGGAATAAAAATGAAGATGCGCAGAGTTGCGCTCTTGTGGTTAGCAACTGGGAGCCCTGTGGTTCTACCGGTTCTGGCAGAGGCGCAAGCATTAACCGATTCGGAAGACTCCTCTGGCAGTGTTGCAAGCACAGCCACGGCTCCTCCAGATCTGACCTACACGCGTCCGACAGAGAAAACAAAGATCCTGAACTACCTCTTCGACGCATACGGCCCGTATCCAGCCGCAGGCGCAGCGTTTGCGGCTGGCATTAGTCAAGCACATGACACCCCACCGGAGTGGAAGCAAGGTGCTAGGGGCTATAGCAAGCGATTTGGATCGGACTTTGGCATCGCAGCCATCAGCACGACCACGCGATATGGGCTAGCGGAAGCGTTCCGGGAAGATACGTTGTACTACCGGTGCGAGTGCCGAGGCGTGCTCCCTCGGCTGCGTCATGCCGTGATTTCCACCTTGACCGCTCGCCGCGGCCAAGACGGCCACCGAGCCTTTTCTTTCCCTGCTCTGGTCGCGCCTTATGCCGGCAGCATGACTGCCGTCTATGCCTGGTATCCAGGCCGCTATAGCGGCAAAGACGCACTTCGGATGGGTAACTACACCATGCTGGGATATGTGGGCGGTAACGTCGCTCTGGAATTCCTCTACCGTGGACCTCAATCTTTGCTTCATCGCATGCAACTTAATAACGGGCGCGGGGCGTCAAATCCAGGTGTAAATCCGTGATCGAAGGCGAATCTAGCGCGGTCGCAGGCATGAACCCTAAAGTTCGGGGGCCACGGATACAAGTCCTGTCCCCGCCGCCAAACTCCGCCACGGGTCCGATCAACCAGTTTCTCGAGTGGTTCGGCGATCTGGGCATATTTTTCTGGCACGTNNACCGGGGTTGTGCTCTCTTTGGAAGCCCGTTACAGTCTGACTCGATTCGGGGCCAAATCGCTGCTTCCCGCCGCTATCGTTTTCTCTGTGATTCACGAGACCGGTCCAATCATCACGGGTCTGGTCGTAAGTGGTCGTGTGGGCGCGGGCATTGGCGCGGAGTTGGCGTCAATGAAAGTGACCGAGCAGATCGATGCCATCGAGGCATCTGCGGTGAACCCCTACAGGCTGCTGGCGGCGACCCGCATCCTGGCTTGCATCCTGATGCTGCCTTTGCTCACCCTCGCCGCCGACTGTTGCGGCTTGGTAATGGGCTGGATTACGCAGTTCATGGTTGAGCCGGTCTCGTTACATCAGTTCATCAATGCCGGTTTTAGCGGCGCCGATTTCAACGATTTCCTGCCACCGACGTTTAAGACCGCTGTCTTTGGGCTGATCATTGGGCTGATCGCGTGTTTCCAGGGTATGCGGACCCAAGGAGGCGCCGCGGGCGTGGGCCGTGCGGCCACGAGTTCGGTGGTCTTGTCGTCGCTGTTCGTCATCCTCGCCGATGTAGTGCTGGTGAAACTTATCATTCTATTTTTTCCATGAACACTTGCCCGTAAGTCGATTAAACAACCCGCGACAAAGATTAAAGATAAAGACATGGACACAATCGAGCAAATTGCGACGGATCCGGCGGAGGCTGAACAAGGCGGCGCGCCAGTTATCGCCGTCGAGGACCTGCATAAGTCCTTTGGAAGTCAACACGTCCTGGACGGGATCAGCCTAGCCGTGAAGCGTGGCGAAACTCTTGCTGTGCTGGGCCGCAGTGGTACCGGCAAAAGCGTGTTGCTGAGGCTCATCATCGGACTGGAGACACCTGACTCGGGATCGGTTCGCATCCATGGGCAAGCTATCGCCGGCCTGGCTCTGGATCAACTCGGCGAGATCAGGAAAAAAATGGGTTTTCTGTTTCAGCACGCCGCCCTTTACGATTCGCTCACGGTCGAGCAGAACGTGGCTTTCCCGCTACAGCACCATAAGAAAAACATGCCGAAGTCCGAAAAGGCTGACCGCGTTAGGCAACTGCTGGCAGAAGTGGGCATGGAAGACGCCCTTGCGAAGATGCCGTCGGATATCTCGGGTGGCATGCAGAAAAGAGTGGGCCTGGCACGCGCGCTCGCTTTGGAGCCGGATATCCTGCTGCTCGACGAGCCCACCGCCGGCCTCGACCCCATCAGCGCAGCGGAGATCGACGATTTGGTTCTGAAGCTCCAGCAGGAACATCACATGGCATCCATCGTAGTGACTCACGATCTGCATAGCGCCAAGACGATTGCGAACCGTCTGGCGTTGCTCAACCGGGGAAAAGTCGTAATCGAAGGTGACTTTGAAGAACTGCAGAAAAGTGACATTGAGTTTGTTAAGGAATTTCTAAAGCATTCGTAGGGGGGATATATGTCGCGAGCGGCGCGGTTGGGAGCTTTCATTGTTGTGACTCTGGCGATTCTGGTAGCCGGCGTCTTCATCATCGGAGGCAAGCAATATCTGTTCAGCTCGACGTACCAGTTGAAAGCGCAATTCGACAATGTGGTCGGCTTGGATGCTGGCGGCGATGTACGGGTGGGCGGCGTTCACAGTGGGACCGTGCGCAGCATCGTATTGCCTCACAAGCCGGGCGAAAAGGTCACGGTAATCATGGATCTCGCTAACTCCACGCACGAGATCATCAAGCAGGACTCTGTAGCCACCATCGAAACCGAAGGCTTGTTGGGCAATCAGTATCTGGCGATCTCGTTTGGATCTGCGACATCGGCCAACGTGCGGTCGGGCGATACCATCGCCAGCCTGCCGCCTCTCGAAATGTCGGACCTGTTCCAAAAGACAAGCGGTATTTTGGATAGCAGCCAACAAGCCATTCAGAACGCAACCCGGGCGACGGCGAATCTGGCTTCGATCAGCGCCAAGATCGATGGAGGTCAAGGAACGGCAGGAGCGCTGGTTAACGACAAACAGCTCTATAGCAACCTCGAACAGACGACAAGTGCCATGCGTGACACGATGCTCCATGCGCAAGCTGGGGTCACCGACTTCCAGGAGAATATGGAAGCCATGAAGCACAATTTCTTCCTGCGCGGCTATTTCAAGAGTCGCGGATTTGAAGATTCCGCCGAACTCGCGAAAAATGAAATCGAGCGGCTGCCGCAAGACGCGCCGACAAAGCAGTTTACCTACTCAGCCAGGCAGCTTTTCGATAAGCAGGATTCGGCGAAGCTGAAGAACCAGAAGTCTCTAAACGCCGGCGGCGAGTTTTTGGCGAAGAACCAATTCGGATTTGCCGTGGTTGCGGTGTCCGCCGGCATGGAAGGTGATACCCAAAAGGACTTGGTGCTAACCGAAGCCCGGGCTATGGTTATCCGCGAGTACTTGGTGGAGCACTTCGGATTCGATGATAGCGAGCTTAAGACTCTGGGAATGGGCAAGCAAACGGAGACGAACTCGGATGTCGGCTGGGGTGCGGTGCAGATTTTCATCTATCCAGCCGGGACCGCAATTCCACCTGGCAAGCAACCGCAGGCAGGCATCGCATCCAAAACAGCTCTAGACCAACCAGTTCAGGCTTCGGCGGACCCAACGCCGAAACCACAATAATGATCGCCGTGATCAGCAAAATGTAGGATGTCTTGCTCGAATGACTAATCTCTAACCGTTGTCGGGCACAGGAGTGCCACTACCTTAAGCTTTGCCCGACTTTGCAACCTTCGCGACGACCTCTTCGCTGAGCTTGTGGGCGTTCATGGAGTGTTCTAGCGCCTGTTTGCTGAGTTCATGAGCGCTCAGATGATCTCCCTTACCGTGAGCGACGGCGGCGGCGGCGTGGGCGTGGGCCGCAAGGTTATGGAACTCCCCGACTCGATTATGCGGACTCTCTGGCATGGCAATGTCCTCACTCGTTTTCGAAGCAGCGATAGGCCGGTGCACCTTGTCCCGCTTCCCCGGCTGTCTTGATCCGATTTGTTGTCACCGCGCGATTCGCGTTTTATGCGGTGCGCTCGTCGTCCAAGTACTCCTGAGGGACGTCGTCCTCCGGCACTTCACGCGTGGTTACTTCAGCTACGTCTGGATCCTTCGCGTTTTCCACGCCGTCGATAGCATCAGCTTCGAATGCGTTTCCTTCCTCCACCAATTCCTCCACACTCTCAGAATCCGCACCGGCAACATTCGATATTTGCTGGATGTCGCCCGACTGCCCGGCCGAATTCGATCCAAGGTCATCCTGGTTGTGCTTATTCTGGTTACGCTTATTATTCGCAGACATAGTTTTTCCTCCAGTAAGAGTAAGATGCCGGATCCGGCCGTCCCGTTGCGAATACTATAATCGAACCCATCGGGGCGCGGCATTCGGTCCCAACTTTGCACACCTTCAGCGATGACATGAAAAGGGAAAGCTCTCCTTCTTAAGTCGATAAGAGTTCGATCCGCAACCTCAATACTTGTCTGCCTCTTGGGGAATTGCGGTGGGAGCAACAGCTAGTCGTGCAGAACTACAGTGAGCAGTGAACTATGGACTTGCAGCCCGCCGGCGTTGTAATGAATAAAACCCAATTTCCTGAAGCGGTTCATGAAGAAACTGACTCGTGAGCGGGTCGTGCCTATCATTTCCGCCAGCATTTCCTGACTGATCTTGGGAACAACAGGCTCGGGTTTGCCTTCCTTGCCAAAGTGGGCAAGCAGCAAAAGGATCCGGGCCAGCCTCTTTTCGCTCGAATTGAAAAGCTGATCAACCAGGTCTTCTTCGTAACGGGCGTTCCGCGCTAACAGATAAGCTACAAAAAGGTCGGAAAATTCGTGTTCGCTGTGAAGCAGTCCCATCATGGCTTTCTTATCGATTCGCAAAAGAGCGCAATCCGTCAGAGAGGTTGCAGTGACCATGCGAAGTGGCTGGCCCGCAAGTGAGCCTTCCCCGAAAAAGTCTCCGTCCCCTAATATGCCGATCGTCGCTTCCTTGCCAGACTTTGAGACCACGGTGAGTTTTACTTTGCCCGTCTGTATATAAAACACCGCATCGGCAGCATCCCCTTGCGCAAAGATGCCTTGCCTCCTCTGGACCAGCACAGATCTCCTGCCCTCGCCGATGGTCGCGAGAAATGCATGGAGATCGAAATCACGTTTCTTCTTGGCTATTAACCTTGGATCTACGGAACTATGCGCCGCCTTGAAGATCGGGTCGACGGAGGTCTGGCGGCCGACTTTCTTTCCGCCTGGAGAACGGGCGGATCGAGGAGCAGGAGACATAGGCACCTCCTTGCCTCTGCCCGAACAACTACCCGCATGATCTTACTGCTTCCCTGGGATAGCGTAAACCCAAGAAACGCATCCGGTCATGCTCTTTCTTGGATGGGCCCAATCACCCAAAGCGTGGTGCCGATCCTCGAACGGACGTACAAGCTCGCACCACTTTCGGACCAACGGTGCCAGCGGAGCGGAGCAACAGCGTGAGGACTATGGCCCGAACCCATAGGAATTGTGGGCAAGTCGGCTTCCCACTTCGCCCGGTTCGGCGCCTGAACTCTTGCGTGTCCTTTTCTCCCTTTTCTTTCTCACCTGGATTTCTGTTGAGCGATCCATTTGTCCGTGCGAGCTTCGAGCAGATCGAGCGGGAGGGTTCCGCCATCGAGCATCTCGTCGTGGAAGGTGCGGATGTCGAACTTAGGGCCCAATTCTTTCTGCGCGCGTTCGCGCAGTTCGCGGAACTTGAGCTGCCCCAACTTGTAACTGAGAGCTTGTGCGGGCCACGCAATATAGCGATCGGTTTCAGACTGGATGGTGGGCTCGTCGACCGCGCCGGACTTGCGCATGAAGTCGACCACCTGATCGCGGCTCCAGCCTTGCGAGTGGATTCCTGTGTCCACAACCAGACGTACGGCGCGGAACAGTTCGGAAGAAAGCCGGCCATAGTCCGAAACCGGATCCTGATAGAAGCCAACCTCCTTACCCAGTTGCTCCGCGTACAGCGCCCAGCCTTCGATATAGGCGTTGAAGCCGAGGCCATGGAGACGAAACTTTGGCAGCCCAGTCAACTGCTGCTGCACCGATAGCTGCATGTGATGTCCGGGAATGCCTTCGTGGTAGGCGATCGCTTCGTCGTCAATCAGCGAGCGCTCTGCGAAGTTGGAGGTGGCGACGACGACGCGGCCGGGCCGCTTACCGTCCGGCGTGCCGGTGACGTAGTGGGTTGCAGCGGCGGCCTGGAAGGCTGGTATGGCCTCGACTGTGACTGGCGATTTCGGAAGAAGGGTGAACAGCTGAGGAAGCTTCGGTTCCATCTGCGCGATGTAGCGGCGGAAATCATCGAGGATCTGCTCGGCAGAGGTCGGAATGTATTTGGGATTAGTTTTGAGAGAAGCGCGGAAGGAGGCAAGGTCGGCAAAGCCTTCTTTTTTCGCGATAGCCGTCATTTCGGCCTGAATGCGGTCGATCTCACGCAAACCAAGTTGGTGAATCTCGTCCGCCGTCATATGAGTGGTTGTCCGGGCGTAAATGTCGTTCTGGTAGCGCTTCTCGCCGTCCGCCAGAGAAGTAATCGATAGTGTGGTGCGGCCCTGGGGCGCGTACTCCGTGCTGAGGAACGTGGCTAAAGTCTTGTATGCCGGGATTACCTGGGTGTTGATTGCGTCCGTAATCTGCTGGGTCAAGCGCTTCTGATCTTCGGGCGAGATACTCGCTGGATATTTTTTGGTCGGAATCAGGAAGGGATCGGCATCGATGATGCCCTGACACTGGACGGGCAGCTTTTCCACCAGGAATCGAACCGGCATGAGCTTGTCCCTCATACCAGCGCGAAGCACTTCGGTGGTCTGGCTGAGAACACGAGGAATTTGTTGCAGACGGGCGATGTAGTCTTCGTAATGCTTGACCGAGTCGAAGGGCATCGACAACGGCATATCCGCGAGGCTGGTATGGATGCCATTCTGCTGATTGATTGGCATCTCGTACTCCTTAAGATTGAAGTCGGCGATGCGCTGTTGGAGAACACGAACGAGGAGGTCGTGCGAAAGTTGGTCTTGGTCGGAGAAGCCCGCACTCGGGATGGCCTCAAGCCGGGAAAGAAAGTCCTCGTTGGTCTTTTGGCGCTGCCCGATGGCTTCGAGTGAGTACTCCGCAAGTTTGTCGTTGTAGCGGTAGTCGCCGAAGGCGGTTGCGCGCTCGGGAAAATTGCGCAGATCCGACTCATATTGCTCTTCGAAAAGAGCGTTCTGGTCAGTGAGCCGTTCGGCGGCTGGCTTAAGGTCCCGGGCGAAGATCGAACCGGCTACAACGAGTACAAAAAGCAGGCTATGGGAGACTCGCATAATTTATGCAGGGTAGCAGAAGACGAGCGATGGTGCGAAAAAAATGATCTGAGCAGCTGAACGCGCTCACGTCGCCATCCAGTTCAAGAACTCCAGCTCTTTCCAGTAAACTGGCTTATCCCGGGGGATTTTCCGCTTGCACAAACTCAGATCGTGTTTCCGCTGCAGTCTGCTAACACTCCTTCTTCTTTCGCTTGCCAAGTTGGCAATTACGCAGCCGGTTCCTTCAGAACTGGTGAATGGGCTGAAATGGCGCTTAATTGGGCCTTTCCGCGGCGGCCGGGTGGTCGCCGTGGCCGGCGTACCGGGCGACTCCACTACTTTTTATTTTGGCGCGGTCAACGGCGGCATCTGGAAAACCACAGATGCCGGAACTGTCTGGACACCAATTTTCGACAGCCAGCCGATCGCCTCAATCGGCGCGATTGCCGTGGCACCCTCCGATCCCAAGACTATCTACGTCGGAACTGGCGAGTCCGACATTCGTTCCGATCTGTCCTCAGGAAACGGCGTTTACAAGTCGAATGATGGTGGGTCTACGTGGACGCACATCGGGCTGGAAGACACGCGCCAGATCAGCCGCATCGTGATCGATCCGCAGAATCCGAAGGTCGTCTACGTCGGCGCGCTCGGTCATGCTTTTATGCCAAACGAACAACGTGGCGTCTACAAGTCTCTCGATGGCGGAGCGAACTGGACCAAGGTTCTCAGTCAATCTCCCGAAATCGGCATTTCAGACGTCGCAATCTGTTCCGGCAACCCGCAGATCTTGTTTGCCGGAACTTGGAATACGCATCGTCCTCCCTGGAGCACCTATGCTCCCATCGATGGACCCGGCGGCGGCCTTTTCCGATCTCAAGATGCCGGCAAGACTTGGTCCCGGCTCAAGGGCAACGGATTGCCCGAAGGCGATTGGGGACGCATCGGAGTCGACGTCGCACCAGATGGCAAGCGCGTCTACGCTCTCATTCAAGCGAAGAAAGCGGGCCTGTACCGTTCCGACGACGGCGGCGATACCTGGACTCTGGCGAACCCGGATCCGCGTCTCACCAGCCGCGCCTGGTATTTCAGCAGCATCACCATCGATGCACACAATCCCGACGTGATCTATATCCCAAATGTCGCTCTCTACCGATCCGAAGATGGAGGCAAAACAATTTCGATCGTACGTGGCGCGCCCGGTGGCGACGATTACCACCAGATTTGGATCGATCCCAAGAACTCTGCCAGCATGGTTCTCGGAACCGATCAGGGAACGACGATCAGTCTCGACCGCGGCCAAACCTGGAGTACGTGGTACAACCAGCCCACGGCGCAGCTTTATCATGTGATTACCGACAACCAGTTTCCTTACACCGTATACGGTGCGCAACAGGATAGCGGAAGCGCTGCCGTCCTCAGCCGCACCGATCATGGCCAGATCACTCCACGCGATTGGTTTCCCGCGGGCGGAAGCGAGAGTGGCTATATGGCTCCCGATCCCAAGGATCCGAACATCATCTATCTGAGTGGAACCTACGGCAGCGTTGAACGCTTCAACGAACGAACCGGACTGAGCCAGGATATTACTCCGTGGCCGGCCCTCTCCTTCGGGTCCGAGATCAATCAACGTAAATACAGAGACCCATGGACCCCAGTTCTGCTTTTTTCCCCCGCGGACCCCTCAACCCTCTATTTAGGAACACAATATGTGATGAAGACCGTCGATGGTGGCCTGCATTGGCAGACCATCAGCCCGGATCTCACCGGATCGACCCAACACCCGGGAGACAAGACGGAAGGTCCACCGACCATCGAGAACGCCAAACAGCGAGGCTACGGCGTAGTCTTCACCATTGCCCCCTCGCCTCTCGACCACGATCTGATCTGGGCGGGCAGCGATACCGGACTAATTCACCTCACCCGCGATGGTGGAAAAAATTGGAAAAACGTCACGCCGCAAGGCCTTTCAGCCTGGAGCAAGGTCTCCTTCATCGAAGCTTCGCGCTTTGCTCCTGGTGTAGCCTATGCGGCGGTGGATCGCAGCCGCCTCGATGATCGGGACCCCTATCTCTATCGAACGCGCGATTTTGGAGCGACTTGGCAGCTGATTACAAACGGTATTTCAACCTCAGCTTTTGTGCGAGCCATCCGCGAAGATACGGAGATTAAGGGACTGCTCTTTGCCGGAAACGAACTGGGAGTTTACATATCATTCGACGATGGCGACCACTGGCAATCGCTGCAACTCAATCTGCCCACGACTTCCGTGCGCGATCTAACCATTCACGGCGACGATCTCATCATTGCAACGCACGGCCGCTCCTTCTGGACTCTCGACAACATCACGCCCTTGCGGCAGGCGTCGCAGGCGGCAAAAGCGAATGCATTCTGGCTCTACCAACCCGCGCCAGCGTTTCGCATTGATAACGATTCTTTCGTAGGCACACCACTTCCACCCGAGGAGCCAACCGCCGAGAACCCTCCCGCCGGCGCCATGATCGATTATTTCCTCAACTCTACTGCCACCAATGTCACGCTGGAGATTATCGACGCGCAGCACAAACTCGTCCGCAGATTTTCTTCGGAAGATAAACATCCGGAGAAGCATCCGCCAGTTCCCATCGCCGAGCGTTGGTTTCCCAAACCGGAGGCCCTCTCAACAGCTCCCGGGATGCACCGCTTCGTCTGGAATCTTGCCTGGGGCAGTTCCGGAGGTCCTAACGTGGATGAAGAATCCGAATACCGTAATCCCAGCGGCCCCAAGATTGTGCCCGGAATCTACTCTGTCAGACTCACGGTTGACGGACAACCGCAGACTCAGCTCCTAAAAGTCGTGATGGATCCGCGCTCGTCCGCAACTCCCGAGATACTTCAACAGCAACTGGAACTCGGTCAGCAGGTGTTCGCCGATACCCTCGAAGCGCGTCACGTGCTCGCTGAGATCAGTTCGGTACAGAAACAACTGGCTGAAGCTGAGCGGAAGCTCGGCGATCAAAATCCAGATCTCAAGTCGGCTCTGGCAAATGCTCAATCGGAAATCTCAAAACTTGTTACCCATAAAGAAATCATTCAAGAGCAACCGGCCGAACTGAAAGAGAGCTATAACAACCTGGTCTCTGCTCTGCGTGTTGTCGAAGGCGGGGATCGTACGGTACCTTCGCAAGCGATTGCTCTCTACCAGGTGTCCAGCCATAGAATCAAAGAAAGTATCGTGGAGTGGATCAAGTTCAAACAAACGACATTGCTCGAGCTAAATCAACAATTGCGAGGAGCAGGTCTGGCCCCGATTCGCGATCTCGGAAATTGAAACAGCAAGTCCAATTACAATGTCACACTATGAGTAGTCCGGTTTCTTGATTGGTAAGAAGACGAATGGTCGGCACAGAAGACACAATCCGAACGACAACTTGTACCGTACTTACGACCGATACACCGGACTGTCCGGCGACAAGTATCTCGCGACTATTCAGCATTCAAACGCGAGGACCGACTGGTTAGTAGTTAGTATAAAGCTGGCCTAAAGGCGAACCAATTAACTCCTTGCGATCTCTACTTAATCTCAATCCCCGCCTCTTCGCTCGAAATGCTTTTATAAGCCCATGCCATCCGCGGCGTGTTGTGCGCGATCCCCAAGCCGCCCCGTCTGTCCAGCACAATCATGCCTCCATAACCGTCCAAATTCTATTACGATATTTTCAGATTCGAGCTTGCGCTATTGGTTGAAAATGTTTTCAACCGGCTTGTGCTTTTCCGTGAAAATGTGTTGCATCGCGCGGAACACGGCTTCGGTCACGGCAAGAAGGCTCGTCTGACTCAAACCTTTTTCTTTCAAGCAATTCCATATCCTTCAACCAAAGCCACAGTTTCCCAATTTTGAGACACTTGGCCTAAGGCCGTCAGCCGCGGTTTACAACGGTGCCGCCTTCGCTCCTTCGCGAACAGGAACGCGCACACGAGAAGCGCCTCTTTGTCCCCGTCTGCGCCGCATCCTTTCGTCATTGCAAACACATTACGATACAATTTCTGTATGGCCGATGAGGTGATTGCACCAGTACAGCTTCCGACTCACGCGTATCTGGAGTCGCTCGGAATATCGTTTCGAAAAATGACTTTTCCAAACACCACGGAAAAAGGCGCTCTTTCCGTTGCGCGCGTTTTGGGAAATGTTGTAACCCCCCGGCAGGTTGTCAAATCTCTGATGTTCGAGACAGGCTCAGATGAAATCATCTTGGTGCTTGTGGGGGGAGATCAGAATGTGATCTCCGGTTCTCTGAAGAAAGTTGTCGGCGATCGCAATGTGAGAATGGCATCACGCGATCGCATCCATGATGTTACAGGATACCAAGTCGGATCAATCCCGCCATTCTCCTGGCAACCGCCGGATTTTCGAACAATCATAGATACATCGCTGCTCGACGAGCCCTTACTGGCAGTCGGTTCGGGAACCTGGGGCCACGAAATCCTGCTGACTCCAGCTGATTTGGTGCGTGCCTCGTCGGCAAAATCTGCAAATCTGACCGGCATTGATGTGCCTGCGCAGGTCTTGCCCGCTGCAGCGGCCGTCGCCCATCCTATCCCATCTGCGACCAATTCCCACGAAGCACCGTCCTCCGTCGAGATTCCTTCCGGTATTGAAATTTCGAAGTTGCACGCGCACGTTGGAGCTGAAGTCTGCGTCCGGGGCTGGCTAAGCAATGAGAGGTCTTCGGGAGGCATGCTTTTTCTCGAACTTCGGGACGGTTCGGGATTTTTGCAGGCCGCTGTCGAAAAATCCTCGGTGGGAGAAGAATGCTGGGACAACGCTCAGAGACTCACGCGCGAATCGTCCTGCTATGTGCGAGGCATCGTCAGAGCCGATAAGCGCGCACCCACGGGCATCGAGCTCACGGTCTCTGATCTAAAAGTTATTCAGCTGGCAGAGAATTATCCCATCGGACGAAAAGAGTATGGACCTGAGTTCCTATTCAACCTCCGCCACTTGCACGTCAGGTCAAAGCTTCCGTGGGCCATCCTGCGGATCAGGGATGAGGTTTTCCATCGATTCACCGAATTTCTGCGCAACGAAGGTTACCTGCGGACCGACACTCCAATCCTGCAGCCGATCCATTGCGAGGACAGCACCCAGTTGTTCGAAACAGATTACTTTGGCGATCCCATGTACCTAAGCCAGTCCGGACAGCTTTATCTGGAAGCCCTGCTGCACGGCCTGGGCAAGGTGTATGATTTCGGCCCCGTTTTCCGGGCAGAACAATCCAAGACCCGGAAACACCTTTGCGAGTTTTGGATGCTTGATTGGGAGACGCCTTTCGCTGATCAGAGCGCCGCCGAGGATTTGCTTGAAGGAATGATCAAGCATGTTTTGGCTGCCGTACTGGAGCATCGCCGCCAGGAACTGGAAATCCTCAAACGCGATGTGACCGCTCTTCAGCGTGCGCGGGATACCCGATTCGTTCGGCTCGAGTTGCGGGATGCAATTACAATTCTGAACGAGCACTATGGGATGTCGTTCGCCGCTGACGATGACCTCAGCGCCGAGGCAGAAGAAAAACTAGGCGATCACTTCGGTATACCTGTGTTCGTGAAGAACTATCCATTTTCGAAAAAAGCGTTCTACATGAAGCACTATGGCGATATAGACGGCATAGAGCGCGCCATTTGCGCCGATCTCATCGCGCCGGAGGGTGCCGGAGAGGTGGCGACTTGTGCTGTGCGCGAGAACAGCTATGAGAACCTGGTCCGAAATCTCCGCGATCGAGGCCAATCCGCAGAGGAGTATTCCTGGTATTTGGATGTACGCCGATATGGTGGGGTGCCCCATGCAGGAGGTGGCATTGGCCCGGAGAGAATGGTTCGCTGGCTCACCGGAGTTCACCACATTCGCGAGGCTATTCCTTTCCCGCGCACTTTAGTGCGGCGGACACCTTGAATTTTGCCGGCGCAGAGTCATCGGCAAAAAGCCTGCTATAGCACTGAGCATTTTCGATGCTTTCAAACGGAAGCTCAGTTCGCTGGCTCATACTTCAAGACCCCCAATTCTCCATGACGAATTTCATCTGGTTTATAATCCTGCCATGCTAGGGTTCGCAGTGACCGGCGCTGCTATCGCGGGCTCTGCTGCCACCGCCGTATATCAGGCGATCGCGCCGACAGCCCGCTGGTATGGCCGTAGCTTTACTGGACTGCCGCCCTCCGCAAAACAACTCGCCCTGACTTACGATGATGGACCCAACGATCCTTACAGTCTTCGTCTGCTCGAAGTCTTATCGAAGCACCGGGTACGGGCGACATTTTTCATGATCGGGCGGTACGTGCTAAGCCGACCCGATATCACCCGCGAGGTTGCGGGAGCCGGACACGTAATTGGTAATCATACTTTTACGCACCCACTGTTGCCCTTGCAAAGCGAAGCCGAGATTCGCAAGCAGTTGTTAAATTGCCATGCCGCGTTAGGCGATGCCATCGGAGAACACTCCGACTTATTCCGACCGCCTTTTGGAGGACGACGGCCTGCGGTGTTCCGGATTGCTCGCCAACTAGGCCTCGATCCAATCATGTGGAACGTGACCGGCTTTGACTGGAATGCTCCGCCGGCAGCGGTGATCGAGAACAAAGTCAGCAGCCAGATCCGCGGTGGCGACGTCATCCTGCTGCATGATGGCGGACACAAGCGGATGGGGGCAGACCGGGCACAAACGGTACAAGCCACCGACAACTTGCTCAAACGTTACCGGGACGAAGGATACGAGTTTGTCACGATCCCCGAGATGATGGGGAAAACGGTCGCCAGCCTTCCCGCATCAGCCGTCACCTAGGCCGGCATCTTTTCGCCCCACCCCATTTGGAGGGCAGCAACGAAGCATTGCTTTTCTCAATGAGTGTGTCTAAATCCCCTAGGCCGAGACTGCGCCCGGTTCATCATCAATAAAGAGATTTGACATGACGGACTCCCCAGCCGAGATTTTCCTTGGTGGCGTTAGAGTCTGCTAATTACCGAAGTGATTGGGCTTCTAACGAGGTTTCTGCCTTCAGGTGGGTGAAAGCCGGGGATGTTCTCCCGGCCTTGGCACAGCCGCTACGCTTCCGATCTAGGCCGTAGCAGACGTAGCCAGAGTATCGCCAAACGCACGATTAATCTGGCTCTGAGCATGCTCGCCTTGCTCCGGCGCAAGGTAGCGTTGGGTCATTGTGATATCCGCGTGCCCGAGCCAGTGTTGCACGGTGTGGATATCTAAACCGCGCCGTAGCGCCCACGTGGCGAATGTATCCCGACATTTGTGAAGCCGGAACTCCGTTGGCTTCAGCCCGGCTTTCTTTGCATACTCCTTCATCTTTCGGAGAAAATGCCCCTCAACTTCCCCTTTTGCAATAGGGAACACTAGACGGGAGCTTTGGTTCTTTGCTTGCCACTCTGTCAACTTGGTTGCGAGGCTCCGTTCAAGCGGTACAACGCGGGATTTTCCGGTCTTCGTCCTGAAACCTTCTTTGGTGTGGAACTTGACGGTGGGATTAGGTCCGAGGTTGGGGATAAATACCGTTCGAAGCTGTTCTAGCATCTTCGCTACGGCGGGGGATGGTTTGGACTGGTAGCTTCGTCCTTGTTCAGGACCAAAAGCTCCTGCTTCTTCTGGCCTCGCGCTGCGTTGGCGGCGCTCAGGTCGGTTCCAACGCTCACCCACTTGCGCTTCTTTTTATCGTAAAAGTGGAGACAATACACATCTTTCGGTCCGCAAGCCTGCGGGTTGCGGCGGCGGATTCGCTCATAGCGGCGATGGCCCTCTTCGTTGGTGATTCGGATGTACACACCGACTGATGGCAGACTCTTCACGGCTCAACTCCTCGAAGAGTCGATACGTGGGTCTCACAATGGGCAGTCGTTTTTGAGTAGCCGGGATTTACGGAAATAGGTAGCCGGACTCGCTAGGCTCCTATGTTCAAGGGATTAGAAAATCTGGCGGAGAGAGTGGGATT
>PKVZ01000019.1 GCA_003131635.1 Acidobacteriaceae bacterium
TGGTAGGCGTTCTGCACCGTGGCCGGTTCGCCGGCGACGAGGGCGTCCTGGCCATCGTCGATGGCGTGGGCGTAGGTGTAGGAGAGGCGGAGATAGGTTCCACGGGACATGCGGCGGTTGATGGAGAGAGTTGCGCCGTTGTAAACGCTGGAGGCGGCGCTTTGAAATTCGTCGATGGAGCCGAGTTGGGCGATGGGGCGTCCGAGAGGATTGATGCAGGGCGGGAACGGACAGGTCAGCGATGGCGTGTACTGCCAGGTGGCGAAGGAATCGACGGTGTAGTACCCGCTCTGAAAAATGGAGCCGGTGGAATCGAAGATGGGATAGGTGAGTGCGACCGGCGGCGGGAGATTGACATCGAGGGCGCGAATGAGATGTTCACCGTGGACGTAGAGATAAGAGACGGCGACGGTGGTGTGGGAGGCGACCTCGCGTTCGAGGGTGAGGCTGGTTTGCTGGACGCGGGGAGTGACGAAGTTGGGAGCGAAGGCGGAGACATCGTTGGTGACGCCTTGGGTAAATCCGGCGGGGAGATTGCAGCTGGTTGCGATGAGCGAGCAAGTGACCAGGGGATTGGGATATGTGGGAAAGGCTTGACGGTCATAGTAGTCGTTGTTGTTGAGAAATACCTGGGCGTCATTGATGCCGTTTTCGGTGGCGATGGCGGAGTTATAGATCTGCGGGATGCGGACGTAGAAGACTCCGTAACCGGCGCGGATGACGAGCGGGTGGGTTTTGCCGATGGAGTAAGCGAGTCCGGCACGGGGGGCGAAATTGTGAGGATTGAAGGGAACTTTGCCGGAGGGTGGGAACAATGGGTTGGATTGAAGTCCCGCGGTGGTGAAGGTTTGGAGGTCCCAGCGAACGCCTAGATTCACGGCGAGATGGTCGGTGACCCGGATGGTGTCCTGAGCGAAGGCGGCGTAGTCGTTGCTGTTGGGGTTGGAGGCGGCGGGGCCGAAGTTTTGCAGATAGTAGTGCGGCACCGCGTGGGCGTAGGCGCGGAGTGGCGTCAGCGGCAGTCCGGCTTCCTGCGGTTCGAAGGTGAAGGGGTTGACTTTGATTTCGTCGAAAAGGTATTCACCGCTTTGCTGGCTGGGGAAGAAATCGTAGATCGAAGTAATGAGGGAGTCGCCGCCGAATTTGAAGGAGTGGTGGCTGGTATCGAGGCTGAGGGTTTCGGCGAGTTGGGCGCGGTGTTCGCGGGTGGCGCGAGGGAGTTGATCGGAGCGTCCGATGCCATCGATGATGTCGGTAACTTTGATGAGGGTGCCGTTGGTGTTGGTGTAGGACTGGCGCAGGTCGCGGGAGAACTGGGCGCGAAGATGGCTGATGAGGCGCGGGCTAATGCCTGAAATCAACGCCACCGAGCCAGTATCGGTGGAAACAGTTTCTTCGCCGTTATCGGAGTTGGAATCATAGGTAACGGGGCTGGCGGGATCGAGGAAGACGTTGTTCGATCCCCAATAGCGGGAAGAATTGAACCGTATGGCAAGTTGGTTGCGCGGGGTGAGATTGATATCGACCTTGGCGTAAGCGGCATTGCCAATCTGCGCGGCGGGAAAGGCTCCGGCAAGAGACGTGAGTTGGGAGGCGGCGGCGAAGACGAGGGCTTGGTCACTGGCTTCGTAGTCGCCGGGAGTGTAGGGTCCGGTGCCGGCTTGGGGAACGACCTGCATGGTGCCGTCGAGGAATTCGACGACGCTGGGGACGTGGAAGTAGTGCTGATCGAAGCCTCCGAAGAAGAAAATCTTATTTTTCTTAATGGGACCACCGATGGTGGCTCCGCCTTGCTGCTGGCGGCTATGGGGCTTGAAGTCCATCATGGGATCGGTGGCGCCGAACCCGCTGTCGCGGATGTAATAGAGGCCGGTGCCGTGCCAGTGATTGGATCCGGACTTGGTGACGACATTGATGACGGCCCCGCCGGCGCGTCCGTTTTCGGCGCCGAAGGAGTTTGTGGAGACGCGAAACTCCTGCACCACTTCATTGGAAAACTGGTACGGCATGCGATAAAGCCCGCGGGCTTGGGCGAAGAAAGCATTGTTGAAGTCGCCGCCATCGACGAGGAAACTGTTTTGGAATCCACGCAGGCCGCCGAAGGAGAGATCACCGTTGGTGGCGGAGGTGAGGCTGCGTGGGTCTTGTGTGACGCCGGGCGAGAGCAGCATTAGATCGGAGAAGCGACGGCCGTTGAGCGGGAGATCGGCGATGGCGCGTTCGTCAATGAGCGTGGAGACGGCGCTGGATTGGGTATCGACGAGTTTAGGCGCGCCGGAGACGGTGACATTTTCCTGCGGCCCGGCGATGGTGAGATGGAATTCGAGTTCGGCGGCGGCGCCGACATCGACGTGGAGCGGTGGAGTTTCCTGCGGAGACATTTTGTCGGCTATGGCACGGGCGGTGTAGTCGCCGGGAGGCAGGAGATCGAGCGCGAAGCGGCCTTCGGCATCCGACGTGGTGGAGTAACGGGAGCCGGTGGCGGAGTTCACGGCGACGATGGAGGCTTGGGCAATGTGAGCTCCGGCGGGATCGAGGACCGTGCCGTGAATGGCGCCGGTGGCGGCGTCCTGGGCTGCGAGTGGAGAAAGTAATAAGCAACAGATGGCAATCAGAAAGAGCGCGGCACGTGGCATTGAGTCCCACCTTTGGATCGATGAGGCTCGGAGAGTGCGTCGCGCATCGCTTTACCGGAAGCGGTGCGGGATTAGGGAAACCAAGTCCTGTATAGCATGGGTAGGGTGGATAAGAGTGTGACGGAGCGCAGTTCTTTTTGGGATATGTGCAGAAGTGGGAAACTGGAGAATTCTTTAAGATCGGCTGGACAAGGTTGGATGGAGGAAACCGGCTCTGAAGCCGGTTATTTTGGAAGCCTGTCTCATCGTCTCGGCGACAGCAAAGCCGCCGAGACGGCGGCGCTACTTAGCTTTTCGTTCTTATGGCGATTCCCAGGTCACGCAGTTGCGCCTCACTTACCGGCGTAGGCGCGTCCACCATTAAATCCACAGCCCGCGCGGTCTTCGGGAATGGAATCACTTCCCGCAAGCTTTCGGCTCCGGCGATGATCATGACGATGCGGTCGAGACCGAGGGCGATGCCACCGTGCGGAGGTGTGCCGTATTCGAGCGCTTCGAGGAAGAATCCGAAGCGGGCGCGGGCTTCTTCTTCGGTCATGCCAAGGGCGCGGAAGATTTTGCTTTGAATGTCCTGGCGATGAATACGGATTGAGCCGGAGCCGAGTTCCGTGCCGTTGAGGACAACATCATAGGCGAGCGCGCGCACGGCGCTGAGCGGGGATTGCGGATCGTTCAAGGCCTCCACTCCTGCTTCGAGGAGTTTCATGTCTTCTTCATGCGGCGAGGTGAAGGGATGGTGCGCGGCGTTCCAGATCTTTTCGCCTTCGTCCCATTCGAACATGGGAAAGTTTGTGACCCAGAGAAATCGGAAATCCTTGGCGGGGTCGCCGGTTTTCTTGAAGACGCCGTGGCGGTCTGCGTATTTCTGGGCCAGTGCCAGGCGCAACAGGCCGGCGGAGGCGTAGATTGCCTGCTCCTGGGGAGTGACTTTACTGTGGGCGGCCATGGCGGTTTGCGGGCCTGCTTGGGCGGAGCCAGCCACCAGCACAATCAAGTCGCCTTCCTCCATGCTTACCTTTTTCGCGATCGCGGCGGCTCCTTCGGGGAATTTGTTGGCGATGCGTTTGAAGTCTTCGAAAATCTTCGCTCCACCTTTGGAGTGGAACATCGGCTTGATGTCGTCGCGCTCTTTGCGCGAGAGTTCGCCAACTTTCGGGGTACGGATTGCGATCAGCGGCAGGTGGGGATTGATGGCAAGTTCCTGCAAATTCTCCGGCGTGAAACATTCGCGAACCTCAGTGAAGGCTGGGAGGCGCAAGTCGGGCTTGTCGATGCCATAGAGCCGGATGGCTTCGTCGTAATCCATGCGCGGAAACGGAGTTTTGATTTCTGATCCGGCGGCGCGGAAGGCAGCGGTGAGAAATCCTTCAACCACTTCCCAGACACGCTCGGGTTGCGGGTAAGACATTTCCAGATCGATCTGTGTGAATTCCGGCTGGCGGTCGGCGCGCAGGTCTTCATCGCGAAAGCAGCGCACGATCTGAAAATATTTGTCGAAGCCGGAGATCATTAATATTTGTTTGAACATCTGCGGCGATTGCGGCAGGGCGTAGAACGTACCGGGCTGCACCCGGCTGGGGACGAGGTAATCGCGCGCGCCTTCCGGCGTGGAGCGGGTCATGAATGGAGTTTCGATTTCGAAGAAGCCCTGGTCCGAAAGATAGTCGCGGATAGCTTTGGCGACTTTGTGGCGGGTTTCGATGTTGAATTGCATCACGTCGCGGCGAAGATCGATGTAGCGATATTTCAGGCGCGTCTCTTCGTTGGTGAGCGCGGTGTCTGAGGGCAGGAACGGCGGGAGCTTCG
>PKVZ01000284.1:0-4144 GCA_003131635.1 Acidobacteriaceae bacterium
CCATCGGGCCTTTGGCCCAATTCGGAATGACAAGGACGTATCCGTGTATCCGTGCAGATCCGTGGCTAGGCTTAGTCTCTAACTCCATCCATAAACGCCCGCAGCTTCCGCGACCTCGACGGATGCCGCAGCTTCCTCAGCGCCTTGGCTTCGATCTGCCGGATGCGTTCGCGGGTTACGGCGAACGACTGGCCGACTTCTTCCAGCGTATGCTCGCTGCCGTCTTCGAGGCCGAAGCGCATTTTGATTACTTTTTCTTCGCGCGGTGTCAGCGTGCGCAGGACCTGTCCGGTCTGGTCCTTGAGGTTCACGTTGATCACGGCTTCGGCCGGGGAGACTACGGCGCGGTCTTCGATGAAGTCGCCGAGATGCGAATCTTCTTCTTCGCCGATTGGGGTTTCTAGAGAGATTGGCTCCTGCGCGATCTTCAGCACCTTGCGCACTTTCGCTACGGGGATGTCCATGCGCTTGGCGATTTCTTCGCTGGTGGGCTCGCGTCCGAGCTCCTGCACCAGCTGACGCGAGGTGCGGATCAGCTTGTTGATGGTTTCGATCATGTGCACTGGGATACGGATGGTGCGCGCCTGGTCGGCAATGGCACGGGTGATGGCCTGCCGAATCCACCACGTGGCGTAGGTCGAAAATTTGTAGCCGCGGCGATATTCGAACTTGTCGACCGCTTTCATCAGGCCGATGTTGCCTTCCTGAATCAGATCGAGAAACTGGAGACCGCGGTTGGTGTACTTTTTCGCGATTGAGACTACGAGACGCAGGTTGGCCTCGATCAGCTCGCGCTTGGCCTGCTCGGCGTCCATGTCGCCCTGGATGATTTCGCGCTGGGTGCGCTTGATCTCCTGGAACAAGAGGCCGGCTTCGACTTCGAGCTTCTCAATCTCGCTGCGTACGGCGCGGGCCTGGCGGCGGTATTCTTTTTTTTGATCTTCACTGCGCGTGGCGTCGGCCTTGCGCTCGAGATTGCCCGCCTGACGGTCGAGCGAACGCATGCTGTCGACGGTTTTGTTGACGCGGTCGATCAGGCGCTTGCGTTCGGCGTTGGTGAAGCCGAGCTTGCGCACCGCGATGGAAACCTTGACGATGGCACGGGCGAAGTTGCGGCGGGCGCGGCGATGGTCCTTGGGACGCTTTTTCAGAGATACGGCCGCGTATTTTTCCTGCACCACGGCGACTTTTTTATAGAGCTTCGCCATGTTGTCGATCTTGCCGGTGAACTCGTTCAGCCGGTTCTGCAGAATCTCGTCGGTGATTTCTTCCTCGTCGAAGGTGACGACCTCCTTGATGGAGCGCACACCTTTCTTGAGGTCTTCGCCCATGGCGAGGAGTTCGTGAATGACGATCGGCGAACGAGACAAAGCCTTGAGCACGCGGATCTGGCCGCGCTCGATGCGCTTGGCGATTTCCACTTCGCCTTCGCGCGTGAGCAGGGGGACCGTTCCCATTTCGCGCAGATACATGCGAACGGGATCGTTGGTTTTTTCGAGGGCGCCGGGAGTGAGGTCGAGTTCAACGTCCTCGCCCTCTTCGCCCTCTTCAAATTTCTTATCGAGCGCGGCGGAAGGCAGTTTGGGGCCTTCCAGCACATCGATGCCTTGCGTGCCGATGGTAGTGAGCAGGTCGTCCAGATCTTCGGGACTAACCACGTCATGCGGTATGAGTTCGTTCACCTGGTCGTAGGTCAGGTATCCCTTTTCCTTACCGGCATCGACCAGCTTTTTTATGTCGTCGTACTTGTCTTCAAGAGCCAAGAAGTATTCCTCAAATTCATCAATTCGCCCTCTGGGGAGCGTATGGTAATGTCATGACGGGTGGGAATGTGGGTTAGCGCGGAGTTGTGCACCTAAGCACAAACCTACACATGTTAGCACATAAGTGCTGCCCGGTCTATCACTTGCCCCGCGGAACGTCCTCAGCCCGCCGCTATCTGTAAGTCTGCTAAATAGTTAGATGATTCGAAGCGTTGTTTTGTTTCATGCACTTTTCTGGTTTCCGAGAGAGATTCTTAAGCCTTCTTCGGCCAGGCTGGGGTCGCGCAGCGCACGGCTCACGCGCTCCACTTCCAGCAGCAGCTCTCTCATGCGATCTTTATCGTCGCCAACGCCCGGCTTCTTCAGTTCGCGCTGCACCTGCTCTTGCCGACGGCGCAAGTGAATGCGGCGCAGGGCGCGGACTGCGCCTTCAAGGCGTTCGGCGGTGAGTTCTTCTTCGTCGTCTTTTAACAAAATTGAGGCCAGCATCCGGCGCTCGTCGTCGGAGCAGCGCACATCCATTACATCGGCAATTTCGGCGCCGGCATTCAGAAGGGCCTCGATCAGGGACTCGGTCGCGAGGCCGTTGTGGAGCGCTTCATTCTGTAAGACGTAACGCGCCTGGCGGGCGGGATCGAACTCCTCTTCTTTGATAACGTCACGGGCGCCATCGCGAGCGGAAAGGTGCACTCCGGGCTGCATTTGGCGTGCTGAAGCGAGGGCTCGGACGAGAATGCGCTCGGCGTCGGTCGCCTGCGCCAGCGCCGGAGCTTTCACCGTGGCCGCCGAACGCTCCGCTGCCACATGCCGCAACTCCTGCCGCAATACTGCGGAATCAATGCCGAGCTTCTGGGCGATCTCCTGGGCCAGTTCGTCGCGCACGATGCGGCTGGGCACGCGCTGGATATGGGGCAGCAAATGATTCACCGCCTGCTTTTTGCCTTCGGCGCTGCGCACTGGAAAATGGCTGCGCGCGCGGTCGATCAGATAGTCGAAGTATTTCTGCGAGCCTCGTAGGGCTTCGCCGTAAGCGTCCTTGCCTTTGCGGCGAATGTAGAGATCGGGATCGAATCCCTGCTCGAGGGTGAGGACTTTGATCTGGAATTCTTCTTCCACCAGCAAGCCCAAAGTGCGCTCTGTGGCCTTGGCTCCGGCGGTATCGGGATCGAAGTTGACTACTGCGTTCTTGCTGAAGCGGCCGAGAAGCTTGGCCTGGAGTTCGGTGAAGGCGGTGCCTGAACTCGCGATCACGTTATGAAATCCGGCGGCGTAGACGGAGATGCAATCCATCTGGCCTTCGACGAGGATGGCGTAATCCAGTTTGCGGATCGCTTCTTTGGCGTGATCCAGATTGAACAAGACCCGGCCCTTGGAATAAATCCCGGTCTCCGGCGAATTCAAATATTTCGGACCGGACTTCTCATCGGTGGCCAGAGTTCGTCCGGTGAATGCAATGATCTTTCCGGCGTCGTTGGCGATGGGGAACATTACACGATTGCGGAATTTGGAGTACATGCGGGCTTCGGGCTTCGGGCTTCGGCTTTCGGGCTTCGGCGAACCGCTCTCGACCTCAGCATTGTCATTCCGAGCGGAGCGAAGAATCTGCTCTTGCTGATTGCTGATTGCTGATTGCTGATTGCCGTCCTGCGGAAGCCCGGAGCCCGGAGCCCGAAGCCCGTCTTCCTGCTTCCACGAGAACAGGCCGCTCGCGCGCAGGACTTCTTCGCTGAACTCGCCGGCCAGGCGGTCGCGCAGCAGGAATCCGGAATCCGGTGCGTAACCGATGCGGAAGGTCGCAATCATTTCCTGGCCGAGACCGCGATCGAGCAAGTACTCACGCGCACGCGCTCCTTCGGGGCGCTTCAAACATTCCTGAAAAAATACTGCGGCCCGCTCCTGGACGTCGATCAATTGTGCGCGCAGCTTGGCGTCGTGGGCTTCCGCCGGGCTCGAATAGGTAGCCTTGGGCAGCGGAATCCCCAGCTTCTGCGCTACGAGGCGGACGGCCTCGGGAAAAGTGATGTTCTCGACTTTCTGTACGAACTTGAAAACGTCGCCCTTCTCGTGACAACCAAAGCAGTAGTAGAACTGCTTAGTGGCATGCACCGAGAACGACGGGGTCTTCTCACTGTGAAACGGACAGAGTCCGGAATAGTTCGACGCGCCAGCTTTTTTCAGCTTGATGTAGTCGCCGATGATGCGGACGATGTCCGCCTGCTGTTTCACGGTTTCTTTGAAATCTTCTGAGCTGGGCATGGATGGATTAGGGCTTTCGACACTTCTCCCCTTAGGATTGTGAGCCAGATTGCCGCTGATGGGAATATAGCGGAGCCGGATTGCTGTGGAGAAACTGTGGGAAAGGTACGGTTAATGTTGAAGGA
>PKVZ01000284.1:4193-4946 GCA_003131635.1 Acidobacteriaceae bacterium
ATATCTTACTAACGAATATGGCCGCTGCCTAAACTTTACTGCTGGGGCTTCGTCAGCCCTATGAATCTGTAAGAATCGGTATTCTTCTTCGCTTTTGTAGGCTTCATGCTTGAAATAAAGCATCGCTTGCAACGCGTGATACGTAAGCCAGAAGTCGAGTTGCGACATGTAAGAATTAATTACGGGGCCCTGCAGATTTCTTCCACGAGGAAGCGATATTAGCGGAAACGCTTCATTGATTAACTGATCATAAATTTGAGTGAGCTGTTTGTCGTCGTAAAGGACCGGGAATGTACCGTTGCTGAACTTCGGGACTATGCTTTCGGCGACAAAGGGCTGCTCGAGTGTTTTGGCATCGAATGCCATTGCGTAACCGCGACCGTTGTCAGCATATGCCCGCCACTATCCTAGATCATCCTTGTGGGCGCTGAATGAGCACACAAAAAAATGCGCAATCTTTTGGATATATCCCGCCTTAGCGAAGGCCTCAAACCTTTCGGCAAATATCCGCGATTCAGGCGGACCAACCGATGCTTTGCTGTTTAGGACCTTTATGGCTTGAGAGAAGCCATGATTCATCTCTGAGGGTCATTTAGATCAAAGACATCTGTGAGCCACAGCCGCCCACTTTCGAGAATTCCCCTGAGTCCTGCATCATTCGTGTAATGGTAGATGATGGTGGGGGCTCGACTGATTCCAGATATCCCAAAGATGAGTCCAAAATCCTCTTCGCTTCCGCATTAAACTTGGCAA
>PKVZ01000225.1 GCA_003131635.1 Acidobacteriaceae bacterium
AACGCGCGATTATTGTGTCGCAAAAAACGCGACCCTTCGGCGCGCTTCGCTTGCTCAGGGCAGGCCATGCCGCGCGGCTCGCCCAGATTCCCTCGGCAAGCTCGGGACAGGCTCCTCGCTGCGCAAAGAACGCTTGCTCGGGATGACAAGCTAACTCTAGCATCTAGAAGCCCTCCAGAATGTTAGAGACCAGGGTTCGAGCGAAATCCTGCGAGAGCCGCCGGTAGGCCGGAGAGTCCTCCTCGAAGAAACTAGCCAGGTCCTGCGAAACCTCGTACTGCTCGCGAAATAGATAGGACGGATTCTGGTAGAGCACCTTGCCCTGACGGTCGGTGAGCGAAACCTTCATGCTCACCACCACCAAAACGCTGGCGGCTTGACCGGTTGAGGAGTTGTAAGTGAGGGGCGACGCCGCGGTGGAAATCACCGTGCCGCGCAAGGTGACGTCGGCGGCTTCGCCAGCTTCATTCAGGATGCGATAGTGCGTGCGCGTGGTGAATTCGCGCACCACGGATGCTGTAAGAGTCTGCTCGATTCTGTAGGTGGTGGTTACGTTTGTAAACGCGGGGACCGCAATGGTCTTAACATTTTCCGGGAGCTGCACGCTGTGGCCAGCCGTGTGATATCCGCAGCCGGTGGCCACCAGCAGCAGCACCAGCCACAGGACGCGACACGGTTTCATTGGATCTTTCCCACCGGCCGGGTTGCAATCATGCTCTCGGCACATTCCACGGCGGTCACGGCTGCGACCCGGAGGTTGTCAATGGCCGCCCAGAGCCAGATTCCATTCGAGCGCGAAGATTCGGTTTTCAGAGAAACCATGATATTGGCCTGCCCTGCCGTGTTCACGTTGCTGGGATGTGAGTCGTCGTCTGATCCCGCCAACGTCACGTGATCGCCGGCCAGGGCCAGCGACAATTTCTGCTGATCGACTTTTTGCTCCATCTCCAAAAAAATACTCAGCGCGTGGCCATGAAACACGGGAGGCTGAAGCGCCATGAGCGCGGGCTGCGGCGCATCGGTTCCGGCAAGTTTTTGATAGTGGCGCCGGACGCGCGTCTCCAGCGAATCGAGCGACAACTTCGAGTTCGGCCCGTAGCGTGCCAACATATTGAACGCCACCTGTGCATCAAAGACATCCTTGGGCAACGACTGGAATGACAACAGATTAACGGTCTGCTGGTGCAGTTCGTCCATTCCTTTCTGTCCCTGTTCGGAGGCGGGCTCGAAAATCGTTGCCACGGCGCTGCGGATAGCGCCAGCTTTGCGAGCCCGCAACAGCAGGAGCGCCAGGGTCACGGCTGCGGGATGAGCCACCACGCAGGGAGCCGGCTCCAGCTCCGGTTGCCACATCTGGCCACGTTCGCGCTCCACCCAGAGAGAACGAACCGTCGCGCCCGCTTCCTCTTCCAATGCGCCGGAGAGATCGATAATCGCACTGCCGGCATCGCGGGCGCGCATCCAGTTCTCGCGGGTGGATCCAGCATCGGCGGCAAAGAACGTAAAGTCCACATTTGTGAACCGCTCGGCGCGCACGCTCTGGATGAAATTGACCTCGTCGCCAGTGGCTTCGAGCTGGCCGATGGACTCGTCATCATCCAGCAAGCGCACGTCGACCGCAGGGAAATTGCGCGCGCTGAGCATTTCAGCGACTTCCTTCCCCTTGAGAGTGCCGGCGCCGACGATGGCCGCGCGAAAGAGCTGCCCGCGTGCGGAAGACGACGAGGGCGGTGCCGCAATTTTGGACGGACTACTCATGAAGTCTGCGAAGCCTCCTTGTAAGTGGGCGGCCGAGGCTGCTTCCGCCGACGGAAGATCCATTGCAGGCGCCAGAACACTCCAGAGAACGTATAGAGCAGCGCCACTCCGAATAGCACCGGCTTGGAGAAGAACCAAAGGCCGGCGATCAGCGCGCCAAAAAGGATGATCAAACGAAAGGGATGGCGCGAACTAAAGTCAATGTCTTTGAAACTATAGAAGCGCCATGTGCTCACCATCAGGTAGCCCACTGCCGCCACCATTGCCAGCCACGGGATCGCCTTGTACCAGGAATCCAGAGGGACGCCAGACTGAAAGTGCACCACCGCCGCAACCACTCCGGCGCCCGCCGGAATCGGCATGCCAACAAAATATTTCTTCCCTGGCCGGCCCGGATTCGAAGGCTGTGGGTTCGAAGTAATGTTGAACCGCGCCAGGCGGCTGGCACCGGCCATCAGGAACAAGAAGGCGGCAATCGCCCCTAACTGGGTTAGTTTGATGTTCAAGTCCCAGTCCGTGAGCCCGACCGGCGGCATCAGGTGAAATCCCCACGTCCACGCCAGCATCGCTGGAGCCACGCCGAATGTAATCACGTCGGCCAGCGAGTCGAGCTCTTTGCCGAACTCGCTGCTGGTACCGGTCATGCGGGCAACGCGCCCATCCAGGCCGTCGAATAGAACGGCAAATCCAATGGCTTTGGCGGCATTGTCTAAATGCCAGAAGGTGGAGGCACTCGCGTGCACCACTTCGAGGATGGCGTAGAAGCCGGCCGCCATATTTCCGGAGGTGAATAGCGAGGGGAGAATGTACATACCCTTGCTCATGCGGCGCGGCGGCCTCCGCTCGTCGGGTCTTTTTGAAAGAGGAATATCCATCAGCGTGCCCTCTCGTCAGCGGAATGACGCGCTGCGCCTGCCAGTTCGTCCGCAGGCTGCAGATAAGCCAGAATGCTGGCTCCGCCACGGACCCGGTCACCCACCTTCACCTGCAAGCTGGCAGCCGAGTTAAGCAGTACGTCGGTGCGCGAACCAAATTTGATCAGTCCCACGCGCTGGCCGCGCTCCACCCGATCGCCAACTCTGGGATGAAACACGATTCGTCGGGCCAGCAATCCGGCGATCTGTTTGAAGATGACCACCTGGCCGTCGCCTTCCACACGAACGACATTCTGTTCATTCTCCTCCGCCGAGGCCGCATTCATTGCGTTCAGAAATTTCCCCTTCCTATAACGCACGTCGCGCACGATCCCAGCAATCGGTGAACGGTTCACGTGCACATCAAAGACACTCAGGAAGATACTGATCCGGGCCTGTTTTTCGCCCGCATTTGTCACCCAGGAAACATCCGTAACCTTTCCATCCGCAGGAGAAACCACGGCGCCTGCAGTCTCAGGAATNNCCCAGCGCGTAAAAGTAGCCGTCACGAACCATGAGAGTAGGACTAATTATAGAGCAGGCGCGGACGATAAGGGATCAGGTTTGGCCTAAGTCCAAATAAAGAAAGGCGCTGACTAGCGCCTGTGCGTAGATACAAAACCGCCGTAGCGGCAACAGCCGCCTGTTCAGTGGCCAGAAAAATTACGCTACGTGAGTGCCGAACTGCTGCCGATACTGCCGCTCAATTGATTGCATCTGATCTTTGAGCCGCAGCTTGAGCTTCTTAAGCCGGACCTCTTCCAGCTTTTCATCTTCGCTGAGATAACGTTTTTGGGTGAGTGAATCTAACCGGGTGGAATATTGCATGTGCTCTTGAGCCAGCTTGCGAAATTCATCATGGTTGGTCAGGAGAGCGTCATTCGAAGTCAGCATCCAGGCGGACCTCCGATAGGTGATTTCTAGGCTCAAGCTATCACAGCCCCAGAATCGGTTCAATGCCATATTTATAGTGCAGTCTCGTTATGAGAAAGTTCTAATAAAACGTAAGGCGGTAGAGGATTGCATCCTCCGGCGGGGTGGGGTAATAGCCTTTACGTGCGCCCGTTTCTACAAAACCAAACTTTCGATAAAGAGCCCGGGCGGCATGATTCGACTGGCGGACTTCCAGGAATATCGTATTGCCATTCTTGGCACGTGCCTGGTCGAGGAACTCACGCAGCAGGCGAGTTCCGACACCTCGTCGGCGGGACTCTGCCGCGACCACAATGTTCTCCAGCTCCCATTCGTTATCGATTCTGTGCGCTACAAGAAATGCCAGCAGGCGATGCGATGCGCCTGAGGTCGTTTCCATCCGCACTTCGTCAGCTTCTTCAACCACCAATATAAAGCGTTCGGGCCGCTCCGAATCACGGTTTGCGAACATGCCTCCATACTGCTGCGTGGACCAATGCGCTGCGGCAGGGCTCTTATGTTCGAGCTCGATCATCGCAGGAATGTCGCCGTTATTTGCTGGTCGGATGCGCAAGCTAGGGAACGATTCTCTCAAGCATTTCTGCGTCGGTGCGGCGGATGTAGTTCGCTTCCAACCGGTCCGGCGCCACCGTCTCGCCGGCCTGAATCTTGCGCCAGCCCAGACGGGCAACATCGGCGGCAGAAACAGGCGAAAGTTTTGTGACCGATAAACCGGCCGCAACGGCCGCTTCGGCGAGGGCGCTGTCAGGAGTGACCAGCGTCCATCCTTTCGCCTGGAAAAGGAATTCGCTTCGGCTCAGGATAAACTCTCGTGCAATTTGGGAAGCATGAGCCGGGACTTCGTACTCCCCGACATAGACATCACTCCTGCCGGCATCGAGAGCAGACATGATCCTACCTCGCATACCACTGCTGAAGACGCACGCTTCCAATAAGGACACGGGTGCGATCGGTTTATTCAAAACCTCGCCCAGAGCCTTTACCGCCGCTAAACCGATCCGAAGGCCGGTGAACGATCCCGGGCCGGAGGCTACGGTGAAGGCGTCGATGTCGTGCCGGGTGAATCCGTGACCGGAGAGCAGAGCCGCGATTTGCGGAACAAGTTCTGCAGAAAAAGTGCCGCCCGCCAGGGGCGAAGTCTCGATCAGCTCCACGTCATTTTGATGGGAAGAACCCGGCTGCGCCCGCGCCAATGCGATGCTGCCATGCTTGCCGGAAGTGTCGATGGCGAGGAGGAGCATGATTCGTTTGTTTCGTCGAGAATTTTGCGGACGGTGAATATGAATATTCGTGCAATCCGTGGCCAGCCTTAATTTATTCCTGTACCAGTTCCAGCAAAACGCCGCCCGAACTCGCGGGATGTACGAACACGTATTTGTGTCCCCCGGCGCCGGTTTTGATCTCCTCTGAGACCAGACGCACACCGTCTTTTTTTAGACGCGCAACGGCTGCTGGTAAATCCGGAACGCGCAGGCATACGTGATGCAACCCTTCACCGCGCTTGGCGATAAACTTTGCAATTGTGGAATTCTCCGACGTGGCTTCCAACAATTCCAACCGGCTCTCGCCCACCGGAACCATCACCAGCCGGACCTGCTCCTGCTCCACAGTTTCTTCGGGAGACAGTGTCAGGCCTAGCTTCTCGTAAATTGACTTCGCTCCGGCAAGCGACTTCACCGCAATCCCAATATGATCGATTTTCGCCATCAGTGTTTTCCCACGTTCGCGGCAATCTCCTCAATCAAGGTGTAGGGATCGCGCTTGTGCTCGGCTACCTCGGTTGCATAGCGGGCTACGCCGCCCTCGAACAACAGACCTCGAGCCTTTTCGAGCAACGCTTCTCGCAGCATTTCGAGCAGGCGCTCCTGCCAGTTCTCGACGCTTTTGTGCAGCGCCAGATTTTTCTTCTGCAGGTGCTCTTCATAGTCGGAAATTGCTTTCGCAAGTTCCTGGGTGCCAAGCCCCTGACTGGCGACCGTCTTGACGATCGGCGGCGTCCAGCCATCGTGGCGCATGGCGAGCGACTGCAGCGCCCGAATCTCGCGCTCCACATGCTCAGCGCCGTCGCGGTCGCTCTTGTTGATCACGAAGATATCGGCAATCTCCATGATGCCGGCTTTGATGGTTTGCACGTCATCGCCCATGCCCGGGACGAGGATCACGATCGTGATATCCGCCAGCCGCACGATGTCTACTTCAGCCTGACCCACACCCACGGTTTCAATCATGATGAGGTCGCGCCCCGAGGCGTCGAGCACCGTGGCTACATCAGCCGTGGTGCGCGCCAGTCCGCCCAGCGAGCCGCGCGTCGCCATGCTGCGAATATAAATCCCGGGATCGGAAAAATGTTCCTGCATGCGGATACGGTCGCCCAGAATTGCTCCGCCCGTGTAGGGACTGGTAGGGTCTACAGCGATGATGCCCACGGTACGATTGTCTTTACGATAGAAGCGAGCAAGCTGATCCACCAGCGTGCTCTTCCCCGCCCCCGGCGGCCCCGTCAGGCCGAGCACGAGCGCTTTGCCACTGTGCGGAAACAACGCCTTCAGCAACTCGGACCATCCCGGCGCGCGGTTCTCCACGGTCGAAATGGCGCGAGCTAGCGTGCGCACGTCGCCGGAGCGGAGTTGCT
>PKVZ01000135.1 GCA_003131635.1 Acidobacteriaceae bacterium
AGAGCTTTCAGGTTGGCGTCGCCGGGGTAGGTGTTGCGGTCGAAGCCTAGGTAGAAGGAAGTCTGCGCCAATAGTACAGGAGAAAAAAACAATACAAGGGCGGCGATGAGAAACGGAAATCTCACACTCTCGATCTTAAACGAAGCGAGCCGCAGCGGCTATAAAGCCTCTTCTACGAAGGAGGCCTGATCGCCTTGTCTGAAACTGAGGGCGTGGATGTAAGGCATCATGACTGGACGTTCCCATTTTCCCGGCGTCTCGGGAATCCCGGTTGCTGCTGTACCCGATTCATACTGCTGCATGGATCAGAGATAGCGGGCCAGAAATAGCCCAAACTCGCCTTCATTCACGGTTCCCTGGTAGAGCGTGGCGTCGAAACCGCAAAGTTTGAATCCCAGCCTTTGATAGGCAATGACGCCCGGATAATTCACATTGCTCGTTTCGGCCCAGGCCGTTCTTGCTCCCCACTGGCGACCAGCGGAAAGCGCGCAATCCATTAGCTGCCGGCCGAAACCTTTTCGCCGCTCCGCGCGGTCCACATAAAAATGCCAAATAACGAGCCGCTTATTCCACTGGTTGTAGCCGCAAGCCATAAAGCCGCGAACCCGGCCGCCCTCCTCAATTACCCATCCCTCAGTCCAAGGATCGGCGTCAAGCGTTAAGGGGAAGCACTTCTCAACCGGCGAGGCCAGTTCTTCCGGCGTGAGCATCAGCGAGGCGCCCTCTCCGGCCAGGACCTGAAACGCCTTGTCGCTTCGAGCAGCAAAGTCCAGCCCAAGCAACTCATCCAAATCGTTCTGTCGGTCGACAGGCCGCGTAAATGCTCCCGGCATAGTTACTTTTCCTTGACAGCGTATTCTGCGTCCCGGGCTGGGTTCCTCTCGCGATCAAAAGTATCGTCGTGGAACTCGCGCGCTCCCGATTCCTCACCCTAACAAGTTATCCCCCGATATGCACCATCGTCCTCGACGCCGGCACAAAATCCGGTTCGCCGATGTGGTGGCGCTCTTCTTTTTTCTGAATCACGCCGCGGATGAAGTCTTCCAACTCTTTGTCGCAGGCACCCCGTCGCATCTGCGCGTGCAGATCGTGGTCCCACACGGAAAATAAACACGTCCGGATTTTGCCGTCGCTGGTAATACGAATGCGGCTGCAGTGTCCGCAGAAAGGATGCGAAACCGGCGCGATGATCCCGATTTCCCCGACACCGTCGTCGAAGCGGTAGCGTCGTGCGGTTTCCGAACGTCCGCGCGGGATTTCGACGAGCGGGCGATACTCACCCATCCGCGCCAGGATTTCGTCGAGCGTCACCACCGTATCCGGCGACCACGTGCGTCCTTCTTCGAGCGGCATGAATTCGATGAAGCGCACGGTGACGCCCTCTTCACGTGCGAACATGCCAAAGGGAATGATCTGGTCTTCGTTAAAACCGCGCATCAGCACGCAGTTTACTTTCAGCGGCCACAGCCCGGCCCGGCGCGCCGCGCGAATGCCGGCGAGCACGTGGTCGTACCCGTTAGCCACTCGCGTGATGCGCGCGAAGCGGTCGGGATCGACCGCGTCCATGGAAACAGTCACACGTGTGAGCCCGGCATTCTTAAGCGGCTGCGCGAGATCGGCAAGAAGATGCCCATTGGTAGTGAGCGCGATGTCGAGCCGGTCGCCGCTGTTCTGGTTGGGCGTGCTCAGCTTCGCCAGCTCCCGCACAAACTCCACCACGCCGTTGCGCAGCAGCGGCTCGCCGCCCGTCAGACGAACCTTCGTCACTCCCATCCCCACCAGCACTCGCGCCATGCGCAGATAGTCGGCGAACGGCAGATCGCCGTACAGCGCGCCTTCATTTCCGGTGCGGCAGTAAACACACTTGTAGTTGCAGCGGTCGGTGATCGAGATCCGCAGGTCGCTGATGGCGCGCCCGAATTTGTCGGTGAGAACCAAGCTGTTAGCCATTAGCCTTTAGCTCATAGCTCTTAGCTCGACTTCGTCGGCTTCCGCACTTAGGTTGAGCCTAGAGCTAAAAGCTAACGGCTAAGATCTGATTTGGAAAAGAAACGCAAGGCGGGAACATCCCGGCGGGCGCTTCCTTTCCAATGCGCTCCTTACGGAGCGCGGGAGGCACGAGCATTTCTGCTCGCACCCTTGGGAGGACTCTCTTCGCGAACTTTGCGTTTTCCTTGGCGAGCTTTGCGGTCAAAAGCTTCTAACCGCAAAGGCCGCGAGGATCACGCGAAGGGCGCTAAGAAAACCATCCCTCGCCGCCGCGGCCTGGGTATGCCTGAAGGCCTCGGCGGTCGGAAACTCACTACATTATAGAGCCTGCGGCAGAAGAAAGGTTTCAAGGTTTCNNCTTGAGCAGGCCCTTCTCATCGACCATGGCGCTGAAGTAGTCGAGATACGAGCATCCACTAGCAGCCGCGCAGTAATTCTTCAGCCAGCGATTCAGTTGCAAAATCTTGTCCGGCGAGCGCTGCGCAAAAAGCTCCTGCGCCCGCGGCGTGTAGTTGTGCACCGGCAGCACGGATGAGTAAATCACCTTGATCTCATGCGCGCGCGCCAGTTCCGCCATAGAAGCGTAGTTGTCCTCAATATCTTCAATTCGCATCGGACCGGTGTTCCCGGCAATGTCGTTCGTGCCGGCAAGAATGATCACAACTTTCGGATGCAGATCGATCACGTCCTGCCGGAAACGCACCAGCATCTGCGGCGTAGTCTGTCCTCCTATGCCGCGGTTGATGTAAGCCTTGCCGGAGAAATATTCGTCGAGATGCCAGATGTCGGTGATGGAATCTCCGAAGAAGACAACGCGATTCTCGCCGGGCGCGGACGGTTTGAGGGCGGCATTGGCTTCGCGGTAGCGGGCGAGCTGTCCGAAATCGTCAGTGAAGATCGCAATGCGCGAGGCGCGGTATTGGTCGAGCCCAGCGAATCCGGTGGACGGAATGGCGGACTTGGGTTGGGGCGATTGCGCGGACTCCTGGGCGACGCCGGAAATTGCGAAGAGCAGGATTAGCGCCAACCTCGCAGCCAGTCGCAAAGTCATGTCACATCCTCCGATTCGGACGCCTGGATTTTCACATCCCATCGTAGTTCGGACCGCCGCCGCCTTCCGGTGGCACCCAGGTGATGATCTGATATGGATCGGCGATGTCGCAGGTCTTGCAGTGGACGCAGTTCGACGGGTTCAGGCTGATGCGCTTGCCGTTCGGCTGCGTCGAGTCATCCACCATTTCGTACACGTTCGCGGGACA
>PKVZ01000260.1:0-7991 GCA_003131635.1 Acidobacteriaceae bacterium
GGGCGGCTGTCCCCACACAAACTTACGCAGCGGCGATGCGGCTACATCAGCCGTTGGGACGGCGTGTGCGGAATTTACGGTTCGTCCGCGAGAACCTTTAACACAGAGGACACGGGGTAACACAGGGTAGATCGTGGGGGTTAGTCGAATTGTTTGCGGAAGGAATCTAGTTGTTGCTGCATGTTTGCGAGTTCCCTTTTTAATTCGAGGACTTCGTTTTCGAGATGGTCCAGGCGGTCGTCGTCTGAAGATCGGGATGAGGTGCGGGCTGAATCCGCGGGCGAGGGCGCCCGCGCCACATTGTCGCCGGAGAAGAGTTGCATGTAGCGGGATTCTTTGGTGCCGGGCTGGCGCGGGAGTACGGCGGCGAGCGGGGGCTGGCGCTGGCTGAGGCGGTCGAGGGTGGAGACGATGTCGTCGAGGGCTTCGAAGCGGTACATGCGTTCGGTGCGGCTGCGGAGTTCGCCGGGAGTTTGCGGACCGCGGAGAAGCAGCACGCAGAGGATGGCGATCTCGCGGCGGTCGAAGTTGAAAACTTCCTGCAGGCGATGTTCGTATTTAGTGACGCGGCTATCGGCGCCGCTGGCGGGGCCCGCGAGACGTTTTTCCTGCAGGGTGGCGAGTGCATCGCTGACGGAATCTCCGTCGAGCGTCATTACGGGGTCGCGATTATTTTTCTGATTGCAGGCATTCACGAGGGCGTTGAGGGACAGAGGATAGTAATCGGGCGTGGTGATGTCTTTTTCGATGAGCGAGCCGAGAACGCGAATTTCGATATCGGTGAGGGGGTCCACGAGGTGGATTGTACTGCAGAGGAGTGGTGGGATGAACAAGGTATCCTAAGGGGCGGGCGAGGTGATGTGATTGGTCTGGCGTGAGATGGGCAATCTGGTGGTGGCTGCGATGCCGGTGGGACGGGCGGTTCCGTGGGCGCTTAAGTTTCTGAAGCCGGTCGCCGTGGTCGGTGTTGCCGCTTTTCTTCTGATCAGATTTCCGCAGATATGGCCAGCGCTGGGACTGGAGCGGATTGAAGAGTTTGGGAAAAAGATTGCAACCCGAAAAGGCTTTTGCGTTTTTCTGGTCGGCCTTTCTTTGTTTGTGATTCGAGGAGCGGGGGCGCTTCTTCTCGGAGTGCCGCTACCGCATTATCACGATGAATTCAGTTACTTGCTGGCGGCCGATACGTTCGCGCACGGACGGTTGACGAATCCTCCGCACCCGATGTGGATGCATTTCGAGACGTTTCATGTGATCTGGCATCCGACGTACATGTCGATGTATCCGCCGGGACAGGGGTTGATCCTGGCGCTGGGCGAAGTATTAGGGAATCCGTGGATTGGGCAATTGCTGGCGTCGGCACTGATGTGCGCGGCAATTTGCTGGATGCTGCAAGGTTGGATTCCGCCGCGCTGGGCGCTATTGGGAGGAGTGCTGGCGGTGACGCGGCTCGGATTGCTAAGTTACTTCACGAATGGATATTGGAGCGCATGTTTGCCAGCGGTGGGAGGAGCGCTGGTTTTAGGTGCGCTGCCGAGGATGCAGCATGGCGCGTGCACACGGCATGCAGTAGTGATGGCGATTGGATTATTTATTCTGGCGAACACGCGTCCGTACGAAGGATTTCTCTTGAGCCTGGGAGTGGCGATTGCTTTGCTCGCATGGATGTTAGGGAAGAACGGGCCGGGGGTGCGGGTTTCGCTGGCGAAGATTGTGTTGCCGCTCATGCTGACGCTCATCCCGCTTGCGGCCTGGACCGGTTATTACTATTACCGGGTGACGGAAAGTCCGATCCACATGGCGTATGACGTAAACCGCGAGACCTACGCCATGGGCCGATATTTTATCTGGCAAAAACCCTGGCCGCAGAAAACCTACAATCACGCGAAAGTACAGGCGAAGTTTGAACAGGAATTGAAGGAGGCGAACGAGAGCCAGACTCTGCGGGGGTATGTTCGGCGGGCGCGCAAGAAATTGCGCGACTTCTGGCAAGTCTACCTGGTTGCGCCTTTGCCGTTTGTGCTGATCGCACTGCCGTGCGCGGTGCGGGACCGGCGGCTGCGGGTTCCGTGGATGATCGGCGGGATATTCGCCGATGGGCTTGCGATTGAAGTGTGGTTCCTGCCGCATTATTTTGCGCCAGCGGCGGCGCTACTCTATTTATTTTTAATGCAGTGCGCGCGGCATTTGCGATGGTTCGAGTGGCGCGATCGCGCTGTGGGACTGGCTTTGGTGCGGGCGGTTGCAGTGGTGTATGTGGGAACGGTGATATTGAGAATCGGGCTAGCGGTGACGCATGTGCATCCGGAAAAAGAATGGCAGCATGGAGATATGGAACGTGCCGCTATAGTAAAAGAACTGGATGCATTGCCTGGACAAGATGTGGTCCTGGTGAAGTACACGCCAGACTTTGATCCGGACCGCGAGTGGGTGTACAACGGAGCGGACATCGATGGACAGAAAATTGTGTGGGCGCGCGACATGGGCCCGGAAAAGAATCAGGAGTTACGGGATTATTATCGCGGGCGAAAGTTTTGGACCGTCGAGGCCGATGGCGGAGCGATGTTGAAGCCATACGAAGAGAAACCCGTAGGCGCTGTGCGACATGACTTTAGGAGGAGCGAACAATGAGAATGCTGCTGAACTGGGTGCTGAGTGCGCTGGCGGTGTGGATTGTGTCGCGGGTGGTGCCGGGAATTTATGTGAGCGGACCGGCGGCGGCATTGATTGCGGCGCTGGCGATTGGGTTCATTAATGCGACGGTGGGAGTGGTACTGAAGATTTTGACGTTTCCTCTGACGCTGGTCACGCTGGGATTGTTTTGGCTGGTGATCAACGCGTTGATGTTGGAATTTGCGTCGGTGCTGGTGCCGGGATTTCAGGTGCGTGGATTTCTGGCGGCGTTTCTGGGCGCGATCGTGCTGAGCCTGGTGAATATGGTGCTGAAGTGGCTGGTGCAGCCGTCGGGAGTTGGGCAGGATTAGGCAGGTACAATTGGCGGTTGGCAATTGGCAATTAGCATTCAGCATTCAGCACTTGGCATTCAGCCAGACACGCTTCCCGGGTCGATCTAAAAACCCTTTCAATGTGGTTACTGTTTTGGCTTGCGCGGCTTTAGGGATTCCCAGTCTTCGTTGGTGAGGGCGCGGCCGAGGTTGCTGAATTCTCCGGCGCCTTGCAGGAACTCTCCGCCGTCCATGCGGATGACCTCGCCGTTGATGTAGCCGGAGCCGTCGCTCACCAAAAAAGCCGCGAGATTCGCCAACTCTTCGGTAGTGCCGAAGCGGTGCAGCGGGTTGCGGTCGAGGGCCAGGGGCTCGAGTTGAGGGAATGGCAGGACGCGCGAGAAAGCGCCTTGCGTTGGGATGGGACCCGGAGCGATGGCATTCATGCGGATTCCGCGATTGCCCCACTCGACGGCGAGACTGCGGGTGAGGGCCTCGACTCCGGCTTTGGAGACGGCGGAGGGAACGACGTAGGCTGAGCCGACTGGGGCGTAGGTTGCCGAGATGCTGAGGACGGTGCCTTTGTGTTTGGCTTTGAGCCAGCGGCGTCCGCAGGCCATGGTGGCGTGGAGCGTGCCGAGGAGCACGATGCCGATGACGGATTCGAAAGCGCGCGGGGAGAGTTCTTCGGTGCGGGCGATGAAATTTCCGGCGGCGTTGTTGACGAGGATATCGAGCGGAGCTTCGCTCCAGATGGAATCGATCATGGCTTCGACGGCGTCGAGATTGCGAACGTCACAAGGGATGGCGCGGATGGGGCCTTGGGGGCTGAGGTCCGCGGCGGTTTGCTCGAGAACGTCTACGCGACGGCCGCAGATGTAGACGGTGGCGCCGAGTTCGAGGAAGCGCTGAGCCATGGCTTTGCCGAGGCCAGTGCCGCCGCCGGTGATGAGGATGCGTTTGGGGTGGAGAAGATCGGAACGGAACATGAGCCTCCAAAGTTATTGGGAGTACGGACGATAGCAGGTTCCTCGTCCCCTTAAAGTTCGACTGCTTATTTTGCGGCGGCGTGAATCGCTTTTGTGGCGGGTCCAGCCGCGGCAATTGCCTTCAGATCTGCCTCAAGATAACGGGAGACGTCGGGGATCGATCCAGAATGCCATATTCTCACATAGCCATCTTCGTCGATGATGAGCGTGTTCGGGACGCCAACAGCGTTGAATTTTTCCGGGAGGTCCGATGAAGTCCGAGAAATCCGTAAACTCGTGAGTTTTCTGGTGCGGCGTACCGCTTCAATTTTCTTCACATCCGTTGACGCATCGACGACCGTTGCAACCACTAGTTCGGGATGCTTTTCTTGGAAGTCTTGCAAAGGCTTCAGCTCCGGTAGGCACCAGCCACACCATACAGACCAGAAGTCTAGAACGACTTTTTTCCCTCGCAACTGAGAGCTGCGTAACCGCTCCCCATGCAGCGTGGTCAGATCGAAATCCGGGGCGGGCTTTTCCAAAACCTGGGGCAAATAGTCTGCGCTACTAAAGTTCTGCATGAGCCTGCGCTCAATCCGGTTTTGTAGGGCCTGCTTACTGCCCAGTTTCTGGGCTAACCACAAGGATTCGAGCGCGGAATTTGCTTTTTCCTCGTCATTCGAGGGACGCACCACGGCTTCCACATAAGCATCGATCGCCGCCGCCTTATCTCCCGCGTCCTCCAGTGCTTTGGCCAGAAGGTAGTATGAATGGCCGGATGTGAAGTCGTTCTTCAGCGGCTGCAGTGTCGAGACAGCTTCGCCAGGCCTACTGAGCCTGAGCAGGATATCCGCACGCTGGAGCGCGATGCGGAGCTTCACGTCCTTTAACGTTGCCTCGGGATAGTGAATTCTGGCGCGTTTATTCTGGACGCTCGCGTCGAACAATTTGGCAGCTTCGTCGAGCAGAGCCAATGCCTCGGGTAGCTTCTGGTTTGCTTTAGCGCACGTGCTGGCCATGTTCCAAGGCGCGAAGGGATCTTCCGGATCTTTTGTTCGAAGTTGTCGATAGAGTTTTTCCTGCTGGCTGATGTCCGTAACCTCCAGCAGCAATCTCTTGCGGGCAAGGTCCGCATGTGGGCTCTCGGGATACTTGTCGACAAGCTCCCACATTAAAGCGATTTGTTTCGCCTTGTCCTTTTCCCTTGAGCCTCGCGCTAGGAGGAGGAATGCGCGCGCGTTGTCATCGGGATACTTGCTTTCGATTGCCTTAACCAGGATTTCCATCGTCTCCGGCGGAACCCAATCCTGATATGCCACGAAATTAAGGGCATCTAGTAGCCCGAAACCGTCGGACGAATGATTACCGATGAAAATCTTGATCTCGGCCAGCAGCGTTGAACGAGCCTCCGGCGTGTCGCCATGCAGCTTCAATTTATATTTCCAAAGGCTGGAGATCAGGCTCTGGCCGCGGGAAGGTGGGTGAATGTGCTCCTCCAGAACTTCTATGGCCTTGGCGTAGTCAGTGGGTCGATCTACGCCGTAAGCTTCGAGTTTTCCCGTATACGATTCAGCCTCGAACCGTACGCTCTGTTCATCGCGGTGTCCCTCGACATCACAAAACGGTACTTCAAAATCCTTCCCATCATTGGCATCCACCTGTTGGCTCTGGCGATTTTCGATACGGTAGATGGCGTAATGGTGGAAGGTGCCTCGCAACGGCACCGTCGCCAGCCACACGCCATCCGCTCGACGGGTGAATGGAAGGGTTAGGTTGTCATCTTTATTGAATCCATTATCGAAGACCAAATGCAGGACAAGCGACTTCGGATCTTTAATCGAAGCGTCCTTTCCCATCGGGAAGTAGAGCACATGAAGCTCTTTTGGGGAGGGAACGGGGTCTTGGTAGCCCACCACCGGGCAAGCGGGATCTGTCAATGCAGCGAAGTGGAACTGCCCAGGATCATCCGTCGCCGCCTGCCGCGCCGCAAGAGGCACGGTGGAGACCACACAAAGAATAAACGCACAAAACGAGTGGGCACGCATTCTGCGCTCCTTTCGTCTTCTCGCCCTCAAGACAAGACATCCATCGAAAAAAGACCCTCGAGCCGCAGACCAAAGCGGAGACTGAGCGGCATCGAATCGAAAAACCCTGCGTTTTTTGGTCCGGGGCAAAACATAAGATCGGGGACAACGGCCAATATTGCGGATTATTCTATTAGAGATCGCACGCCATGCGGAAACCATAATCGGCGTACTGAAATTCGGGGGGGATGCTGGAGCGGGCGGAGCAGCGGGAGACTTTGACGTGGTGGCGCCAGGAGCCTCCGCGGGAGGATTTGCGCTGGCCGATATTCGAGCGAGGTTCGGGGCCGCGGGGATTGCGGTCGGGCGAGGGGGCGTAGTAGTTGGGATCGTACCAGTCGCTGCACCATTCGTGGACGTTGTCGCAGAGGTTGTAAAGGCCGAAGGCATTGGGGGAGTAGCGGGCGACGGGCTCGGGTCCGGTTTGCCAGCGAGTGGCGTAGTCGGGAAGAGATTCCAGAGGTTCGTTGCCCCAGGGAAAATTTTTTTGTTCGAGATCGCCGCGGGCGGCGCGCTCCCATTCGGCTTCAGTGGGAAGATGGTAGGCGCGACCGGTTTGGGAGGACAGCCATTGACAGTAATGGTCGGCTTCGAACCAGGAGACGCTGGTTACGGGCTGTTGGGGATGGTTGAAATTTTTGTCGTTCCAGAATGGCGGAGCGGGTAATCCTGTGACGCGCAGGTAGGTTGCGTATTCGGCGTTCGTGACCTGAGTTGCGGCGAGTGCGAAGGCGTCAATCCAGACGCGGTGAACGGGGCGTTCGCAATCCTGACCGAGGGCGGAGCCCATGAGGAACCAGGCGGCCGGGATGGAAAGCAGTCTGGGTTCGAGGTAGGATTCGGGGTCGGGATGAAAGTGCGAATGAGCTGCCGACATTGCGTAACCTTGCCTAACCTGGGGATGTTGCCGTAAAGAGCGCTGCTGGATAAAGTTTATCAGCGTCGGCGGAGGGGTGTTCGGCTGCGAGCACGGCCGCTTGACAAAAGCAACGCTGCGGTCCAACATGGCGTCATACGACATGTCGGTTAATGTACTATGGAGACATTCGCATTAAGTGAACCGGTATTGCTGGTGCTGCTGAGCCTGGCGGAACAGCCGCGGCATGGGTATTCAATCCTGAAGGATGTTGGATCCATGAGTGGCGGCCACGTGCTGCTCAGCACGGGCACTTTGTACGGCGCGCTGCAGCGCCTGCTCGATCACGGCTGGATCGAGCGCGTCGAAGAGGACAAACCCGCTCGCGACCGTCGCACCTACAGGCTCACCTCACGCGGGCGGCGGAATCTGCAAATGGAAATTGAGCGCATGCGCCACCTGACCAAGCTGGCTGCTTTGCGCATTGCCCGCAAGGAGGCGTGACCGTGCTGATTACGGTTTACAGCTGGTTGTTATGCCTGTATCCGGGGAGCTACCGCCGCGAATTCGGCGAGGAGATGACGTCCGTCTTTGGCGAGGCACGAAGCAAGCTTCCGCCAGCACTGCCTGCAAAAGTCAGCTTCTACCGGCGCGAATTTTGTGGACTCTTATCGGGTGCTCTGCTTGCGCACTTTGCCCGTCTGTTCGCCCCTGCCATTCCATTTCGGAGGTTCAACATGCAATCCCAGTTTCGTTTTCCGCGCTCCACCATATTCCTGATGCTAGTGATTTTCGCCGGGGTAGCGCTCACTATCGCGAAGGCCAGCAGCATTGCCGGTGACACCGCGGGATCGGTCTGGCCGTCATTGATATCCGTTATGGTCTTAATGCTGCTGAGTATGTGCGCGGCTGCGGCAGTTGTCGTGGGCATTCTGCACACTCTGCGGCGGAGTGGTGTACATCGACTTGAGAACGTGCAGGGCTCGATCTCTTCGGCGGAGTCGAACCGCTGGCGGTGAGTTTTTATGATCTCGGCGACTGCCGACCCATCGTCCGCGCTTGGCGCGACTATTAAAGCCACTCAGACAAAAAAGTACAGGAATTGAACGGCTAACCTCCCCGCAGGGTGCGGACGATGGCG
>PKVZ01000260.1:7996-20496 GCA_003131635.1 Acidobacteriaceae bacterium
CGGGGTGGTTCCGGGGGCGTCTTTTTTTTCGAAGATGGGGGCGAATAGGACGACAGTAGCGGAGTCTACGGCGGCTTGGGCTACTTCTTGTGGGGAGTGACAGGAGATTGAGATCAGCGGACTCCGTGGTGAGATTTCGCGGGCGGGGGCGCCCGCGCCACACGCTTCATGCCACGCGGTTCGAACATCTTTTGGGGAGATATCGTTGGCTGGGAGATGAACGCCGTCGGCTTCGGCGGCCAAGGCTACATCAGTGCGGGAGTTGATTAGGAGAGCAGTTCTCTGTTCTCGTTTCTCGTTTCTCAGTTTAAGGATGATGCGCATGGCTTCGCGGGCCAGTGATTCGAGGTCGAGCGTGCAGAGATCTTTTTCGCGGAGTTGGATGTAATCGATGCCGGCGCTGGCGGCTTCGGCGATTTTGTCGAGTAGACGGCCGCGGCGGGTGCGTTCGTCAGCCGCGAATGCGGTGCGGTCGGTGATGTAGTAGAGGATGCAGCTATCAGCCATCTGCTTTGAGTTTAAGACAAAAGAGACGGGTGTCGTGATAGAAATGCCTCGACGCGCCACGAGTGATGCGAAAGAGAAGGGATCCTTCGACTGCTTCGCTCAGGATGACAGAGCGAAGTAGCTTACGGTCTGGTCTTGGCGATTTCGGGGAGGACTTCCTGCTCTTTTTCTTTCTTGGGCGGGCCGCCGAGGTGGTGTTCGGTGAGGCCGTCGCGGAGGAAGGTGAAAGCGTCTTCGGGAGTGTCGACGAATTTGAAGAGGTTGAGGTCGCCGGGAGAAACGGTGCCGGCGTCGACGAAGGCCTGAAAGTTCATGATGCGATGCCAGTATTCGCTGCCGTAAATGACGACGAGAATTTTCTTGGCTAGTTTATCGGTCTGAGCGAGGGTGAGGATTTCGAAGAGTTCGTCAATGGTGCCGAAGCCGCCGGGAAAAATCACCAGAGCTTTAGCGAGATAGGCGAACCAGAATTTACGCATGAAGAAATAATGGAATTCGAAGTTGAGCGCGGGGGTGATGTAGGAATTGGGATTCTGTTCGAAAGGGAGATTGATGTTGAGGCCGATGCTTTTGCCTCCGGCCTCGTGGGCGCCGAGGTTGGCGGCTTCCATGATTCCGGGGCCACCGCCGGTGGTGACCACGAAACGGCGGCGGCGGGCGGGGATTTGAATGGACCATTCGGTGAGCATGTAGGCGAGGCGGCGCGCGTCTTCGTAGTAGCGGGCCATGTCGACGGCGGCGCGGGCGCGCTTCAGATTCGTTTCCTGGTCAGCGGCGGCGATTTTTGCGTCGTTCTTTTCTATGGCGGTCAGATTCTTTTTGGCGGCGTCGCCTCCCTGGAAGCGCGCGGAGCCGAAGAAGACGACGGTATCCTGGATCTGCTCGCGGCGAAAGCGGGCGAGCGGTTCCTGATATTCCGCGAGGATGCGCAGAATGCGTCCATCGGGGCTGTTGATGAACTGTGGGTTCTCGTAGGCCAGAGGGGCGGATTTGAGTTTATCGACCATGTTTGTAATTCGCGTTCTTGACCCGGACTACCTCGGCGGCTGAAGCCGCAGTCAATCGTCGCATTTACCGCAGCGCCGAAGCGCTGCGCGACCCAAAAGCTATTGGTGATCGTGATAGTGGAGGGCTTCCCAGAAGCCGATCCAGATGTCGAGCAAACCCAGGCCGCTGCACAGGCCGCGAAAAAACCCGGTGGAGATCAAAGTACGAAGCCAGGGATAGGTGAGCAGGAGATAGTTATCGGTCCACTCAGGAGTCCAGGGCAGGATCAGGAGCAGGACGCCGGCGACGGCGCTGATCAGCACGAAAAGAAAGACCGAAGTACGATGCAGCCAGAGTTGCAAGCCGGACTGGGGATGGGACGCGGAAGGTGGCGGGTGAAGCAGCCACGCGCTGTTGTCGGTGGACGCGGGAGTGGGGTCAGCCGGAGGTAAGTTTTCTACGGGCAATTTGGGATCAGTGGTCACGGAGCGCTCCGTGCCGGGTGCGCATCTGAGTGTAACGGCGACAATGGCAACGCAGGCAAAAACCAGGGCCCCTCCCCATCTCTTCGCTCAGGGTCGGGATGACAAGTAGAAGATATTTGAGGGATAAAACCCATCGGGCTATTCTACGACTTCAGGGGCTTGATGCGCTCGGCGACATCGCGGTAATCGATGTTGCGGCCGTAAACCTCCATGAAGTGCTTGAGGGCGGAGGGTTTGTCGCCGGCGAGTTCGCAGGCGGAGGCGAGTTCATAGTGGAGAGCGGTGCGGGTTTCTTCGTCGATGCCGGGGGCATCGAGCGCCTTTTGATACCAGCGAATCGCGGCCTCGGGCACGCCCTTGTCGAGGAAGCATTGGGCCAGCCAGGTATAAGTCTGCATCACTTGCGGGAAGGGATGTCCGCGGTCGACGGACTGGCAGGTCTTCTGCAGTTCTCCGATGGCTTCATCGAGCAGGCCCATTTCGCGGAAAGCGATACCGAGGTTGTAGTGGGTTTCGGGATCTTCTTCGGTGGCGGTAGAGCCGGATTCGAGATCTTGTTTTAGCTCGCCGAACATTTCGGCAAGATCGACGCCTGCGTCCTCGCCGAACGGCGAAGATTTGGCGGGGGCCGGTGCGCCGGGGACGAGCGAGGGAATTGGCGGAGCGGCTGGTGCCGCCGACTGCTGGGCGGCCGGGGCCGACGCTTGCGAAGAAATTGTGGGCGAGCCGGCGGATGCCGCGGCGGCTGCGGCGCTGGCAGAGACAGGAATGCTGACCGGCGCGGGCGCTGGGGCGGCGGGCGCGGGCCGCTGCTGTGCGGGGGCGGCGACGGGCGGCTTAGTTTCCAGGACCGGCTGAGGCCCAGGCTCGGGTTCGGGAAGCGGAGCGTCTTTGAGGAAGTCTTCGCCCAAAGAAGCTTCGAGATCGGCAACGAACTCGCCGATGACCTCAGTTTGAGGCACGCCGAAAGTTGTGGGTGCGGCGTTGCCGACAGGCTCAAGTTCATGCTCGACGCCGTGCTGGGGTTGCGACGCTGCTTCCGATGGATGCTCGACAGCAGGGATGGCTTTGTGCGCGACTGCTCCGGGAAGGAAATTCTCGCCCAAGGAAGATTCGAGATCGGAGACGAATTCCTGAAGCACGCCCGGCGTGGGTGCAGGCGTATGCTCGACCGCAGCAGGCTCCGGTGCGGGTTGCTCAGCGGGTTGCTCAGCGTGGGGCACGGGCGGAGCTTCCAGGTGCGCGGCTTCCACCGCAGCGACTGGGGCAGGCGGTGGGGGAGCAATTTCTTCGACTACCGCTTCTTCGACTGCGGCCTCTTCGACTACGACTTCGTCGACTACGGGCGGGGCTTCGTGAGCCGGGGGTGGAATTTCGTCGACGGCTAATTCTGCAGAAGGTTCGTCGATGGTGAATTCCGAGATGGACTCGACGGCAGAAACTTCTTCCGCGGCAGGCGCGGGCTGGGAAGCGGATTCGATTTCAGCTCGAAGCGCATTTAATGTGGCTTCGTCAGTGGTGAGAGCTTGCAGTTTTTCGAAAGCCGCTGTGGCCTGCTCGGGCATGCCGTGCTCGAGATAGAAATGGATCTCTTCGACGCTTTCGGCGATTTTTTCCGGATCGGGCTTTTTCTGTTGGGGCTTAGGTGATTCCGGTTTCTGCGTTTCCAGTTTAGCGGCAGGGATTTCGTGGCCGGGCTCGGCGTCGGTGATTTCGATTTCCGCGGCTTCAGCAGGAGGCTCTTCGGCTTCGATGGTAATGGCCTCGTCCCACTCGGAGGAAAGATCGATCTCGGCGGGAGCTGCTTCAGACTCGTCGACGGCTGGCGCCCGGACTGGTTCCTGATTTTGATCTTGACCGGCGTTTTCATCCGCGACGACGGCGAATTCGAGTTCTTCCGCCGACTCGGCTGGAGCCGCAGGCCACGGGGCTGAGGCAGACGAAGCGGCTGTAATTTCTTCTGAATCTGTTTCTGGCGCTGCCATGGACAGGTCAACGGCTGGGGTCGCGGGAAGCGACGAGCGCTGCTCGTAGCGATCGGCGAGTTCGCCGTAGCGCGTGGCTTCTTCGGGATATCCGGCTTCGGAGTAGACGCTCTGCAAGGTGCGGCAGCGGACGCCGGCTTCCGCGAAACGCCCGGCCCGGGTGTGTAATGCGGCGAGCCGCTGGTTCAGGCGCAGATCTGAAGGCGCCTGCGGCAGAGCGGCCATCAGCGGGCCCAGAGCCTTGGCGGGCATGTTGTAGGAAATGAAAAGTTCCGCGTCAGTAAGGGCGGAGCGAATGGCAAGAGCGACGGCGTCGGGATAATGTTGATGGACGGAAGGAGCGGTGGCTTCCAGTTCGTCGACGATGACGGCGGCTTCTTCGGCGGAAATCAGTTTGTCGGCGGAAGGTCCACCGAGCTGGCTGACCACCTGCTGGTAATTGTTCATGTGCAGGGGATTGCCAGGCTCCATGGTGGCGAGCTTCTGGTAGAGATCGCGGGCGTGGGGAAGATCGCCGGACTGGACCGAAGCGTGAGCCAGCAACTCGACGACTTCGGTGATGTGAGTGGACTCACCGGCTTTCTGAAAGAGGTCGAGAAGCTTCTCGAGCGATGCGGGATTGTCGCGCACATGCCCGATGACGGAATGCAGGTTCTTTAAAACCCGGTCGGAATCTTCGGCGAGCAGGCGGTCGGCGTGCTGATCGTAAACCTGGAGCGCATTCTCGTACTGGCCGGCTTGCATGAGAGCGTCGGCGAAAGTGGAGATGGCGGCCAGGTCATTGTGGACGCTCAGGAGTTTACTGGCCAGACTGCCGGCGTCGGACAGGCGGCCGTTCTTGAGATAAGCCTTGAGCAGATCGCGCAGGCCATCGGGGTTGGAATCGAGATCGGAAACTTTTTGCAGAGCTTCGATGGCGGCTTCGGCGTCGCCGGCCTGCAGCAGATTGCGCCCTTGCATGAGCAGTGCGTAGCTGTTGCCGGGATCGAGCGTGAGCATGCGCTGCAGAACTTCTTCGGCGGCGCTGAGCGAGCCTTTGGCGCGCAGGGTTTCGGCGGCGGCGGAGAAAATCTGCCAGGCGTCATTCTTTTTTCCGAGGCGGATGTAGACTTCCGCCAGGCGGACGCGCATGGTGGTATTTTCCGGATCCATTTCCAGAATCTTCTGGAAGATGCGGACGGCGTTATCCAGTTCGTTGGACTTCAGGAATTCTTCGGCTACCTGCAGGTATTGGGCGCGGGCGTCGTTGAAGAGTCCCTGCTGAGTATAAAGTTCGGCGAGCTTCAGCACGCTCTCGAGCGAGGGCTTGAGCTTGCTGATCTTTTTGTACATGGCGATGGCTTTGACCGTGAAACCCTGCGTGGCATAGGCATCGCCTACGGTCTTGAAACAGTCGGTGGCTTTGTCGGCATCGCCGAGGCGGCAGTAGAGGTCGCCGATCGTGTTGGTGACGGTGAGGTCTTTGGGATCGGCCTTGATGACCTTTTCGTACTCAGCGATGGCGTTTTGCATCTTGCCCTGCTGGACATACTTCTCCGCAGCGTTGAGTGCCTTCTGTTTGTTGAACCCGAAACCGAACGCCATAAGAGTACGAACTCCAGCCCTGGTTGCGAATGACGGTTCTGCGAATGACGGTTCCTGGCAGTGTTGTCCGGGAAACGTCACTTGGCCAAACTCCTTTTCGGAGATGGCCGGTTGGACAAGAGCAATTGTACGGCTGGAAGGGTGGAATCGCATGGTTACCAAGGGTTACCGAAAGGGAGTGTACAACCGGGTTACGTTGGGAATCAGGGGCGGGTCGGGCGGTTGCGGCTGCTAATACAAAAGCGCTATGGGGATGCGGAGGCGGTTAAGTGTAGTCTTTCGGCTGCGCTTCGAATGCGGGGCTCGCGCACGATGGAGGAACATTCGGACTATGACATGGATCAAAACCGTACCGCTGGCAGAGGTGGATGAGAAGCTGCGCAGTGCTATGGAGGGGCAGCGGGCGCTGTATCCCGTAGAGTATGCGACGCCGGTGCATCCGGATGAGTCGGGCGGGTCGACGATTGTGGGTTCGCACTCGCTGATTCCGGAGGCGCTTTATCACGCGTTTGGAACATTTGGGGCGCTGATGTCGCCGGAGTTGCCACTGAGCCGGCGGCAGCATGAAATGATTGCGACCATGGTCTCGGTGGCCAACCGGTGCGTGTATTGAATCGAATCGCACGCAGAGTTTCTGCGTAGGGTGACGCTGGACCGGGAGCTGGTGGAGGCGCTGGAGAAGGATTACACGACCGCGCCCATCACGCCGCAGGAGCGGGTGATGCTGGATTATGTGGTCAAGCTGACCAAGGACGCTATCAAGTGTTGGAAGGATGATATTGAGGGGCTGCGGGCGGTGGGATTTGACGATCGCGGGATATTGCAGATTACGCTGATTGCGTCGTGGTTTAACTATATTAACCGGGTGGCGGATGCGCTGGGGGTGGGGCGGGAGTGAAAATCTAAGAAGAGCCGTTCCCCCGCTAGGCGCAGTGGCGAAGCATTATTCGGTGTGATCGAGATCCTGCGAAAGTCAAACTCCTACAGCCTAAGGTTGCCATTGCCCGGTGCCCTCGCCTTCAATCTCTACTCGGATCGGGCTCGTTTTCCAGAACCACTTGACCGTTACGTTTGGCATGTCTGGTGATTCCGATTTGTCAGAAATCTTGTAGACAAAAACTACTTCTTTCTTGGCACGGCAAGTGCATGGATGTGGCCCGCCGAATTTCCAGTTTTGGACGTTCGCAATCGCCGCCTGGCGCAACAGTTGATGTCCAGTATCTGCCTCGACTTCGGACGTATCGCCCTGTTCATCCACGGCAAACCTCAGCGATACCCTCCCTTCAATACGGGCCTGGCGAGCCAGCGGAGGGTAAAAGGGCATTGGAGCGGTTTTAAAATACGGCTCGGGGTCTGCACCTATGGCAGCCGCAACCAGCAGCAAGGTTAAGGTCACTGCGGAAATGGCTCGTGTCACAATTCCTCCCTGCTTCCCGCAAGGCTAGCCCAAGAGCCCTGATTCTCCACAAAACACGACGACTACGCCACCTAATTGCAGGCAAATTACTATAGCTCTCTAGGCGCTGGATTATATAGCCTAACTTGCGGGTATTCGATTGCCTCCCTCTGCTACTAAACTTGCTGCGGAGGCGAAGTTTCCCGTTTCTCTAGCGTCTTCCCTTTTTACCCCATGGCTGAATCCTTGGCAGAGTTTTTCCTGACGAACTTTCGGGCGCACCGCAATGAGGGCGCTTACGGGCAGCGGCGCGGATATCGCATGGAATGGTTCACTTACGGACAGGTTTTGGCGATGGCGGTTCAGTTCAGCGGCGAGCTCGAAGCGCGCGGGATCGGCAAGGGCGAGCGGGTGATGCTTTGGGGCGAGAATTGTGCGGAGTGGGTGGCGGCGTTTTTTGGATGCGCTTTGAGCGGCGTGGTTGTCGTTCCCATGGATGACGGGGCGTCCGGGGAGTTTGCGGCGCGGGTTGCGCGGCAGGTCGAGGCTAGGCTTTGGGTTTGTTCGCGGCGGCACTCGCAGCACGCGGGTAAGGCGGTACCTTTGGTGGTCCTGGAAGATTTATCGCGGGTTGCCGGCGGGACGCCGGCGCTACTGTCGCATCCAGATGTGATCGGAAGGGACGACATCCTGCAGATTGTTTTTACTTCGGGGACTACGGCCGAACCCAAGGGGGTGGTGATCACGCATGGGAATGTGTTGGCCAACATTTTGCCGCTGGAGCGGGAGATGCAGCCTTATTTGAAGTATGAGCGCTGGGTGCATCCGGTGCGGTTTTTGAATTTGCTGCCGCTGAGCCATGTGTTCGGGCAATTCCTGGGAATGTTTCTGCCTCCGCTCCTGGGTGGGACGGTGATTTTTCAAGAGGAGCTGAAGCCTTCGGAGATTGTGAGCACGATTCGGCGGGAACGTGTGTCGGTGCTGGTGAGTGTGCCGAGAGTTTTGCAATCGTTGAAGCAGAAGATTGAGCGCGATCTGGAAGATGGCGCTGCGGGCGAGAAAAAGATCGAGAATTTTCGGCGGCGCTTTCGCTCGTCGGAAGGGAAACATTTCTTGCGGCGGTGGTGGATTTTCCGCGACGTTCACCGGCAGTTCGGGTGGAAGTTTTGGGCGTTTATCTCCGGCGGCGCGGCGCTGGATAGCGAGACCGAAGAATTCTGGGGACGGCTTGGGTACGCGGCGATTCAGGGGTATGGGCTGACGGAGACTACGTCGCTGATCAGCGTGAATCATCCGTTTAAGTTGGGAAAGGGATCGATTGGGAAAGTGTTGCCGGGACGTGAAGTGAAGCTGGCGGAAGATGGCGAGATCATGATCCGCGGCGGCGGGGTGGCGGCGGGATATTGGGGCGCGGGGCACGCGAAGGAAGTCGTGGATGAACAAGGCTGGTATCGCACCGGCGACGTGGGCACGCTGGATGAGGCCGAGAATCTTTATTTCAAGGGGCGAAAGAAAGAAGTGATCGTGACGCCGGCGGGGCTGAATATTTATCCAGAGGATTTGGAGGCAGCATTGCGGCGGCAGCCGGAGGTGAAAGATTGCGTGGTAGTCGGAATTGAGCGTGGCGGAAATGCAGAGCCGTGCGCGGTGGTGATTGTGCGAGATGATGCGCGCCTGGATGCGGTGCTGGAACGGGCGAACGAGTCGTTGGCGGAATTTCAGCGCATGCGGATGTGGGTGCGATGGCCGCAGGAGGATTTTCCACGCACCAGCACGCAGAAGCCGAGGCGGAATGTGATTGCGGAATTTGCGGCGAGGGAAATTCTGCAAAATAAAGAAACCAAGGTTGGGAGCGATAGCCCCGTAATTGAATTGATCAACCGCATCGCGGGCCGAAGATCTGACGCGAAGCTCGATTCCGATCTTTCCGCTGACCTGGGATTGAGTTCGCTGGATCGCGTGGAATTGATCGGCGCGCTGGAGGATCGATATCAGGTGGATCTGAGCGAAACTGGTTTTAGCGCGGCTCGGACGGTGGGCGATGTGGAACGGATGTTGAGCGGTCAGGCACGGGCGCGGGCGGAGTATCACTATCCGGCGTGGGTATTGCGATGGCCGGTTACCTGGGTGCGATGGCTGGCGCATTATTTGCTAATGACGCCGGCAATGCTGCTGCTGGGCTGGCCGCGGATCGAAGGGCGGGAAAATTTGCGAGGCTGGAACGGGCCGCTGCTGGTGGTCTGCAATCATATTGCTGACGTAGACGTTGGGTTCGTGCAGACGGCTTTACCGGCGCGGCTGCGCAACCGCATCGCGACGGCGACCGGTGGAGAGGCGCTGGAGGCGCTACGCACACCTGCTGCGGGCAGAGGTTTTTTCTTAAGAATTTATGATCGGATACAGTGGGGGTTGGGAGTTTCTTTGCTGAACTTATTTCCTCTGCCGCGTGAGGCTGGATTCCGGCAGAGCTTCGCATACGCGGGTGAGGCTGTAGATCGCAGATACAGCGTGCTGGTTTTTCCCGAAGGGCGGCATACGGTGGATGGGAAGGTGAATCCGTTTCGCGCGGGGATTGGGCTGTTGGCGAATAATCTGAACATTCCGGTGTTGCCGATGCGAATTGTGGGAATGTTTGAAGTGAAGCAGGCGGGAAAAAAATTCGCGCGACCGGGGAAGATTGGAGTCCGCATTGGGCGGCCGATGCGGTTTGCGGCGGGGAGCGATCCCGCGCAGATTGCGCGGGAGTTGCAGAGGGCGGTGGCAGAGTTGTAATGTGACGCGCAATTTCTAGCGGATTCCCGCTTTATGAGAGAGCGCTCATCGCAGCGGTGAAACGCTGCGCCACCCAAAATCGAGCGCCGCAATTTTATTCTTCGTCTTTATTCCTCGTCCATGCCACCGTCTTCTTTGTGCGGGTCAGCGTCGATTTTCACTTCCGGCAGATTGGCGTCGGTGAGAGTGCGATTGAGGGCTGGCAGATCCACGGTGCGGAGCGCATCCCAACGTTGCATGACGTCTTGTGCGTCGTGTTCGGTTGCGGCTACGGCTGCTGACTGTGAGGTCGTTGGCTCCGCATCCACCTGCCAAACCTGGCCGTACAAGATGGCGACTTGTCCGTTCACTCGGGAGAGAGTGATTTCGTTGGCGGGTGGCGCTGCGAAACCTGCCGGCGCTCCGAGAATTCCCACGAGTTTGTTTTGGAAGGCCTGAACGGAATCGTGAACCGGCCCAGTGGCTTGCTGGCTCAACTTTTGCAAGGGATCGCGAATCGATCCCGCCTGGAGAGCCGCTTGTGAAGTCTGGCTGAGAAGAGATGCCAGGCGGGTTTCGAGCTGAAATTGTTTCTCGAGTCCGGCTGCCGAGGTTTTCACGCGCGGATCCATCTTTACGACAAAGGGCGCGGTGAAACTTTTGCCATCTGCGGTGAGGCGTGCGGTATAGGTTCCGGGCAACGCGGTGGGGCCGAGCGGGAGACGAGGCGTGTCGCCGGGAATCGCGGAAATGGGATATTCGTGGCGCGTGCTCTCGGGCGCAGGATAATGCAGATCCCAAACCCAGCGGTGCATGCCGGCATCGGCAGACAAAGAGCGGAAGAGCCGAAGCCAATACAGGGGAATAAGTTGTTTTTTCAATTCCTCTTCCGTGGCATCGGGTTTATCGCTGCTGGAAAATTTACGAACGAGTTGGCCGCGAGCGTCGAGAATCTCGAGCGTTACGGGTGCGGAGGAAGCACGCGCGAGATAGTAATCTAAGGCCACGCCGTCGGGCGGATTGGCGCCAGCGGGTTCGTCGGGCGGAAGCGGCGTGTCAGTGTAGTTGTCGCGCTGGATGCGGAAGGCCGGGGCCGGCTTGAAAAGATGAGCCTCGTGGGTGCCGGCGAGGGTCGACACCTCGCGCAGCGGAGCGATGTCATCCAGAATCCAGAAGGAGCGGCCGTGGGTGGCGACGATGAGGTCGTTGTCGTGAATCCAGAGATCGCGCATGGAAGTGTGCGGCAGATTGAGTTGGAGAGATTGCCAGTGGTCGCCATCGTCGAATGAGACCCACACTGCATTCTCGGTACCGGCGAACAGCAGGCCTTTGCGCACGGGATCTTCGCGGACGGTATCGACGGGGCCGAATTCGGGAAGGCCGGCTGTGATCAGCGTCCAGCTCTTGCCGCCGTCGTGAGTGCGGTAAATATAAGGACGGTTGTCGTTGATGCGGAAGCGGCTGACGGAAGCATAGGCGGAGTCGTCGTCGAAATGCGAGGCGCTGATCTGGGTGACCTTACTCCAGGGAGTCAGATCTTTGGGAGTAATGTCATTCCACTTTTTGCCGCCATCGTGAGTTTGCCAGATGAGGCCGTCGTCGGTGCCCGCCCAGAGCGTGTCGATGTTCTTGAATGACGGCGCGAGGGCGTAGATTACACCGCGCTGTTTCTCGGCGCCTTTCGGAACCAGATTGCCGACGCTGGCGGGAATGCCGGGACTTTCGCGGGTGAGATCGTTGCTGATGGTCTGCCAGGAGTTTCCGCCGTCGGTAGTTTTGAACAGGACGTTGCTGGCGAAGTAGAGGACATGCGGGTCGAGAGGAGAGAACATTGTCGGCTCGGTGCGGTCGGTGCGATATTTCGGGTTGCGAAGCGGAATGGGCGTGACGTTCTGAACTTGCCCAGTGGACCAGTGAAACTTCGAAACTTCGCTTCTGCCGCCGCCGTAGATTATGTCAGGATCGAGAGGATCGGGTGCGACGTAACCGTATTCGATTACGCCGACGGGACGCCAATCGCGGAAGGTGATGGCGCCGTCGTTGCCGCGGCTGGAGATGCAGACGGAGCCGCTCTCCTGCTGGCCGGCGCAAACCTTATAAGGGAAATCCGGAGTGACAGAAACGTGATAAAGCTGCGCGGTGGGCTGGTTGTACCAGGAACTCCAGGTGTCTCCGCCGTTGACGGTGACAAGCGCGCCTTGATCGCTGACCAGAAGAATAATATTTGGATCGTTGGGATTGATCCAGAGATTTTGATAGTCGTCGCCGCCGGGAGCGCCGCGGAATCCGGACCAGGTTTTTCCGCCGTCGGTGGATTTCATGGTGACGGTGCTGGCGCTGTAGACCATGTCTGCGTTCTTGGAATCGACTCTGGGGATGGCGAGATCGCCGCCGCCGATGCGGCCTGAGGGGCGGGGATCGTCGGTGATTTTGGACCAGTTCTCACCGGCATCGTCGGAGCGATAGAAAGCGAGTGGGCCCGAGGAGACTGCGACCGTGGCGTAGAGGCGATGCGGATCGCTGGGGGCGATGGCGACGTAGATTTGCGAAAGATCCTTTGGCAGGCCGTTGGTCAGAGGATGAAAAGTGTTTCCGCCGTCGGTTGACTTGAACAGGCCGCCGCCGGTTCCGTTGACTTCGTTACCGTCTTCCCATGGGCCTTCACGCGCCTCCCACATTGAGGCGTAGATCACGTCGGGATTCGAGGGATCAATCTCTACGTCGGAAGCACCGGTGTTCTCGTCTTTGTAGATTGCTTTCTGCCAAGACTGTCCACCATCGGTGGAACGGAAAAGGCCGCGTTCT
>PKVZ01000129.1 GCA_003131635.1 Acidobacteriaceae bacterium
CATTAATCGCCTGTCTTGCGCTAAATACGTCTTCCTGAAGTGGCCCGACCCCAAGCGACGCATCCTGACAGCGAGATAGTGCTGATCGTGGGCCGAACGTTACAAGTTGCGGTAGGTCAGGTGGAACTAATTTCGACAGAGAGCGGCCCCCCCGGCAATGCCGGCGTCCGCACCATAGTGGGCCGGGATCAGCGGGATTTCCTGACAATGCGAATTCACACACCATTCGGGGAGGCGCGCGCGAATATCATCGAAAAATGGCCGCAACATGGAGGCTGCGCCTCCACCCAGAATCATCACGTCAGGTTCAAGCAAATCCACGATATTTCCCAACCAAACGGTCAGGTAGAGCGCGGTTTCCTGTAAGACCCCTCTGGCCAGCGCATCTCCGGCAGCATAAGCACGCCCCACCATTTCGCTGGTAATGCGCTCAGGGTGCCCCTCGGCCAGTTCAAGCATGGAGGACAAACGGCCTTCCTTGGCGATTTTTTCGAAAGCCCGGCGGGCGATTGCCGGGCCGGAGGCCAGAGCTTCAATACAGCCCAGCTTGCCGCATCCGCAGCGCGGGCCGCGATAATCGATGGTATTGTGGCCACCCTCGGCGGCCGCGCCGGTGCGGCCATGGTAGATATGCCTATCGAAAACAATCCCGGTCCCGATGCCGGTCCCGATGGTGGCGCAGAAGACGTTGCCAAAGCCGCGGCCCGCACCCCACAAGGCTTCCGCCAAAGCGGCTGCATTGCCGTCATTGTCGACTCGAACCGGCAGGTTGTAGGTTTTTGAAATCTCGGCCGCGAGCGGAAAATTTCGCCAACCCGGAAGATTGGGCGGATTGATAACAATGCCAGTCCGGGGATCGAGCGGCCCCGGTGCGCAGATTCCGATGCCGGCAACGGGCGCTTCTTTGCAGGAGCTAGAATGGGCGGCCCGCACCCAATCGATCGCCGAAATCACAGCGGCCAAACCGGCGGCGGCGTCATTGGCTGCCATAGGAACGCGCGTCTGGCTGGTGATTTCGCCGGCAGCACTCACCAGACCGGCAGCCACTTTTGTACCGCCCACATCCACACCGATGAGGGGAGCGTTCCCTGCGACTTGCGTCATGTGATTGGCACCGAGCCCTGACCCGGCCTATATTGACGAGATTTGTGGGCATCCATGTTTAGTTTGATGCTATCCTCCATCATTCATACCAAACTGTCGTAGCAAGGTCTTACGCAGGCCAATGGTAAACTATTTGAGCAAGGATGGGCGCGTAGCTCAGTTGGTAGAGCAATGCCCTTTTAAGGCATGGGTCGCAGGTTCGAGCCCTGCCGCGCTCACCAGTTCTTGCAATCACTTACCTCCGCTGGCGCAAGGGGATGTTGTTTATTGTTGTTGGAAGGAAATCCGCTGAAACCCGCGTCCGTTGACCGTTTCCGCCGTTCGCGTTTTTCTTTTCACTTCCCGATCGCTCCTTAAGCTGCAGAGCGGAAGATCCCAGTTTGGGTTAGCCAGCGTGATCTACCACGGTCCTAAGCTTCCAGGGGGAGTCCACTTTCCCATAATGGTCTTAACAAATTTTCAATTGAATTGGTTCGGCAGCATGGGGTTTCTTCCCTACGTGATACTCACGTAAAAATAAAACCATGCAAGTACTGACGAAATTGCTTGGATAATTGAGAAGCATAGGTTATTGTGGCGGGCATTGGAATTTGGAATCAGGGGCCGGAATCACAACTCGAAAATGGGGCGCGACTCAGTTTCGCGGATAAATCACAATCCCTGCTCTCCGCGACGAACTCTGGGTTGCGTTAGTTGTAGCCGGCTCGAAGAGGAAACCAGCCGTGAAATTCCCTCTTTGGCTCTCCATCCTCGCAGTGGCTTCAATCTTCTCTTGCTGTTGTTTATCTGCCAACGCCGGAGATCTTTCTAACTCAGGTGTTTCGAACCCGTCTGAGGCGGCAGCAATCTCTCCGCCAGACGAACCGGTCACGAACTCGTCGCAGTTCATGATCCCAGGTCCGTTGCGCTCGTTTCTGCGCATGGCGGGTATCAGTCAAAAGATTGCGCCGGAAGAAGTGCTGCCTTTACTGGGCAGGAACGTGTTCATGGAAGGCTATGAGAGCTCTAAGAAGACTGAGTTTCTCCTCCTGCTGAGCCGGTATGTGGTCCAGGCCCGGGAACTGTCAAACCTCGCCGCCGCAAGTAATGGCATGATTCGCGTTTCAAATTGTGATGACGCGAAACCGCTTTTGACCATCCTCGGTTATCGGACCCGGCCAAACTGTGGAGCACCTAATACATCCTTGCAGACGGCGGATTCCGAAAGGGCTTTCCTTACGATCGATTCCGGGTTTCCTCTACCTGAACTGGAGCAGACGCTGCAAGGAGGCAAACCTTTCGAGTACCCGTACGCTGGTTCCCCCGTTCCAGTGCTGTTCGCCGCGGGCGACTGGACTATGGCCAGCAGGAAGAACTACAAGGAAGCCAGCAAGGATCTGATCGATACAATCCTGAACGACCCAGCTGTAGCACGCCTGTATTGGGCGCTATCCAAACTCGATCCTGAAACCGATAAGGTTTTGCAGCGGGCGATTGGGATCAGGAAACTGCTGCCGTACGCCGCAGTCCTTGATTTTTACGGGAGCCACATCTGCATCCCTGCGGGGCGTGTAGTCGTTCCGGGAGGGCCGCAGGCGGAATCTGCGTGGAAGGATTTGGTGGGGGCCAGCCCGGAATCACCGGCTGCTTTCGTCCAACGATTGCTCGCCGGCGGCAAAGGTTGGCTGACCGCTTATTTTGACGTGCTTTCCCGGGTGAGCAGAAGTGAGCAGGCATATTTCACGGACGAGCATCGACTGCGGCTTTTCTACGAAGCTCTGCGAGCTGCAGATCCTTCGGCTGGCGCGACAATCGGTGCGTTCAGACCGGCTCCTGCGCTGCTGCTTTTGGTTACCCGGCTGCAGCGCGAGCCCAGCGGCGAACCGCTTGTTCCTGGAAATATCGAGGTTTGGAATGAGATTCTTCTGCAGAAGAACGACTCACACGTGGTGCGTGAGTGGCGCAGGCATAACAACCGCCTAACCAGTCCCGATGAGCTTGTGCAAAGCATGTTCGCGCTCTCCCGGGCCGTGACCGATGACGGCCCGCTGCAGATCTACCTCGCGATCAGCGCGCTTGAGAGCCGACGATCTCCCGAACATCGCCTGGCTCCCGCCACGGTGCGCCTGTTGGCCCAAAAATTCGACAAGTTTAGCGATCAGTACCGGATCTTCTCCGAGTTTCAAGAGTTGAATGACACATCCATTATCCTGTTTCTGAACACAGCTGAAGCCCTGGAAACAGTCCCCAATGCCGTACGTGGCAACGCGCTCGGTGTTTTTCAGGCGAATGTCGGGATCTGGCAGATCCTGGCACGGCAGGGGGAGATCCCCGGGGAGCGGCTGAATGATTCGTGGCTGGAAGTGATCAAGCCCTTCGCCAAAATCCGATCGGCGCCTCAGGTGTATAACGCAGGGCGCGCTTCTCTTGGAGAACTGTTTCGATTTGCCAATGGCGAGGCGAGAGTTTCTCAGGATGAAATCATCGAGTTGCTGGCGGGCCCACGCCAGACGACCGCGGAAGGAATGAGGATCCACCAGGAGCTTGCCCGCAGAATCCGTTCTGTAATGGACGGCCAGCGACTGGTTTCGCTGGACACAGTACTTGCGTTGGGCGATGCCTTGAGCGAAAAGGCTCAAGGCAAACCGCTGGAAGAGTTCGTGCTGCATGAGGCTGGGGAAATACGCGAATTCCAGATGCCGCGGCCGATTTTCACCAGCGGGGAGAGATCGGAATGGGCGGCGGGAGTTTATAACAACCATCACACCGACGTGGAGATGCGAACCGACCTCGCAAGAGTACTCAAGTCTCCCGCGCCTTCGTCCGCACAATTGGAAGAGGCTCGCGGCCAACTCGCTTCTTTCCTGCGGGACACGCTTGTCGGTCTGAACTACGCCTACTATGAGCCACCCGGCGCCCAAGCTCTGCACAGCAATCCCCTGCTCGTGCGCTCCCACGATTTTTCCGCCGACACGGTCGGTGGGTTAAAGACAGTTTGGCAGGCCCCGCTGCTCATCGGTCAAGGTTCCCCGGCTGGGGGAGGCGCCCATTTCGTCGGCTCTCTTGCCGATTTGCCCTATGTTCTTGCCGATCTCGAAGAGGACTTTATTTCGCCGCAGAGCGTTCAAGCTCTCATCTGGAAGGAACTGACGCCGGCTCTGTTGACCGGTGCGATCTTGCCGCGCTGGTGGGATGTCAGCCAGAACGAGCTTCACGCAGTCGCTCTATATCAGCGAGCGGGGGAGGAACTCCTGAATGCTTCCGCAAAGGATGAGGAGGTGCGCAGCAAGGTGATCACCATCCTATCGGATCGGGTGAATCCTCGGCGGTCGGTGCAAGTTGAGCAAGCTCTACGGGCCGGCCACGCCTCGGAGATAGTCCCACAAATGACGCCCGCAGACACGTTCTATCTGACAGCAGAGTTTCAGCGCAGGTATCCCGAAGAAACCGGTCCTTGGGGAACGGCCAGCCAGGAATTGCAAACTCTTTCTCGCCAGTATCCCGAACAGGTCAACTGGAAGCGTTTGTCGCACGATTTTGGTGTGCCGCATCCCATCTTGGCTCAAACCTACGGCAGCGAACTGCTGAATGTTGGACCTCTGCCCACGTACGTGGGCTACTCCAGCCGTTTGCTAGCGGAGTCTTGGGATTCGCCCAATCTGTACTGGGCTCGCTTGGCCGATGAAACCGGTCTTTCGGCTGTGACGCTGAACCATCTGGTACCGGAGTTGACCCGATCCATGGTCGAGAAGATTTTCGCGACCGATTTGGAAGACTGGCCAGCGCTCGTTCGCGCCATGCACGAAACGGCCGAAGAGTTTCGGAGCGGCAAGATAGCGGCGCTTACGAGCACGGGCGCGCCCCGGCCGTGAGTACTTTGTGGTGAATTTGGTGACGTAATTCGGCGACCCACCGGACGGGTTCGCAGAGTAGGAACTCAGGAATCATGCTACGGAAATCCCTTCTGTCTGTTTCTCTTTGTTTGTTTGCGGGTTTATTCGCTGGCTATGGAACGGGACTCGAAGCCCAAGAGAGCCCCGATCTTCACGTTGTCGTCAACCTGGTACAGCTGAACGTCGCGGTGACTGACAGGAACGGAAACTACGTTACGGGTCTTCGACCCCAGGATTTTTCCATCGTTGAGGATGGCATTGCCCAGAAAATGGCCACCTTCGCGGAAGGCAACGAACCGGCTCTTAGTCTAATGGAGCCCAAAGGCTCGGCAGATCCCGCCCCTGATCTGAGCGGGGGACGTTCTGCCGGGGATGCACCTCAAACTCTTGACACGTTGGTGGCCGGCGCCAATGTTTTTGTTCTGTTTGATACCAGCAATTACATGTATCGGGGCTTTGTCTTTGCCCAGGATGCGATCTCCGAGTTCGTTCGTTCTCTGGGAACCGCGGACAAGATCGCGTTCTATTCCTACAGCCGCGATCTCTCCCGAGCCGCCACTCTGACCTCCGACCGGGCGCAAGTTTTGCGCGCTGTGCGCTCGACGGTGGCCGGAGACGAAGCCGCACTTTATAACACCCTATTGCTGACGCTGAAAGATGCGACTGAATACAAAGGCCGTAAGGTCGTAGTGGTGTTTTCAAACGGCCCGGACAACTCCAGCGTAGTACCACCCGAGGATGTCGCAGAATTCGCCCAGTCCGCTGGGGTTTCTATATACATGATCAGCACTCAAGAGGCGAAATTGGAGCCTCTCTCGACCGCGGTATTTGATCGCATGACTGCGGCCACGGGTGGTAAGGCCTACTTTGCCAAGAATTGGAGAGACGAACACCGGGCATTTGCCTCTGTCCGGGACGATTTGGCGCATCTTTATTCGCTAAGCTACTATCCGAAGCCAAATCCCAACTCTGGTTGGCGCGCGATCACGGTAAAACTGGTGGGCGACCATCCGAAGGGATACAAGATTCGCACGCGGAACGGGTACCGGCCGCAACCGTCTCGGTTTTCCAGGGACGCCTGGCCCGGCCGGACACGTCTCAGTGCCGTTCGCACAACGTGCCGGCGGCCTATCGCAGGTTTCTGGAACTACGCCGACAAGCGGCGAAACCCAGGGCCCATCAATTGCCCAGCAAGCTGATTAAGGTGCCTTCGTAGTCCAACCGGCCGCAAGAGAAGTCCTTTGTTTTCTGCGAATCAGATCGCCCTTCACGTTAAACTCTCGCGCCGGCGTCCGATTCGAGTCACCGAGTCCGGATTCGGACGGAGCTGGCAAACTGCGAACGGGGCCCGATCCGGAAGTGCCGGAGTCAGTTCGGTTGAATCGTCGGGAGCTCTTACCTAATCGGATTGCAGTTTCTTGGGCCTCACCTCGCTCCCACGCTATGCGGCCACCCTCGCGCCATACCTAAGAAAATCGATTTGCCTCAATTTTTGTTTTTGTAAAATTATCTTGACAATTCGTGCGTTGCAATTGTAATGTCCTTTCCCGTAATAGATTTGTACTAGACAACCGATTGTCTATCGTCTCTTTTTGGGTCTCTTGCGAGGGTGTGGCATTCACTTCTGAGGTGGAGGAACTCCATGACGAGCTTCGTTCGCTGGGCATCTGCTTGTTGTTTTCTGTTGTTCGCGGCCGCACTCGCATTTCCCCAGAGCAGAAACACGGGTGAGATTCGCGGCACGGTGTCGGCGGCGGGAGCCGTGGTGCCGGGCGTCACCGTTACCCTCGCCAACGTCGACACTGGAGAGACGAAGGATTTTGTCACGAACCAGGACGGTATCTACGATACGGTCTCCACTCCCGCCGGAAACTACAAAATCAGCTTCACCGCCAAGGGCTTTAAGAAGCTGGTGCGCGGCCCGATCACGCTGCAGGTCGACGTGATCACGGAAAACGCCAGCCTGGACGTTGGCTCGATAACGGAAACGATAACCGTGACCGCCGAAGGCGCGCCGCTCCTGGAGACCGAAACCGGCCAGCAGGGTGCCATTATGGATTCCAAAAGCATTTCAGAGCTGCCCCAGTCGGGGGGCGGGATCACCGGCGCAGACTGGGCTGCTTTCAACATCTATCTGGCGGGCGCTTCAGGCACTACAAACGGGCGGGTCTCGCAGGCCGGGGGCGCCTGGAATGCCGGCGACGCGGTTTCCATCAACGGCAACCTGCCGAACTTCGGCAACTTCCTTCAGGACGGGGCCAGCACCTTACTGCCGGCGAGCTACAACAACGACGACGAGATCCTCGAGACCGTTCAGGAGGTTCAGATCAACACCTCTTCCTTCTCGGCGCAATACGGCATGGGCGGCGTCATGTTCAACCAGATCAGCAAGAGTGGAACCAACGGTTGGCATGGGTCCGGTTATGAGTTTTTCTCGCAGAACTTTCTAAACGCCAACGGCTATTTCAATAATCAGGCGCCTAAGTTGATCACAAACCCCCTGAACCCCTCGGGCCCGGAAATTCCTAACCCGGCGTCTCAAGTGCCGTATTTGCGGTACGACCAGTTTGGCGCCTCCGTCGGCGGGCCTATTCTCAAGAACAAGCTCTTTTTCTTCTTCGACATAGACAGGATCGTCAATAACAGCGCGTCGAACGGCTTCGTTACGGTTCCTACGGCCGCCATGGAGGCGGGTGATTTCACCGGCATGTACCCCATTTATGACCCGCTCACCACAACCGGGTCGGGCGCGACATTGAGCCGGACGCAGTTCCCCAATAACATCATCCCGGCGAACCGGATGGACCCTGTGGCGGCGGCCATTATGACTTCTAAGTATGGCTGGCCCACCGCACCGCAAGGGGTAGGAACATGCGCGGCCCCTCCGTACCAGAACGAGTGCACAAATAACCTCTACCTCGCGCATACCAATCCCGCCCCGGTTCACCGATATTTTGGGCGCTTGGACTACAATCTGAGCCAGAACAACCGCATCAACTTCTCAATTAGCCAGAAGGATAACCCCGGGGTCGACAACGGCCTGTTCAACTGCCCGCTGAATTGCGGTAGCGGGGACGTGGACGGTTGGAACACGCAGGTCAGCGACGTGTGGACGATCACGCCGACGATCGTCAACGAAATCCGGATGGGTTATACCAAGCAAGGCAACTGGTTCCAATCCCAGTCCATCGGGTTGAACCCCGCAACGGCATTTGGCCTGCAAGGTACCCATTTTAACCAACTCCCCTTCATCGGCAACTCAAGCATTTATGGTAGTTTCGGCGGCCCGAGCGCGGTAAGCGTCTTGTCGCCCGCCACGGACGCCATTTACATCGAGAACTCGTTTGACCCCTCCGATATGGTGACGCTGGTCAAGGGCAGGCACGTTCTGCATTTCGGAATTGAGGTGTTGATGGCCGAGGGCAACACCACGGCCTGGGGCTCCAACAGCGCCGGCAACTACGGTTTTAGCGGACAATACACCGCAGGCGTACAAACCACCAAAGGCGTAACAACGCTGAATACCGGAACCGCGGGCTCGGGCTTCGCGGATTACCTGCTCGGCAACGTCCAGTCCTGGGCCGCGAACAATCAGGGCCTGACGGGCATGCGGCTGAAGAGCCCGCAGGCCTTCGTTCAAGACGACTGGAAAATCAAGCCCAATCTCACCGTCAACCTCGGCTTGCGCTGGGAGGGGAACACGGGCATGAGCGAGGTACAGAATAAACTTGGCGATTTCGACCAGAATCTCGTCAATACCTCCGGCCCCTTCGCGGGCACCCTAGGCTCGATATGGATTGCCCCTCAGGATAACCGAACGACCTTGCAGAAGCCGGTTTGGAACATCTTCCTCCCTCGGGTAGGCTTTGCCTGGTCGGTCAAGAACGACACGGTCTTCCGAGGCGGTATAGGGTTCTTCGCCTACAACTACAGCATGGATCTCTATGGTGGTGAGGGCGGTGCGCAGATGGGCTTCGGCGCTACCTCTCAGGGCAACATCAGCGACCCTGACAGTGCCGCCGGGGACACGGGCTGGATTTCCGGCACCGGCAACACTACCCCGCTCTATTTAAGCTCGAGCGCTGCGATGATGGCCAACGCACTGCCTTACATTCAGGGCTCGAAGAACCCGGCGTCCTACACCACCAATCCCGTCTTTAGTCCACCTAACGAACCCTATAACATCCGGCCGGGAGAGATCTGGGAATGGAACCTCTCCGTCGAACACCAGTTCGCGAGGAACTATGCGGTGTCGGCCACTTACGTCGGCAGTCACGCGGCGAATCTGCAATACGTCACCGACGCGAACCAAATCACCAACCCGGCCCTGCTGAACTCGAACGATGTGTCTGCCTGTAACGGGGCAACACCCGCGTCCATCGCTGCGAACCCCAGCACTTGCGCGCGTCCATATCCGGCGTTTGGAGGCCTTGGTGGCTCAAACTTCAACGGCATCTCCAACTACGATTCGTTGCAACTCGACGTGCGGAAGCGTTATTCCTACGGGCTGACCTTCGATGTCAACTATGCCTGGTCGCATATGCTGGATGATCAGGACTCGGCCGGATGGGGCAGCACCGCCGGGCAACAGGTTTGGCAAATCGGAAACAATCCCTCCTCTAACTACGGCAACTCGAACTTCGACATTCCGCAAGCGCTCAAAGGAACCGCGGTATACGAACTGCCGTTTGGCATGGGCAAGCCCTTTATGAACCAGAATGCTATCCTCGACGGTGTGCTTGGCGGATGGCGCATATCGGGGACGTTTATCTACCAGGACGGCACTCCGTTCACGGTGTTGGACAGCGGTGTTAACGACTATTCGCAGGCCGGCAATGTATTTGCCAACCCCACAGGTACCTCCCCCAACTCAGGCACCTGCGCCAATGGCGCGGCGGTACACACCGTGACCTGCTGGTTCAACCCTGCAGGCTTTGAGACCCCAGCCGTGCAGGGCAACGGGGCGTTCGGGTACGGACGCAGAAACACGCTCTTCGGGCCAAAACTGTCTGATATCAACCTGTCTCTGGCGAAGACCTGGCACTACAAGGAACGAGCTGGGCTCACACTTCGCGGAGACTTCGTTAACGTCCTGAACCATCCGAGCTTCTCACTGCCGACCAATGACATGAATAGTTCGAGCGTGGGCGCTATCACGAACGTCTCGAACGGGCCACGTACGATCCAACTGGGCGCGCGGCTATTCTTCTAACGGCGCTCGCGTAACGAAACACAGAAGGACGGCGGCGCGCTGCCGTCCTTCTGTCTGCGTGGGCGAGCGGGAATTGTCCACCGTACAATCGTGACATGAGGACAAAAAAGTTCGTTGTCTTGTTGTGGATGCTTCTCTGTCTGGGATTGCAGTCGGGTTTCTCCCAATCGAGTCCGAGCCGCCAGCAGCAGATCGAATCGCACGCCCGCCAGGCCGCGGAATATCTAAAGGAGAACAAGCCTGAACTTGCGGCGCCCGAATTTAAGGCTATTGTTGCCCTCGACCCGAATAACGTGGATGCGCGCGGCAACCTTGGCGTGATCCTGTTCTTCCAGGGCGCGTATGGGGATGCAATACCTCAACTCCGCGCCGCGCTGAAACTGAAGCCTACTTTATGGAAAATTCAGGCTCTGCTGGGCATCGGCGAAAAGCGCGCGGGCGACATCGACGCCAGCCGCCACGATTTGGAGCAGGCATTTCCCAAAGTGAAGGAAGAAAAAATCCGGATTGAGGCTGGGATGGAGTTGGTAGAGATTTACTCAGGGACGGGCGATCTGGATAAAGCGGCGGCGATGGTGAGCGCTCTGCGGAAGCTGGACCCAACGAATGAAGCTGTGCTCTACACCGCTTACCGAGTCTATTCCGATCTTGTCGCCGAGTCCCTGCTCAGCCTGTCCGTGGTGGACCCGAATTCCGCCCGGATGCATCAGGCGATGGCGCACGAACTGGCGAAGCGCGGGAACACTGCGGAAGCGATTGAAAATTACCGGGCCGCACTTAAGATCGATCCGCAGCTGCCGGGACTCCATTTCGAGCTGGCCGATATGCTCAACACTTTGTCGACTACAGAAGGCCGGCAAGAAGCGGAAAAAGAGTACAAGGCAGCATTGGAGGTTAATCCTTCGGATGAACAGGCGGAATGCAGGCTGGGCGATATGGCTCTTCAGAGGGACGATTTGAAGGAAGCTAGCCAGCGTTTCAACCACGCGTTACAGCTGAAGCCGGATGACCCCGAGGCAGGTATTGGCTTGGCGAAAGTTTTTATGACCTTGGATCAACCGCGAAAAGCTGAGCCACTTCTGCTGCATGCCCTCCAGGTAGAACCCACCAGCGCGCTGGCTCATTTCCGCCTGAGTGCGGTATATCGGCAAACGGGACGCACCGCGGAAGCTAAACACGAGTTGGAAGAGTTTCAGAAATATAAGCAGATGAAGGAAAAGTTGCGAGCAATTTATCGCGACTTGCATGAGGAGTCAGGCATGGGCGAAAACGACGATGCGGGTCCCAAGCAATAGGGCTCATCCCGGAAGGAAACACGCGATCCGTTACTTTGGGTGCTCCTGCTGCATCGCGTGTTCGAGTGGCCGGATCTAGAGCGCGAGATTGACCAAGCCAACACCTGGAAACTCGATGTGCGTTTAGAGCTCGATGTGCGTTTAGTGGGCGTCCGATAATGAAGATCATTCTTGCACTTGCGATGTTTTCATCGGTGGTTCCTCTGTTCGCCGGCTCCTACTACGCAGCCCGCCTGGACGATCCGCGAGCAATTTATCTTACGCAGGATCGTTTCCCAGTGAAAAGTGATGGAATCGCAGATGATTCCGCCGTCCTGCAGCAAGCCATCAATACGGTTCAGGAGAAGACGAATCAGGGCATTCTGTTCATTCCGACTGGCCGCTATCGTTTGACTAAGACTATTTATATCTGGCCGGGAATTCGGCTGATCGGCTTTGGCAAAACGCGGCCCGCTTTCGTGCTTGCGGCAAACACGCCGGGTTTTCAGCAAGGGCCCGCTTATATGGTGTTCTTCGCGGGCGCGCGTCCCCATGCCAACGACCCGCCACCCGATGCGAACCCAGGAACGTTCTATTCCGCAATCAGCAACATCGACTTTGAAATTCAGTCGGGAAATCCAGGCGCTGTGGGAATACGCGCTCATTACGCACAGCATTGCTTTCTGGCGCACATGGATTTTCACATCGGCTCGGGTCTTGCGGGGATTCACGATGGTGGCAACGTCGCTCAAGACGTGCATTTTTATGGAGGTCAGTATGGCATCTGGACCCGCAAACCTTCTCCTGGGTGGCAGTTTACGCTGATCGACGCTACGTTTGAGGATCAGCGGGAAGCGGCGATCCGAGAACACGAAGCCGGATTGACGCTGATCCGGCCGCAATTCAAGAATGTGCCCACTGCGATTTCCATCGATCCGCAATACTCCGAAGAACTTTGGATAAAAGATGGACGCATGGAAAAC
>PKVZ01000097.1:0-8758 GCA_003131635.1 Acidobacteriaceae bacterium
CGCAAGTATTCCGGCTGCTCGGTACTATTCGGCCCCCAAATCGCTGCCAGCAGCGTACGGTGCGTCACCACCTTCCCTGGACGCCGCGCCAAATAAACCAGCAAATCAAATTCCTTCGGCGTGAGATGAACTTCCTGTCCTCGCACCTTCACCGAACGGGCATCCAGATCGATGGAAAAGTCTCCCGCAATAATCGCGCTGGCCTGTTCCTCGGCTGTAGGCGTCCGCCGCAATTGCGCCCGAATCCGCGCCAGCAATTCGTTCATGCTGAAAGGCTTGGTTACATAGTCATCGGCGCCGGCATCCAGCGCTTCCACTTTCGAGCGATCTTGTCCGCGCACCGACAACACAATAATCGGCACCTGTGACATTTGCCGCACCTGCCGGCACAGCCCCACGCCATCCAAATTCGGCATAGCCAGGTCCGTGATCAACACGTGCGGCGTCCAGTTCTTCATCAACTCCAGCGCCATCTCTCCGTCGTTAGCTACACGGATGTCATACCCCTGCGCGGAAAGCGTTGTGCGCAAAACGCGCGTGATTTGCGCCTCATCATCCACTACCAGGATTCGCCGGTGCTCGTTCGCCATCTCACTCACCGCATTTCCTGGGTCACGATGTGGACATCCACCGCGGGTGTGTCGCGCAGAAACTTATGAATTGCCGATAGATAGAAATATCTCTTCCACCCTTTCGTGGCCGACCGCCCGAAAACCACCTGCGTAATGTGATTCTCACGGACGAATTCCGCAACCTTTTCCGCAACCACCTTGCCCTCGGTTTTCACCACCTTTGCGCCCACACTCTCCGCGAAGCGCACGTTGTCAGCCAGGGTTCGCTGGTTCTCGTCGCTCTCGTCCGCGCCGGTGTCCACGTACAGCACAAAGAAATCGCCGTCCAGCGCCTGCGCCATGCGCACCCCACGCGCGATCAAATACTGCGCCGCCGGATTCGAACTGATGCACACCGCAATCCGCTCCCGTACCTGCAGCAGTTGACCGTCCTCGGTTTTCAATTCCGAAAGCGTGCGGTCGACTGCCTGCGTAACCTGCCGCAAAGCCAGTTCCCGCAACGCCACCAGGTTCTGGTTCCGAAAAAAATTCGCCAGCGCCCGCTCCACGCGCTCCAGAGGATAGATATCTCCACGCCGCATGCGTGTCTGCAGCGCCTGCGGCGTCAAGTCGGCCATCACAATTTCGCCCGCCCGCCGGATCACCCAATCCGGCACCGTCTCGCGCACCTGCACTCCGGTGAGACCGCGAATCGTCGGCGCCAGGCTCTCAATGTGCTGCACGTTCAGGGTAGAAACTACGTCAATCCCCGCATCCAGCAACTCAAACACATCTTCATAGCGCTTGGCGTGCTTGCTGCCTTCAATGTTGGTATGCGCCAACTCATCCACCAGCACGACGTGCGGCTTGCGCGCCAGGATAGCGTCCACGTCCATCTCTTCGAAGATGGTCGATTTGTATTCCAACTTCTTTCGCGGAACCGTCTCCAGCCGCGACGATAGTTCCATGATCGGCTTGCGCCCGTGCGTTTCCACCACTCCGATCACAACTTCTTCGCCCCGGCTGGCCCGCCGTACACCCTCGCTCAGCATGGCATAAGTTTTGCCAACGCCCGGGGCATAACCCAGAAACAGCTTGAACACAGCCGGCCGGCGCTGGGTGTCCACTTCCTTAAGCCATTCTTCAGGACTCTTAGCCATCGCCGCTATTCTCCACGTCCGCGCAGCAATTGTCGAATCTGAGTCTGATCCGAACGGTCAAGAGCCCTCACCACAGAGTCACAGAGACACAGAGAAAGACAAAGGAAAAAACCAGAATGATTTTAGAGGTTTTCTCTGTGTCTTTGTGACTCTGTGGTGAAAAGCCTTTTTGCTTCACTTCCGTTACAATCGTGCCCGTGAAACCCGGCCGGCCACAACACGTGTTCCGCTACATCGCCTGCCTTGCAGCCGCCGAACTTGTTGCACAAATCTACCGCCGCATCGTCCACGTAAATCCCACCACCGTCGCGCTAACATTCTTGCTGATGGTGCTGTGGGTGGCCGCATACTGGGGATTTCGCTTCTCCGTTTTTCTTGCCATAATCGCCACCCTCGCCTTCAATTATTATTTTCTTCCTCCCATCGGAACTTTCACGGTCGCGGACCCGCAAAACTGGGTGGCCCTCTTCGCGTTTCTCGTGACCGCCGGCATCGCCAGCCAACTCGCCGACCGCGCCCGCCGCCAAACTGCCGACGCCATTCAGCGCCGCCGCGATGTGGAGCGCCTTTACGCCTTCAGTCAGCGCCTTCTTGCCACCGACAACGTGGCCGAATTATTGAATGCGATTCCCGCCTATGTCTGTGATGGATTCGGCGCCAAAGCTGCAGCTATCTACCTGCTCAGTTCTCAGCAGGTCTACCGCACCGATCCGAAAGAGACCTGGTTTCCACTGCACGATCTTCAAATGGTAAGTTCGCGCGGCGAGCCGGTCATCGATCCCAAGCGCGGAATCTCGCTCACCCCATTGCACCTGGGCACACGCACAACCGGAGCCGTCGGCATTGCCGGTCCTGCTCTTTCCCGCGCCACTCTCGAGGCCCTCGGCAGCATGATCGGCATCGCCATTGAGCGCGCCGGAGCCATGGAAAAACTTTCTCAGACCGAAGCCGCGCATCAAAGCGAGAACCTGCGCGCCGTCCTGCTCGATTCCGTCACCCATGAACTGCGGACCCCGCTCACCGGCATCAAGGCCGCAGTCACAGGTTTGCTCTCCGATTACAACCTGGACGAGGCCCAGCGCAGGGAATTATTGACCGTTATCAATGAGGAAACCGATCGCCTCGACCGCCTGGTCGGCGAAGCCACCGAAATGGCCCAACTCGATGCCCACAAGGTCGAACTGCACATCGCACCCGTGGATATCGCCACCGTGATCGAATCGGCGGTGGAAGATTCCAGAACAGTTCTCGCACAGCATCCTCTGGATGTACGCGTGCCCGCATCGCTGCCCAAGGTGCGCGTGGATTCCGACCGCATCGCCGAAGTTCTCAAGCAACTACTCGAGAACGCCGCCAAGTATTCTCCGCCTGACGCCTCCATTACTATCACCGCCGAACGCCGTGGCGACCGCATTATCACCAGCGTCACCGATCACGGACACGGCATCGACGACTTCGAGCAGTCGCTGGTCTTCGACAAGTTCTACCGCGGACGCGACCAACGCTACAGTGTGCAAGGCACGGGCATGGGTTTAGCCATCGCCAAAGCGATCGTGGAAGCGCACAACGGAGCCGTCAGCGTGACCAGCCAGCTCGGCCGCGGCTCAGTCTTCTCCTTCGAACTCCCCACCGCCTGAAGCCACGCGGAAAGAGCAGTAGTGTGGCGCGGGCGCCCTCGCCCGCGTGCCTTTGGGAGGCGCAGCTCTCAAGCGCTCCGAGCAAAGCCAACGGAAACCGGCAGCTTTAGTGCATTGACTCAATTCTTCAGCTTCGGCCGCTCACACGTATCCACAATCTTTGTCGGATCGATCGCATCCTTATCCACTTGCTCTTCCAAAATCTTCCCATCTTTCCCAATCAGAAAATTCACCCGCCGTGCCGCCTTATATTTATCCACGTAAATTCCATACTGCCGCGTCACTTCCCCTCCCCAATCGCTCAATAGCGGAAACGTAACTCCAATTTGGTCGGCGAATGCTTTGTCAGCGAAGGCGCTATCCATGCTCACACCCAGGACCTGGGTATCGGTAGCTTCCAGCCGTTTCAAATCCTGCTGGAGAGCTTTCATTTGTTTCGTTCAGCCCCCGGTGAAAGCAAAAATAAAGAATGCCACCACCACATTCTTCTTCCCTCGATACTGGCTCAGGGAAACATCCTTCAGGTCGCTCCCGTCAAAATATTTCAGTGTGAAATCCGGCGCCATTTCTCCCACCTTCGGCATTTGTAGCGCCGGCGTCTCGCCTGCTCCTGGCTTGGTCTGCGCGGCCATCGATCCCACGCTGCTGACCGCCAGCACGCCGGAAAGCAACGACGCCGCCAACACATTCGAAAGTTTTTTCTGCATCGCGTTCCTCCTGCCCGAATGATAGCTCACTCAAGCGAAAAACATTGTAATTTCGAGGATGCCAGACAATAACATCACCCCACCTTTTCGCATTGCCGAATCGAGCCCAAAACCAGTAAATTCAGTTTCAGACCAAACCACGCCGCCATGAGCCTTGCCACACTAAACGATGTTTTCTTCGCCGCCGCCAAACGCAATCTCGACCGCGCCATGCTGCACCGTCAACATGGAAAGTGGCTGCCCATCTCTTCGTCCGACTTCCGCCGCAACGTCGCCCGAACCGCGCACGCGTTGCAGGAATGGGGCATCCACCAGGGCGACCGCATCGCCATCCTTAGCGAGAATCGTCCCGAATGGTCCACCGCCGATTTCGCCATCCTGCTGCTCGGCGCCGTCACCGTCCCCGTCTATGCCACATTGACCCCGGAGCAAACCGCCTACACTCTGAGTGATTCCGGCACTACCGTGATTTTCGTATCCACCGAGCATCAACTGCGCAAGGTCCTCGCAATTCTTCCCCAGACTCAAATTCAGAAAATCGTGGTCATGGATCATCTCCAAATTCCCAGCGATCTCGCTGCAACCTGCCTGCTCATGGATCAATTCATTAACCAGGGGCCCACTGCCCTCGACGCCCGTACCGAGTCCTTCGCCCGCTCCATCCAGCCCGACGATCTCGCCACCATCATCTACACCTCCGGTACCACGGGAACTTCAAAAGGCGCCATGCTGACCCACGGCAACATGGCGTCCAACATCAACTGTTCAATGCTCGGGTTCGACATGCGCGCCGGCCTGGTCAGCATTTCGTTTCTTCCCCTGTCGCACGTTACCGCGCGCCACGTGGATCTCGCCATGCTGTATCATGGCGTCACTCTGGCCTACTGCCCCTTTCTCGAACACCTTCCCGAGACTTTGCTGGAGGTTCGTCCCTCGGTCTGCGTTTCCGTTCCCCGGGTCTACGAAAAAATTTATGCCAAGACGGAGATGACCGCCCGCGGATTTCCCAAGCGTGCGATTTACCGTTGGGCGCTCTCCGTCGGTCGCGACCACAAGCCAGAAATTCTCGCGGGCGAAACTCCCACTTCCGCCAGCTGGAAGCTGGCTAACAAACTCGTATTTTCGAAAATCCGCGCAGGTATGGGTGGCAACGTCGAAACCTTCATCTCCGGAGGCGCGCCCCTGGGCCGCGAACTTGCGGAATGGTACGCCACCGTCGGCATCCGCATTCACGAAGGCTACGGTTTAACCGAAACTTCTCCCGTCATCGCCGTCAACACGCCCGTTAATCACCGCATCGGCACGGTCGGAAGAATTTTACCGAACCTCGAAGTCCGCATTGCCCAGGATGGCGAAATTCTGGTGCGCGGTCCCTCCGTCTTCAAGGGATATTGGAACCGTCTCGACGAAACTCAGAACGCTTTTCAAGATGGCTGGTTCAAGACCGGAGACATCGGCCACATCGATGCCGATGGCTATCTCTCCGTCACCGACCGCAAGAAAGAGCTCATCAAGACTTCAGGCGGAAAATTCATCGCTCCGCAGCCGATCGAAAATTCCCTGAAGCTCAACCCCTTGGTCGGAACCGCGGCCATCATCGGCGACAAGCGCAAGTTTGCCTTTGTCATCATCTCGCCCAACTTCGCGCTCCTCGAAAACTGGGCCCGCGAAAACAACGTCGCGTACTCCTCGCGCGTCGAGCTCGTAAGTAATGTCAGAGTGCAAGCGCTCTACGACGAGATTGTGGAAGATACCAATAAGAACCTAGCGCGCTTCGAGAAGTTAAAACGCGTTCTCCTCGTCCCCGAAGAATTTACCGCGGAGAATGGCGCTCTTACTCCGACTATGAAGCTGCGCCGCCGCGTGGTCGAGGAGCGCTACCGCAAGCAGATCGACGAGCTGTATGTCCGGGCGGACGCTACCAGCCCTTAAATTGCTTTCGTATCAAATAATAGTGTCATGTCTGGTCAGCGGTTTACAATTACTCATCATGACTGATGCCCTGCATATCGCCGATCGTTCTTTCCGCTCACGCTTGATCGTTGGCACGGGAAAATATAAATCCTTTCAGGAAACCGCCCGAGCCCTCGAGGCCAGCGGAGCCGACATGGTTACCGTCGCCGTACGCCGCGTCAACCTCGACCGCAGCAAAGAATCGCTGCTCGATTACATCGATCCCAAAAAATATTTCCTGCTCCCTAACACCGCCGGCTGCTACACCGCAGACGAGGCCATCCGCGCCGCTCGCCTCGGCCGCGAGGTCGGACTCTCCGATTGGGTAAAGCTCGAAGTGATCGGCGACCAAGCCACGCTCTATCCCGACGTACAAGCCACTCTCGAAGCCACGCGCGTACTGGTCAGCGAAGGTTTCACCGTTCTGCCTTATACTTCCGATGACATCGTCTTCGCCAAGCGTCTCATCGACGCCGGCGCCGCCGCGGTTATGCCCCTCGGTGCTCCCATCGGCAGCGGCATGGGCATTCAAAACCAGGCTCACATCCGCATCCTGCGCGAGATGATCGCCGCCGTGCCCCTCATCGTGGACGCCGGCGTAGGCACCGCTTCCGATGCCGCCATCGCCATGGAACTCGGCGCCGACGCCGTCCTCATGAATACCGGCATCGCTAACGCCCAGGATCCTGTGCTGATGGCCGAGGCCATGCGACACGGCGTGTTCGCCGGACGCAAAGCCTATCTCGCAGGCCGCATGCAGAGGAAGCTCTACGCGACGGCCAGCTCCCCGCTGGAAGGCGTAGTACGTTAGATTTTTCGTAGCGCCTGCGTCCTCGCCGGCTGCCCCGGCCGCGTCCCGCCGCCGGTCTCGACCGCATAAACAAATCCGGCCAAAAACCAAAAGGGCGGCCACGGCCGCCCTCTGTGAAATCCCTAACTCAACTCAAAGCATCTTCGCGCTGTCCACGTGAATGTTATCGCCTTTCACTTCTCCGGTCACCGCGACGTGATGTCCGATATGCGCCTGCAGCGCATCCGGATTGTCCACCATTAGCACCTTCTGATCCTTATCGGTGACGATTACCATCTTCGCACCCTTGTCCAGGCATTTCTTGGTGCACGCCTCGGCCTTATCGTTGGCTCCTTTGGCGCCGCATTTGTCATCGCTCACCCATCCGTTGATGGTGGCGCTCTTCCCCATATCGTCAAACGCCATCGCCGTCAGGGCGAACACGAAACAGATCGCAAGACATAGCACTAACACTTTTCTCATGGCCGGTTTTCTCCTTTTTATCGCGGCCCCAAGCCGCTGGTTTGGCAGGAATTTTAATCGCGCGTCCGGCAGCAACTCATCCCCACCGATTCGTCGATTTCCGGAACTATACCACACACGAAGGTTCGGATTGTCATACCTTCAGGAAGTAAGTTGCCATTTTGCTCCTATTTCTTCGCGGAGTTATTTACTGGCGGCCCGGGATTCGCCGCCGCTGACGGGACATATACATACTCTCCCGGCCGCGCATAGTGCAGCTGCTCGCGTGCTTCTTTTTCAACCGCTTTTTCGTCCGTCTTCAAGCCCTGAATCTGCTGCCGGTACAGCTCGTTTTCCTTCTGCTCTAGCATGATCCGCTTCTGCAGCGTTTCGTATTCCACGCGTTTCTTTTTGTACACAATCATCCCATTCGCGCCAAACAGCACATGCACAAACAGCAAGCCCGCAAGCAACGCAACCGTGATTGTTGCAATCCTTGTCCGCAGACCATACAGCCGCGTGAACGCCGGACACACCCACTCCACCCACGACGCAGCCACCGCCGCCTGCCGCGCTCTCTCCGTCACCGCACGCAATCCATCCTGCGGACTCGGAAATCGCCGCACCCTCCCCGGATTATTTACTCGAAAATCCATCGCTTGGCCGCCGCGCTCAACTTTTCCAGACCCTTNNAAAGGAACCAACTTGGTTATCTGCGCTAACATGATTTCTGCTCCCTTCACTTAAGGTGCCAGTCTCCCCATGCGAGTTGGCTGAGTGCTGAATCGTACTTGCTAACGGCTAATTGCGAAGTGCTGAAGGGCTGATTTCATATGACCGATAAACGAATCGTCCTCACCACCGCGGGCTCGGAGGAAGAAGCCCGCAAGATCGCCCGCCATCTGGTGGAAAGCCGCATCGCCGCGTGCGTCAACATAGTCCCGCAAGTCTCGTCCATCTATCGCTGGCAAGGGAAGGTCGAAGAAGCTCGCGAATGGCTCTTAGTAATCAAGACGACAGCTGCAGCCTTTGAAGAAGTGCGGCAGGCAATTACCAAACTCCACTCCTACGACCTGCCAGAATGCGTCTGCCTGAACGTCGAAGATGGAGCACCGAACTACCTCCAATGGATCGCGGAATCTGTCGTCGGAGAAGAGTAATTCCAAGAATAGTTTTATCCGTGCTAGATCAGTGCAAACCCCTGGCCAAAAGCTTTCTATATTGCAGCCAGCCCCATTTCCAGATCATCCAGAATATCCTGCAAGTCCTCGATCCCCACTGAAATCCGCACCAGCCCATCCGTAATTCCAATCGCCTTACGCCCTTTCTCGCCCAGCGCCGCGTGCGTCATCGTCGCCGGATGCGAGATCAGCGTCTCCACTCCTCCCAGCGATTCTCCCAAAGAACAAACTTGCAGTTTCTTCAGCATCCGGTTGGCATTCTTCAGCGACCCGGTTTCAAACGTAATCATCGATCCGAATCCGCTCATCTGCTGCTT
>PKVZ01000097.1:8857-13586 GCA_003131635.1 Acidobacteriaceae bacterium
CCCAGCCCGTCGCTATGGCCATTCAAAAATTTGGTAGTCGAGTGCACCACCATGTCCGCGCCCAGCGCCAGCGGTTGTTGAAAATACGGCGACATAAAAGTATTGTCCACCACTAACTCAGCCTTCTTGCGCCGGCAAATCTTGCTGATCTCCTCCAAATCGCTCAATCGCATCAACGGATTCGTCGGCGTCTCCACATAAACCATGCGCGTGTTCTTGCGGAACGCGCGCTCCACATTCGTAGCATCCGCAGTATCGACATAAGAAAATTCCAAACCGAATCCGGTCAGCACCTGGTTGAACAGCCGCGGCGTCCCGCCATACAAATCGTTCCCGCACACCACGTGATCGCCTGACTTCAACATGCTCGCAATCGCATTGATCGCCGCCATTCCACTGCCAAAAACCCGCGCCGCCACTCCACCTTCCAGCGATGCCAGATTCTCCTCCAGCCGATCGCGCGTAGGATTCGAGACCCGCGAATATTCATACCCCTTATGCTCTCCGATCCCCTGCTGCACATAAGTAGAACTCAGATAAATAGGCACGTTCACCGCGCCGGTCAACGGATCCGGCTGCTGCCCATCGTGAATGGCGCGAGTTGCAAACCCAGCTTGTCTGTTTTTCTTCATGGATATTTTCTGAAAATGGATTGGTTTTCTCAGCGTTCTCCGCGGCAGCGTCTTCGATAAAGCGTTGTCCTAAATCCCACCCTCAAAAATCTTCTTCGATAAATACCGCTCCGCCGAATCCGGAACAATCGTCGCCACACGTTTTCCCGCGCCCAGCCGCTGCGCAACCTGCAAAGCGGCGAACACCGCCGCTCCACCGCTCGACCCCGCCAGCACACCTTCCCTCGCCGCTAATCGTTTCACCGTTTCAAACGCATCGTCGTCCGTCACCGCAATCACTTCGTCGCACACGGCAGGGTCAAACGTCTCTGGGATGAAGTTGTTCCCGATCCCTTCCACTTTGTGCGGGCCGGCTGCTCCGCCCCCAAGTACCGAGCCTTGCGTTGTCACCGCAAACGCCTGCACTCCCGGCATATGCTCCTTCAAATAGCGAGCAATCCCCGTAAACGTTCCGCAAGTCCCGCAACCCAAAACCACAGCATCGATTCTGCCACCCATCTGCTCGAAGATTTCCACCGCGGTAGTTTCGTAGTGGTAATCGGGATTTGCCTGATTTTCAAACTGTCCCGCCATAAACGCATTTTCATCGCTCGCCACCAGCGCCTTAGCGCGTCGAATCGCCCCCTGCATTCCTTCTTCATCTGGAGTCCGATCTACTTCCGCTCCCAGCGCCCGCATGATGATCACTTTTTCCTGCGAGAAATTCTCCGGCACGAACAATTTCACTTTATATCCGCGATTCACCCCAATCAGCGCCAAGCCAATTCCGGTATTCCCCGCCGTCGCCTCCACAATCGTCCCGCCCGGCGCAAGCTTCCCTTCCTGCTCCGCCCGCCGGATAATTCCGATGGCCGCGCGATCCTTCACGCTGCCACCCGGATTTAAGTATTCAAGTTTCGCAAAGATGTCAGCCGACCCAGTCGGAACCAGCCGTTTAAGCCGCAACAGGGGAGTTCCGCCGACCAGATCTGTGATGTCATCGGCGACGCCGAGATGGGATACTTCAAGATTTTTCTGGTGCACGTTACAGGTTAAGGGGGACAGTCGAGAATCGTCAATCGCTCCGTCCAGCGATTAGCCCGCAAATCGGTACCTTGGTCATGTCTTCTGTTTTCTGCGCCTTCCATTCTTCCATCCCCACGGCTGAAGTTTTCCCGCCTTTCACCGATCTGTTACTCGAAGATCGTTTCAGGAGTGCTTATGTCGCGGCGAATACTCAATCTGATCTTGGGTTGCGCGAGTGTCTGTGTCGGCCTAACCCCGATGCGGGCGCAGGAATTCAAGCTCTTTGAGCGCACAGTTCAGGTTCATGGCTTCGCCTCGCAGGGATTCATTTACACGAATGACAACAACTGGCTCACCATGAACACCAGCCAAGGCAGTGCCGCCTTCACCGATTTCGGCCTCAACATGTCCACCCAGATTACAGACAAGTTCCGCATAGGCGCGCAGGGCTATGATCGCGATCTGGGACAACTCGGCCAATACCATCCTTCCCTGGACTGGGCCGTCGCCGACTACCGTTTCAAGAGCTGGTTCGGGATCCGGGGCGGCAAAGTAAAAACCACGCTTGGCCTGTTTACCGATACACAGGACCTGGATTTTCTTCACCAGTTCGCTTTGCTACCGCAGAGCGTGTATCCCACCGATCTCCGGGATGCCACGCTTGCTCACGTAGGAGGCGATATTTACGGCAACATCCTGCTCCAGCACCACCTCGGCGATCTTGCCTACACCGTCTATGCGGGACACCGGAGCGACAGCAAATACAGCGGCTACTCGTACTTCCTCACCAAGTACGGAGTGACCAGCTCAAGTTTCGCTGGGCTGCAGTATGGTAGCGATCTGCGATGGAGCACGCCGCTGAAGGGTCTGCTGATTGGCGCATCCCGTATGAATGAAGAGATTACTGACAACGGAAATCTCAGCCTCGGCCCAGGCATTGACTTCACTTCGTATTCTGCGGTTTCCAGGGCAGATTGGACCAACCAATTCTATGGCGAGTACGTGATTCGGAAGCTGCAGGTCGATTCCGAGTATCGGCGCTACTTGCACGATCAAATTGTCAGCCCCGACTCTCTCGAGACTATTAGCGACGTGCGCGGCTGGTACATCTCTGGGTGCTACCGGATCACAAAACGGCTCGCGCTGGGCTCCTACTACTCCCGTTATTCGATCACCAGCGTGGCTGGAGGCGCCGCCGCCCCGTTCTTCCCTGACCAAACCGATACCAGCCTGCCCGCGAATCACGTCTATGACAAAGTCATCAGCGGGCGGGTCGACCTGAACAAGTTCTGGAGCGCGAAGGTGGAAGGCCACTTCATGAATGGCTACGGGAACAGCAGCTTCCCGGACGGCTTCTACCCGCTGGCAAATCCGGGGGGCTTCAAGCCCAATACCAACGCGTTGGTCCTCAAGACCAGCGTGAATTTCTAGGCCGATGGAGGAGGCAGATTGGAGAACGCGATGAAGAACCTAAGATTACTTCCACTCGTCGCTTTCTTGGTGTTGCTTGCGCCGGTCCGCGCCCGCGCCGCCCAAGTCAAGATCATCGCCAATCCCAGTGTTTCGACCGACGCGATTTCGGGGCGTGAACTCAAGAGCGTCTTTCTGGAGGAGAAGAACTCACTTTCGGACGGGAGCCACGTCGAGCCAGTGCTACTTAAGAGTGGACCTGTCCATGAATCTTTTCTGCGGCAGTATCTGAGCAGGACCGATGACGATCTGCGGAACTACTACCGCGTTCTCGTATTCACAGGTCGAGGTTCCATGCCCAAGGAACTTGGCTCAGACGCTGAGGTCGTGGCTTACGTGGCTGGAAGAAAAGGCGCCATCGGGTACGTGAGCGCTGAGGCTGGTGTGGACGGCGTAAAGACACTCGCCATCACGGATGGCAGAAGCCCCGTTGAAAGGCGGGTGATCACCCGCATCGAGCCGGAATATCCTGAGACTCTGAAGCGGCTCAACATCGGCGGCATCGTACGTTTGCAGGTAACCATTGCGCCCAAAGGCAATGTTGAGAATGTCCAACTGCTCGGGGGTAATCCTATTCTGGGGGAGTCCGCGGTCGCCGCCGTGAAGCAATGGGTCTATGCCACCGCCCCTTCACGCACCCGGATCGAGGTCAGCGTCCCCTTTAATCCGCAACCCTGAAACGCTAAACATCTCTCATCTCCCACTCCTGACCGCAAATCCCCGCGAACAAATCATTTGCTTCGGAAGGTTTCGTCAGCCTACTTCGCCCCCGCTGGCGCGGTTGCCGCATAGTAGCCGCTTTTGGTCCGCACGACCATCTTCCCATGTCCCTTCGCCTTGGCTTCCACGCGAATCGTGCGAAACCCGCCGGCACCCTTCGGATTCGTCGGCTTATACCCGATCGTGTACTGATTGCGAATGTCATGCGCTACCTGCCGGCTGATCTCATCCACTTCGTCCAGAGTCTTCGGAAAAAACGCCAGTCCCCCGGTCCTTTGCGCGATAATCTCCAGCGCACGTCTGGCCCGCTTGGGATGTTCTTCATCTCCTAAAACTCCAATGGCATACACCGACGGACCGTTCTCATCCTGCAACTGCTTCACTGCCTGCTCCAAAGTCTCCCGGCTGGCATTGTCTTCTCCGTCCGTCACCACGAACAAAACTTTTCGCTCCAGCTTTGAATCTCTCTTCAGATGATCCGCCGACGCCACCACGGCTTCGTAGAGAGCCGTCCCACCCTTGGCGTCAATTTTTTCCAGCGCCTCTTTCAGTTTCAGCAGATCGTTGGTGAAATCCTGATCGAGATAATATTCGTCATTGAAATTCACCACGAACACCTCATCCTGCGGATTACTCGACCGCACTAAATTCAGCGCCGCCTGGTTTACCTTAGCCCGCTTTTCGCGCATGGATCCAGAATTGTCAATCAAGATTCCCATCGACACCGGAATGTCTTCGTGATGAAAGGAAATAATAGTTTGCGGTTTTCCGTCCTCGAACACCGCAAAGTCGCCCTTACTCAAGTTGGTCACAATGCGTTCTTTGTCATCCACTACCGTGGCGTGCAACAGCACCTCATCCACGTCTTTGCGAATGACAAATGTCCCATTGTCCTCAGTATT
>PKVZ01000087.1:0-2884 GCA_003131635.1 Acidobacteriaceae bacterium
AGTGGTCAGGCAAGGACGTGGCGTATATACACCACGGCTTCGATCACGAAGCTTTCTTCCGGGAGCAGGCGCCGTTGTGCCCGGAGGTAAAAGCGCAATTCGCGGCGACCGAAGGCGCTCTGCGCGTTTTGTTCGTCAGCCACTACAATTACTATCGCAATTTTGAAACTCTGATTCGCGCTATCGCGATTTTAAAGAAGAATCTGCACCCGCGATCCATCCGGCTGATTCTCACCTGCAAACTTGCCTCGAAGGATAATCCCGGCATCTACCAGGCGGACAAAGCTGCGGAGTTGGTGCGGCAACTCAAGCTCAGCCGGGAAGTGGTCGAGTTGGGCGCAGTACCTTATTCTGCTCTGCACCATCTGTATCGGAGTTGCGATGTCTATGCGACGCCCGCTTACGCCGAGACGTTCGCTCATCCCCTGGTCGAGGCGATGGCCAGTGGCCTTCCGGTGATTGCATCGGACTTGGCGGTACACCGGGAAATCTGCGGGGAGGCCGCGGTGTATTTTCCGCGCTTTGCGCCGGAAAGTCTGGCGGAGAGAATCATGCAGGTGTGCGGATCCGACGAGCAAAAGTCGGCGATGCGTGAAATGGGAATGTCTCGCTCCCGAGATTTCAGTTGGGACAAGCATGTGCACGAACTGCTGTTGTTGGCTGCACGTTTAGCAGGAAGATGTGTAAGCGGAAAATAACCTGCTGGAAACAAGACTTCGGTTGCGACAGACGGCGGCCGCCGCCGCCGCTTCACGTAAGATGGTTGGCAAAGTCCCCGGGAGCGACGCTTCGGATGTGTGGAATTGTCGGCATCATTGGCCTGAATGCACCAGTCCCCGCCGAATTGCTGGAGCGCGCCAACAGCTCGCTGGCTCACCGTGGGCCGGATGATGGCGGCACAGTAATCCTCCGTGACTCCGCGCGGGGAGAAGTTGAAATCGGCCTAGGAAACCGGCGGCTCGCAATCTTGGACCTCTCCCCCCTGGGGCACCAGCCCATGAATGATCCGGCTACCGGCAACTGGATCGTCTACAACGGAGAGGTCTACAACTTCCGCGAAGTTCGTGCCCAGTTGGAACAAGCCGGCGCGCGCTTTAACAGTAGCTCCGATACTGAAGTGATCCTTCAGGCCTACGCGCACTGGGGAGAAAAGTGCCTCCATGAATTCCGCGGGATGTTTGCATTTGCTATCTGGGATGCGCAGCGGCATCTCCTCTTCGTTGCTCGCGATCCCATGGGAATCAAGCCGCTGTATTACTTCCAGTCCGATCGATATTTTATTTTTTCTTCCGAGGTCCGCACACTTCTCGGTACCGGTCTCGTTCCGCGCTCCATAAATGCCGCAGGTCTCGTCAACTATTTGACCTTCGGATCGCTTTACGACCCCAACACATTAGTGGAGAACGTAACAGCGCTTCCGCCCGGTCATTCACTGACGTGGAAGGGCGGGCAGACGACCGTGGCGCAGTACTGGGACATGGTCGAGCCTGACTCGCCTGCCCCCAGCGTAGCGGAAACACGCAGCGAAAGCGAAAGTCAGATTGCGGCAATGCTCGATGAGTGCGTTCGCACGCAACTGGTGAGCGATGTGCCGGTAGGGCTCTTCCTTTCTGGAGGAATCGACTCCAGCAGTCTCGCCGCCATTCTGAATCGAACCAGCTTGAAGCTCAGCACTTTCTCGATTGTATTTCGCGAGGCGGACTACTCAGAGGCCGAGTATTCCCGTGCGATCGCAAAGCAATTTCGCACGGATCATCACGAAATCATGGTCTCCCAGTCCGACCTGTTTGCCGCAATCGATCCCGCGATTCATGCCATGGATCAGCCCACGATCGACGGCATCAACACATACTTCGTCTCGGAAAGAACTCGCGCGGCCGGGCTGAAGGTTGCCCTTTCTGGACTGGGCGGCGATGAAGTATTTGCCGGCTACTCCACTTTCCGCACCGTCCCGCGGATGGAGCGCTTTGCTCATGCCTGGAAAAACGTACCCGCCTCCCTCCGTGCCCCGTTGGCAAATATGTTTGCGGCAATAACTCCCGCCAGCGACCAGAATCGCAAGCTAACTGCTCTCCTTCGCAACGGCAAGAGCATTGTCCACCCCTATTTTCTTGCGCGCATGCTGTTTACTCCCGAAGAGCAAAACAAATTGATACCTGCAATCAAGACGGACTCCGCGATTTTCTCGCTCGCGGAGAAGCCGTTGACCGAGAGCGTGACCCGCGCGCACAGTTTGGATCCGGTCAACCGTGTTTCCTATCTGGAGGCGCGTTGTTATATGCTCAACACACTGTTACGGGATTCGGACTCCATGAGCATGGCACATGGGCTGGAGGTGCGCGTGCCGTTGATCGACCATCAACTGGCGCGGCGAGTCCTTGCCTTGCCGGGACGGTGGAAGTTGGATGCTCGAACGCCCAAGCCCTTGCTGGTTCATGCGCTGCATGGCGAACTGCCGGACAACATCGTTCATCGCCCGAAGCGAGGCTTCACTCTGCCCTTCGAGCATTGGCTGCGCGATGCGATGCGCCCGAAGGTGGAAGAATCGCTTCGCAAGATCGGAGATGGCGTTCTCGGCTCTCTGATCAGCGAACCGGCGGCGCGCGGCGTGTGGCAGGATTTTCTCGCGGGCCGAACTTCATGGTCGCGTCCCTGGTCGTTGTACGTTCTTCAACGCTGGTGCGAGCAGCACCTTTCGAGTTGAGCGATCGCGTATGGAAAAGGTTGAAGATGTCGGAAAAATCGCGAGCTGTCATCCCGCCGGTAAACTTCCGGTGAGTGTGATCATTGCGGCGCGGAATGAGGAGAAGAATCTTTCCCGCTGTTTGCAGGCCTTAAGAGATTTTGGCGAAGTCTATGTGATCGACTCGCAGAGCACGGACGA
>PKVZ01000087.1:2921-3042 GCA_003131635.1 Acidobacteriaceae bacterium
TCACGGAAGAAATCCGTTGCGCAATTTTGAATCCCGCGATCAACGGATACTCCGTCCTGCTTCGCACCTGGTTTCTGGGCCGCGCCTTGCATTACGGCGATATCGGCTTGTGGAAGCTGGC
>PKVZ01000111.1:0-3518 GCA_003131635.1 Acidobacteriaceae bacterium
CTGGAGTCTTGCGGCTGCCCGGCGAACAGCAGGTTCCTCCGCTCCGCCGTCGCTGGTGCTCCGGCTCCGGTCGGAATGACAAAGTAATGAAGGCGTCGGGAACTGGCCCTTACAAGCGCAACAAGAGACCCGCCCGTTGGGAACGGGAGGGTTGGCACCCGTTCCGTGGTTTTCGGAGCGGGGTCACTCTTGCTGATGTGTCAGAAGAGCTTTCTGAGATGTAGCTCGATCTTCTGCGGCTTGTGGCTGCTCGCCTCGCTGTGCTGGGAGATCAAAATCTTTCACCACGGGGGGCACAGAGGAGCACAGGGTAAATCTTTCGGCAGCGGCGATGCTGTTGGCGAGCTGCATAGGTCCTTCGTCGGGAGTCCTCGGCTTCGCCGAGGACTCCGCTTCCTCAGGATGACAAATCAAAAATCCCGCGGGCAAAAAGAAACCCTCCCGTTGGGAACGGGAGGGTAACAATTCAGAGATCACGTTAGGCGCGGACGACGTTGCCCGCCTGAAAGCCTTTGGGGCCTTTCAGCAGATCGAACTCCACGGTCTCACCCTCGTTGAGTGAGCGGTAGCCGTTCTCCTGAATCGCGGAGAAGTGTACGAAAACGTCCTCTCCCGTGGAGCGCTGGATGAAGCCATATCCCTTCGCCCCGTTGAACCACTTTACTGTTCCCTTCTCTCTCACGGAAAACTCCTTTCATCTGTTGGAAGAATTAGTTCCCCCGGATCTCCATATTGTTGTTCCAGCGAACTGGAACGCCCCCTCAGGAAAACGGTGGAACTCGGTTGCCGGCCATTAGTGCCGAAGAAATCGCCCCAAAGCAAAAGACTCCTCGGTTCAGCGCCACGCAAACAGATTGCGGCGTGAACTTTCGGAGCCTTGGACCATCGACGCTGTTTCTACGGCACTACTCAAGACGTCAACCTGCCTTACAAACGCATCGCCCGGCATGCACCGGGTAATGAGCAACCGATAATAAGCATTACTAAATCGTTTGACAAGAAGAATTAGCGGGTAGGCCAAAAAAATACTCCTACGCCATTTTTAAACTTTAACGAAGTATAAGAAAAGGGGATGTCCGGGGCTGGAACTTTGGTTTCCGGGGAAATACCGACACACAGCCAAACCCTTGATAGGATTAGGCCAGCATCATGCCCGGCCAGACCACAGCTCCGCTTGCTCCACCGGCAGAAACCAGCCCAAGCCTCCCGCCGGGCCCCGGACGGAAGCGGCCCGCGGGAGTGATGGTCTCGACGGTGAAATACCTCCTGCGAACCGATGTGCACACTTTTGCGTTCTCCGTCGCGGCCAATTCGATCTTGTCGTTTTTCCCATTTGTGGTGCTGCTGATGACGCTGATCCGGCGCGTTTTCCATTCGCGCGTGATGTATGACGTGGTGGTGGAGTTGCTGCGCGATTACCTGCCTGCCGGCCAGGAGTTCGTTATCCGCAACCTGAATGCCATGGTCAACAGCCGCCACCGTGTGCAAGTGGTTTCGCTGATCATCCTGCTGGTGACCTCTTCCGGCGTCTTTATGCCGCTGGAAGTTGCGCTCAACCGGATCTGGCGCTTTCCGAATAACCGGTCGTACTTCGGCAATCAGTTGATCTCGCTCGGCCTGGCCTTCAGCTGCGGCGTGCTGTCTCTGCTTTCCATTGCCATGACTGCAGGGAACGTAGCTTTGCTGGAATTTCTGCTGCGCGGCCACGGCAGCGGATTCATTCGGCTGGTGGGCTTTGTGGTCATGAAGCTGTTCGCCATTGCTGCCAGCATCGCCATCTTCTTTCTGATTTACTGGGTGCTGCCGAACGGAAAGGTTCCGGCGCGGACGGTGCTTCCTACCGCCATCATTATGGGATTGCTATCGGAGGCGTTGAAGTATGGCTACATCCTGGCGCTGCCCTGGCTCAATTTCGGCGAAGTCTACGGCCCCTTCGCGCTTTCGGTCAGTATGATGTTCTGGGCGTTTCTTTCAGGATTGCTGCTGCTCGCCGGGGCGAATCTTAGCGCCGAAGAGCACGTGCGGCGGACGATTTAGCGGAGAATTTATTCGCACTCCCGGCCTACAGAGGTAATCTTCATTGCTTGTCATTGCTTGTCATTGCTTGTCATTGTTTGTTATTGCTTGTCCAGCGGGATGTTGCTGAAAGCAATTCCTCGTTTGCGGTTGATCCGGCAGATCAGATTTTCCAGTATTTTCGGCAGCAGGTTCATCCCCGGCACCGGCGCCAACGAGTTTTTTTCCACGTAGTCCTCGGCTCCGGCTTCGATCAACTTTTGCCGATTCTTCTCCGTCAGGCTGCTCAGCACGACAACTGGAATGTCAGCTGTTGCAGCATCTTCCTTCAGACGTGCCAGCACCTCTGGACCGCTCACTTTAGGTAGGATCATGTCCAGAAGAATCAAATCAGGCTTATGCTCTCGTGCCAGCTTCAGAGCGAGTTCGCCGTCCTCAGCGCAAATAACCTCGTAACCGGCCTTGTGCAGCACGCGCTCGTTCTCTCGCAGGATCGGTTTGCTGTCATCCACTAAGAGAATTTTCACACGGTCCGCCGTCCTTAGTTGATATCGGCACCTGTCGCTGAAAGGATTAGTCGGCCCATTCGCAGGTCGGGCTGCCGAACCCGCTTCGCCCGGGTAATCCACAGGTCAGTTGTGACATCCGTCACTGCGCTGTCCTCGAACCCGCGATTAGGATGCTCTCGGTTTCCCAAAGCCCTCTGAGCAGACTTTCATTCCCAGGTGGTTGCTATGACCGGGAGTTGCTGGCGTCTGCTCGCCTGTTGCTTGTTGATTTTCTTACCGCCTGCNNTTGGCGCAATTCTGCGGCTCGAGGGCCGATCGCGTTGCCGCAAGTCATTCGCGCTGCAGGAATTATTTTTTCCGGGCGCGTCACTTTTGTGGGACATGCTGACGGTAGCGCCGCATCAATTTCGGGGCAAAGTGCTTCCTCCACCGCAGTCACTTTCCAGGTGGAATACGCTCTTCGCGGCACCATAGACGGTCAAAGCTTGACCATCCATGAATGGTCCGGCCTGTGGACAGGGAGAGAGCGTTATCGCGTAGGGGAACGCGTATTCCTGTTCCTGTATCCGCCCAGCAAGCTGGGCCTTACCAGCTCTGTAGCCGGGGCCGTAGGTAGATTCGCGATTGATCCGCAAGGCAAGATTGCAATGACCGCTCAGAATGTATCGGCGGTGGCGGCAGATCCAGTGATTGGTGGCAGAAAAGTTGTTTCGTATACCGATTTCATCCAAGCGGTGCGGCGCGCGGGCGGCGTGGAATGACCGGCATGACGACAAGGAAAGATGCGGAATTGAACTGGCCTGGGTTATTCAGGCTGGCCATAACCCTGATAATCGTTCTATTATTCGCGCCTCCCGCCCGAGCCGGCGGCCCAGAATATGTTGCCGGTTCGAGCTACTTCAATTCCTCGACGATGGGCCAGCCCCTCAACTGGTCGCTCGGCGTTGTGAACTATTACACCGACCAGGGTGACCTCAGTCCCATCCTGCCTAA
>PKVZ01000111.1:3541-7523 GCA_003131635.1 Acidobacteriaceae bacterium
TACGACGGTACAGTGACCGACGCGCTGCTGGGCGCTGGCGCCGGCGATCCCTCAGAATGCTTCTGGAATGCGGTTTACGGAGGCGTGGACAACTTCGGCACGGGAGCGAATTTCCTGCACGCCCTGGTGGTTATCAACGGGCAGTGCGCGTTGCAATCCTCCCAGCTCACTGACGTAGAATACCGCCTGGTGCGCGTGCTGGGCAGCGTGCTGGGCTTGGGATGGTCGCAGTTGAATCTGAATGTAATCACCGGCAATCCTCCACCCACGCCCGCCGACCGCGCGGGCTTTCCGGTGATGCACTATATGGACCCGGTAAACTGCATACCCATTACCCTTTGCTACGCGAATCCCTACCAGTTGGCGCCCGATGATATGGCCGCTCTCTCTCGTCTCTATCCCGCCTCCGCCAGTTCGATCACCAGTGCTCGAATCTATGGCTCGGTCTACTTTATGAATCATTTCGGTGCGGAAGGCCAGCCCATGCAGGGCGTGAATGTTTTCGCGCGCTGGATCGATCCTTCCACCGGCCTGCCTTCCGACCAATACGCGGCCTCGTCGGTTTCCGGATTCCTCTTCACCGGCAATGCCGGAAATCCCATCACAGGATTAACCGATCCGCTGGGAAACGCCTACAGCGAGTTCGGATCGAACAATCAAACTTTGGAAGGATTCTTCGACCTCGGTGGCTTGCCGATCCCGAACGCGGGAAGCACGGCGCAGTATCAGTTGTCGGTCGAGGCTTTGGATCCGTTATGGTCGGCGGGTGTTTGCCCGTATGACAATTCGCAAGTGGCACCCTCCGGAAGCTTTGCACCCATCGTTGTGACCGTAAATGCGGGCGGTGAATTTGAACAGGACATTCTCATGTCGAGCAGCGGGCAGGCCGCACCGCCGTGGGCCGCGACCGAGACGTGGAGCGCCCCAGCCCCCATCCTCTCCGCTGGCGACTGGGTCGGCTCGCTCAGCGGATATGGCGATGTTTCCTACTTCCTGATCACTGCCCAGGCCAACCGCACTTTGTCGGTAGCCGTCACGGCTCTGGACGAAACCGGCGTACCCACTGAGTCAAAAGCCGAGCCCGTGGTCGCCATTTGGACCCTGGGCGATCCGCAAGGCACGCCTCCCCCCGCTTTTACCGCCGCTCCCTTCAACTCGGAAACATTCGGCATGAGCCGTCTCGATGCGCAGGTGTTCAGCTCGAATAGCTTCATAATCGGAGTCGCCGATCTGCGCGGCGACGGTCGGCCGGATTACTCCTATCACGCGCATGTCCTCTATGGAGACTCGGTGAACCCTTCGCGCATTCCAGTGACTGGCGGTGCCGTCACCTTGCAGGGAACTGGTCTTACGCCCGGCCTCACCGTTGCCGTAGGCAGTGCAGGCGTGCCCCTGCTGGCCACAAACGCCAGCCAGATTCTCGTGGCCGCTCCCGCGCAAAGCGATGGGACACAGACCATCACCATCACTGATCCCGTGAGCGGTGCATTCTCCATCATGACCAATGTGCTCACCATCGGGGCTGCTTCCACCGACAATATTGTGCTGCTGCAAGGAGCAAATCCCCCCACCCCTGTTGGGACGCAGGCAACCAACCCAGTCAGCGTGCGCGTCGTCGCCTCCGACGGCGTCACTGCCGTGAATGGCGCGACCGTAGGATGGACCGCCACCAACGGCGTCACACTGTCAGCCTGCGGAGGCGCTTCCACTTGTTCGGCTGTCACGGATGAAAGCGGAATGGTTTCTACATGGGTTACGCCCGCAGCCACAGGAGTCGCGTCCATCACGGCAACACTCGCGCCCGGAGTCTACAATCCCGCGCAATCGGTCTCTGGCACACTATCGGCGACGTCGTCGTCTTTGGACATAGGGGTCACGACGCCTTACCTATGGATTGCCTCAGGAGCGACGGTCAGCCAGCCAATCACGGCGCGGGTGGTGAACACGGGAGTGCCGCAGAGCGGTGTGACGGTAAATTTCAGGATCGCGCAAGGAACCGGGTCTCTCAGTTCGGCAACTGCAGTGACCAACGCCAGCGGCTACGCATCGGTCACACTCACGTTGACGGACTTCACCGCCAACGTGCAACTCACCGCTTGTGTGGCGCCGGGTAACAGCCCTTGCCAAACCGTCTATGGGAACGCGGTGGCGGCGGCGCTGCTGAACCTGCAAGCGGTGGCCGGAGCCGGGCAGGTCGTGACCGGGCAGGCGTTTCAGCCCCTCAGCGTCCGCGTGACTGATTCCTCCACCCCGCCCAATCCTATCCTCGGTGCGAGCGTCCTGTTTCAATCCGCTGTGCTGCGTCCAGCGGGAGGCGATCTAACTCTGGCGCCGGGCGATCCGACCAACACCCAAACCGGAATGCCCGTCATCTTAAGTGCAAGCCAGAGCAGTGTGACCAGCGATGCCAACGGCCTCGCGAGCTTCGTCCCGACCGTTGGATCGTTCACCGGCTTGCTGGAAGTCGAGATCCAGGTTTCGGCGGGAACGTCAGCCGCGCTCGAGGACGTGGAGGAAAGTTTTCCGCAAAGCGCCGGGGGAGACAATGCCGCCGCAACGCACCCGTGGGCTGGAACTGTTTCCGCCCCAGCTGGCGTCATAACCTATCTACCCAGCGTCGTTGTGCCCCTCGGTACGCCCGAGGCCGATTCTGATGATGCGGGCCCTCCAGATGATCGTTGAAGCTGGGCGGTTAAGCCCCGCTCACTTCTTCGTCCCCTGATCTTTCGTCCCTTGGTCTTTCGTCCATTGATCCACCCAGTCGTTGACCGTCTTGTACCAAAGCTGCGAATTCTGCGGTTTGAGCACCCAGTGTCCTTCGTCGGGGAAGTACAGCATCTTTGACGGCACGCCTTCCATTTGCAGAGTAGTGAAAAGTTGCAAGCCTTCGCTCACGTCGAGGCGGTAATCGCGTTGGCCGTGAATTACGAGAGTGGGCGTCTTGAAATTCTTCGCGTACTGGTGCGGCGACCACTTCTCGTACATGGCGCGGTTGTCGTAGGGAGTGCCTTTGAACTCCCAGTCATTGAACCAGAGTTCTTCGGTGGTGCCCCAGGCGGATTCCGCGTTGAACATGCCGTCGTGCGAGACCAGGCACTTGAAGCGGTCGGTGTGGCCGAGGATCCAGTTGATGGCGTATCCGCCGTAGCTGGCGCCCAGCGCGCACTCCCGGTCTTTATCGATGAACGGGTAGGTCTTCTCGGCGTAGTCGAGGCCCTTCATCAGGTCTTCGAACGGAGCGCCGCCCCAGTCGCCGCTGATGGCGTCGACAAACTTCTGCCCATAGCCGGTCGAGCCGTGGAAGTTGATCATGATGACCACGTATCCGCTGCTTGTCGATGAAGTTGGTGACGCGAAGAGTTCGGGATTCCAGCGGTAGCTCCAATCGTCTCCCCATGCGCTCTGCGGCCCGCCGTGGATGAGGAACTTCACCGGATACTTCTTGCTGGGGTCGAAGTTCGGCGGTTTGACCATGAACCCTTCGACTCTGTCGTTGTGTGCGCCCGCGAACCAGAAGGATTCGAGCCGGGGCCTATAGATTTGTGCAAGGACCGTCTGGTTAACATGGGTAAGGGCCACACTCTTGCAGAAGCTACGAACGTCTCCCCAAGATATTGCCTGCTTCAAGTCGCAGGTGAAGATTTCAGAAGGCGATTGCAGGCTCATGTTGGTAAAAACGAGCGTTTTTCCGTCGGGGGTAACAGAAGGATCGTCGCCGGATCCTAGGGCAGGATTTCCGCGCTCGCCCTCCCAGGAACCGGAGGCCACAGGGTGGAATTGATTTGCCTCCATGCCTTGCGGCCCAGCTTCCGGGTAAATTCCCAAAACATACAGCGGAGAGCCGCCCTGCGACTCCGCGGAATAGAAAATGTATTTCGAGTCAGGAGACCAGATGTAGGTTCCAATCCACTGGTCTATTTTTTCTGTTCGGACGGTCTTCTCACCGGTCTTTCTGTCATACAGCATCAACCGGAAGCGGTCG
>PKVZ01000111.1:7575-10900 GCA_003131635.1 Acidobacteriaceae bacterium
TCGGGCGAGAAGGCGTAGTCGTCCTGCCCGCCGAGCGAGAAGACCGGAGCGTCGTAGTCACCAGGGGTAAGATCAATTGGGAGAGCCCCGATGCCGGTAGAGAATTGAGATCGAGTTACAAAGATGTGAGTCCGTTTGCCCTCGTTGTAGGCGTTCCAATGCCGATAGAGCAACTGCGTGAAAATCTGCGCCTTGACCTTTGATTGCTCCGCTGTTTTGAGCTTTTTCGCATTGCACTCAGACTCCGCCACAGGCTCGCCGTCGCACTCCGGATAAACGTCGGACGTAAACAAAATGTTCTTCCCATCCGGCGACCACTGCTCACCGCTAGCCTCAGTCGCAATCTCGGTAAGCCTGTACCTTCTGGTTGCATTTCCCGCCGCGCCATCGAACTCCGCGATCCAAACCTGCGATCCGCCGCCTTTGGATGAAACGAACGCGAACCGCTTCCCGTCCGGCGCCCAGCGCGGGCGGTCGGCGTCCTGATCGGCGATGATCTCGCGCTCCTGCCCACCCGCCGTGGGTACGATCCAGATGTGCGGCGTCTTGGTATTGGCCTCGAGATCCACATCGACCACGCTGANNGAAGGTAAAGGGATGTTTGGCTTGAGCGAACATGGGAAGGGTGAAAGCGATAAGAGCCAGCGAAACGAATAAGACACGGCGCATGACTGGACCTCCTCAGCAAACGGAAAAGTGTAGCAGGCGGATGCTGCTGGCTTCCAGCGCCAGCTTGCCGGGCCGCAGCGGGAACGGCGCACCCGAGAGCATCGTGACTCGCAAGGACAGCAGGTTCCTCCACTCCGCCGTCGCTGGCGCTCCGACTCCGGTCGGAATGACAAACCTATTTTCAACGATGACTATGATTCCGAGGGTTGCCAGGGATTAACCAAACGCACGCCGCAGCCTTCGAAATCTGCGGTGTTGCGCGTGGCCAGGATGGCATTGCGGGAGTGGGTGATGGCGGCGATCTGCGCGTCTAAATCCGCGATGGGTCGGCCTTGCGCGCGGCGCCGGACAGCGATCTCTGGGAACGCTCGCGCGGCGTCCTCGTCGAAAGGCAGAGTGCGCCCGACAAGGACCTTGCCGAACATTCGTTCAGCACCCGCGAGCAGGTCGGCGCGGCGCTTTCCGTGCGGCAACAGTTCGATCCCGTACAGGATTTCCGCGACCGTTACCGTTGTGATAAACAGTGCACCGGGCTGCTGCTGCGCCCACCAGGCCAGCACGGTGGCCGAGGGTGAAGGCTGCATCGGTTCGGAAATGACGTTCGTGTCGAGAATGGTGATTCCGGCGCTCACTCGAAACTGATCTCGCGGATCTTGCCGCGGCGGGGAGGAATCTTGAGTTCGACTCCGCCCAAGGGAGCAAATATCCGGCGGATGGACTCGCCGAGATTTTCCGGCTCGGCGTCGGCGCGTGCCAGTCCGGTCTCGAGAAGCTCGCGGGCCTCCTGCTCCATGGAACGGCCATTGCGGGCGGCGCGGATGCGGAGCCGCCGCTTGGTGTTTTCGGGCAGTCTGCGGATGGTAATGCTGGCCATGCTGTCAATGATAGCATTGATGGCAGTGATTGCATATGACCGGTTTTGACTCGCGCCAGCGTAGGTGCTTGAGAATTCGTGCGTCCTCACGGAGCCTGTGCCTAATTGGGTGCCGCTCCTGACGGGACTCAATTCCCCCTTTGCTGCCGTTCCGCAGCACCTACGTGCCGGGCTAAATGCAGGTCGTCGCTTCGCGACTCTGTGCGGTCCAGAGGGACCCGCGCGCCAGGCCATTTTCTCCCACGGCAACCCCTTTCCCAATACGGCATCCAATTACGCGGCAGAACTGCAGCGCCCTACCCCCGGCCTCACTGAGCGGAGAGGGGTCGGGGGAGGGTTGCCGCGGTGGAGGATCTGCGCTTGGAGACGTAGCTTGCTACGTCTTTTTTCTTAGGGAACGCACGCGACAGCGAATTTCTTCTGGATTCGGTAAACTACAGAGTATGATGCCGGTTTTCCGCAGGGTCCCTTTTGTCGTCTTCTTTCTAGCCATTGTGATGGCCACTGTGCCCGTCGTCGCACAGGAAGGTCCCCTTGAAGCCACGCCGCCGAAAGGCGTCACGCCCGAAGAAATCATTACGCACTTCGCCGCTCGCGAAAAGCTGTTCAAGGAAGCGCGCGAGCATTACACCTACCGGCAAGATATAAAAGTTCAGACTCGCGACGGCGACACTGTGACCGGCGAGTTCCACGAAGTGTTCGACGTGCTTTACGACGACAAGGGACATCGCATCGAAAACGTGGTGTTCGCGCCGCAGTCTTCGCTGGAGCAAGGTGGACTTTCACTCGACGAAGGCGACGTCCAGGATTTTCGCAACCGCCTGCCTTTCGTGCTCACTACCGAGGAAGTTCCGGAATACAACATTCTCTACGTGGGGCAGCAGGCCGAAGATCAGCTGCACTGCTATGTTTTCGACATCGCGCCCAAACAGATCGTGGGGAAGAAGCGTTATTTCCAGGGACGCATCTGGGTGGACGATCAGGATTTTCAGATCGTGAAAACTTACGGCCAAGCCGTCCCGGAAATTAAGGACACGAAGAAAAAAGGCAAAGAAGAACATCTTTACCCGAAGTTCACGACCTGGCGGCAGCAAGTCGATAATCAGTACTGGTTCCCCACCTACACGCGTGCCGATGACACGCTGCAGTTCAATACCGGCGACATTCACATTCGAGAGATCGTGAAATACGAAGACTACAAACGGTTTGGATCGAATGTGAGGATTCTGTATAACGGCCAGGAAGTTCCGAAGGCGGACCAGAAGAATCAGACTCCGCCGCCGGATCAGAATCCGAATCCGGATCAGAAGAAGCCCCAATAATAAAGTTTCAGAGTTTCAAGGTTTCAGAGTTTACGGTTGGTCGTTTAGTTTTTGTTTCGGCTCTTGGCCGCTTTTTCTCCGCAAAGAGTCGATCAAGCGGTTTAACAACCCGAGCACTTGATACAGTTCCCTGTCCAGGGGCTCATAATCATCGGCATTGAAATACTTAAGATCCAGCGCGATTGCCAATTGCGTATCCAATTCGAGCAACGACCCGCGAGCCTGCCCCAGGAAGTGCAGGAATTCTCCACAAGTCAATCGCCCCTGCCCCTCGGCAATATTCGAAGCCACAGAGACTGCCGCTCGTCTGGTTTGGGAAGTTAGGCCATAGAGTTCGCTTCGCGGGAATTGTCCCGACGTTTGATAGATTCGCGCAGCCAGAATCCTAGCCTTCTGCCACACAAGGAGATCTCGGTACGAACGAGCCACGCATTGAGTCTAGGATTCAAAGCCAGCGAGT
>PKVZ01000103.1 GCA_003131635.1 Acidobacteriaceae bacterium
AAAGTCCGAGGCGCTTTTTTTTTGCCTGCAGAATCACGGCTTCCACTTTTGCGACTTTCGCCCTCCCCCAGCATCCAACCAGAGTGCGATAATAGAAGAGGCCTTCATAGGGCAAGCACTTATTCGCTACAGATCGCCGGGTCAGGCAAGACAGCTCGTTGTTTCCGAAACATGGGAGCGTCCGCCGACAGCGCGACGTTACCACGAGGAGAAACGATATGGCAGGCAATGGAATCGTCGAAGTCACGGATGCAAACTTCGACCAGGATGTTTTGAAATCGGATACACCCGTGTTGGTAGACTTCTGGGCAACATGGTGCGGCCCCTGCCGCGCCCTGGCTCCGGTGGTGGAGGAGTTGGCCAAAGACTACCAAGGCAAACTCAAGGTCGGCAAAATGGATGTCGACTCCAACAGTTCGACGCCGATGCGCTACAAAGTTACCGGCATTCCTACGCTGCTGGTTTTCAAGGGCGGGCAGGTGGTGGAGCAGCTTGTCGGCTATCGTCCAAAGGATGCGATCGCGCAGGCGATTGACCGGCACATCGGGTAAGGCGGCTTCTGGCTGCTAGCTTCTAGCTTAAAGAAGTTCCAACGCACGCTGACTCTTTAGTCGCGTGCGTTTTGTTTTTGGCCTCGTTCCTCAATACTTCCTGAGCACTCCAATCACCCGCCCTTGCACTTCCACCGACGCGGCCGGCACGATGATTGGCTTCATAGTGACATTCGAGGGCTGCAGGCGGATGTTGTCGCCTTCGCGGTAGAAGCGCTTCAGCGTGGCGTCGCTCTGTTCGACTAACGCGACCACGATGTCGCCGTTGTGCGCTGTCTTTAGCTTCTCCACCAGCACGTAGTCGCCGTCGAGGATGGCTTCATCCTGCATGGAATCGCCGCGGACTTCGAGGACGAAAACTTCTTTGGAGCGAACGAAGTCGGCGAGCGAGATGGTTTGATTGTCCTGCACGGCTTCGATGGGCTGGCCGGCGGCGATGCGGCCGAGCAGCGGCAACACCAGGCCGGTGTTCACGCTCATGGCCTGCTTAAGGCGTCCCTTGGGCGGGAGCAGGTCGATGGAGCGGCTGCGGTTGTAGTCGCGGGTGAGCAGTCCCTTTTTCTCGAGATTGGTGATGTGCTTGTGCACCGTGGCCAGCGAACTCAGTTTGAGGCCGGTTCCGATCTCATCGAACGACGGAGAGTAGCCATGCTCCGCCACGAAGCGGGAGATGAAGTCGTAGACTTCGCGCTGCCTGCGTGTGATCGCCATGGCGGTATTGTTGGCGAATATAAGGCGAATGTCAAGAGGAATCAGCTTCTGGTAGTGGCTCAGTTGCTCATGCTGAGATAAAAACCAATGGACCACAAAGGACACTAAGGGCCACGAAGGACTTCCTTGGCAGGTTTTCTTCCTGCGACTTCGGACTCTTCGTGGCAACAGCCGTTAAATTGACTCAGTGCCCAGCTTTTAGTCAATCAAGAGCAAGATTAAAATCAAAAATTAACATCAACATCAAGGGCAACGGACAGGAGTATCCCTTCCACGTGAGTTGGCTATTGCTTGGTGGCGTTGTCGAGGAAGGCGGCTACGTTGGTTTTTAGTTTGGAGAGATCGGCTTCGTGTAAATACATCATGTGGCCGGCGTCGTAATATTGCAGGGTTATATTTTTCTGCATATTTTCGGGCAGGCCTAAGTGCGTCATGGTGAATTCGGTGGCGAAGAAGGGAGTGGCGAGGTCGTAGAGTCCGTTCTCGACTTCGACGTGGAGGTGGGGATTGGTAACGAGGGCCTGGACTAAATCCGCCTCGACGTTGGGAGCGCCGGGGAATCCGTAATCCTGATCGTGACCGGGGCGCTTCCAATCCCATTGGCGGCCGGCGTCCTCGGCCATGGTGTTGTAGGTGAGGTCTTTGCCGAATTTCAGATCTTCGCGGACGTAGCTGTTGAATGCCGCGACGAAGGCTCCCTCGACGGCGGTGCTTTGGGGATCGTAGTCGGCATATTCGGCGAGCAGGTCGGGCGACGGACCGGAGAAACGGGCGTCGAGGCGTCCAGTGGAGAGTTTGCGGCTGCGCTGCAGTTCCACCATGAATTGAGGAAGGTTGACGCGGAGATCGGCTTTGATGATGTAGTCGTCGCTGAGGCCGGTGAAGCGCGAAACTTTTTTCGCGATGTCGGCTTTGTCGGCTGCCGAAATGGTTGCGCCTTTCATCAGGGCTGTAGCGTATTCGCCGGAGGCAAACTGGCGGGCTTCGGCGAGGAAGGCGTTGAGGTCGGCGGGCTGGTCCTTGAGCATTTTGTGATAGGAAGCGGTGGCGGCGTAGCTGGGAAGATAGAAGATGTAGGGCATGTCGTTGCCGGGCGGGAACGAGATGGTGCCGAGATCGAGAACCGAGGAGATGAGGTCGATGCCGTTGAAATACATTCCGTTGTGCTGCTGGAGATAATTGCCGAGGGCGGCGGAGCGGAAGGTGCCGTAGCTTTCGCCGATGAGGAATTTGGGAGAGTTCCAACGGCCGTTGCGGCTGATGTAGGTGGCGATGAGCTGGGCGAGGGATTTGACATCCTGGTCGATGCCCCAGAAATCTTTATCTTTGGCCTTGCCAACGGCGCGACTGAAGCCGGTGCCGACGGGATCGACGAAGACGAGATCGGTTTTGTCGAGGAGGCAGTCGGCATTGTCGACGAGTTTGAAGGGCGGAGGCGGGGTGGGGCCGGCGTCGGTGGTGACGACGCGGCGCGGGCCGAAGGCGCCCATGTGCAGCCAGATGGAAGAAGATCCGGGGCCGCCGTTGTAGACGAAGGAGATGGGACGCTGGCCCATATCCTTGACATCGCTGCGGGTGTAGGCAATGGTGAAAATGCTGGCGGTGGGTTCGCCTTTGTCGTCCTTGATGAGGGTGGTGGAAGCGGTGGCCTTGTAGGCGATGGTCTGGGTTCCGATCTTGATGGTGTGGTCGGTGACGGAGGACTCTTCTTTGGGCTCAGGGGCGGGCTTGGCGTCTTTNNTCTTTATCTTTATCCGACTTTTCGGATTTGTCCGGTTCCTGCGCGGCGAGTGGTTTGGCTTGACCGAGAACTAGTAGAACTGAGAGCACGACTAGGGCAGAGATTCGGGTCAGCATTTTTTTCGCTCCTGGGCGGTCTTAAGGCTTTTTCTTAGGATTTTTTCGTGAGTTGAAAAACAGGGCACATTGTATAACGGGAGGGCCGGGCTTTGCCCGGCGGACAGCCGAGGGCGGCAGTCCCCACACGAAGGCTCGGACAGCCAAAACTTCTGATCCCTACGAAGGCGGGGAACATCCGAAACTTCTGTTGGGCTCGTAACTCTAATGGGGAGTGAATGGGATTCAGGTGGGGAGGGATTTTATGTCGAGAAGTTCGGTGCGGATGGTGGCAATGATCCTGACAGTGCTGGCGGGGGTGGTGGCTTGCCGGGCGGGGAACGGGGCGAGTGCGGCGGTACCGAGTCCGGTGGCGGATGAGGCGAGGGCGACGGCGCCGGGGAAAGAGATGGCGGTGGTGGCGGGGGGATGTTTCTGGGGAATCCAGGCGGTGTTTCAGCATGTGAAGGGCGTGGTCAGCGCGACCTCGGGATATTCGGGCGGGACGGTAAAGAATCCGGATTATGAGGCGGTGAGCAGCGGCCAGACTGGGCATGCAGAGAGCGTGGCGATTGTTTACGATCCGTCGCAGGTGACGTATGGGGAACTGCTGCGGGTATTTTTCTCGGTGGCTCTGAATCCGACGGAAGTGAACCGGCAGGGGCCGGATTCAGGGACGCAGTACCGGTCGGTGATTTTTTACGGGAATGATGAGCAGAAAAAGATTGCCGAGGCTTATATTGCGCAGCTGGATTCGGCGAAGGTTTTTCGGAAGGCGATTGCGACGCAGGTGGTGCCGTTGAAGGCGTTTTATAAGGCGGAGGATTATCACCAGAATTATGCGACGATCCATCCGAACGATCCTTACATTATGTTTAACGATGCGCCGAAGGTGGCGAATTTGCGGCGGGAGTTTCCGGAGATTTATAAGTAGGCAGGTGTTAGGTCTCGGGTCTTAGGTCTTAGGTGGTGGAGCAAACGTGTTTTGCGGAGGGAGCCATGTTTGGATCGGATGGCGGTGAAGGGCAGGTCAATTTAGGGCGGCGCTTATTTTTGTCGGGCGTGGGGGCGGCGCTGGGGGGCGCGGCGTTATTTTCGTTGCGGCGGCCGCGTGTGATTGCGGAAGCGGCGAAGACGGAGCCGGCGGAAGTGACCATCGTGCAATTTTCCGATGCGGGCCAGCGGCTGGCTAAGGTGAAGGTCGCGCGCGTGGTGAAGTCGGATGAGGAGTGGAGAAAGCAGTTGCCATCGGGAGTGTATGAGATCACGCGGCATGCGGATACGGAGCTGGCCTACAGCGGGAAGTATTGGAATCTGCACGACAAGGGGATCTTTCGGTGCATCTGTTGCGACAACGCGCTGTTCAGTTCCGCGACGAAGTTCGATTCCGGAACCGGCTGGCCGAGCTTCTGGGAGCCGATTGCGAAAGAGAATGTTCGCGAGATATCGGATTCGAGCATTGGCATGGTGCGAACAGCGGTCGCGTGCAGGGAGTGCGATGCGCATCTGGGACATGTGTTCGACGACGGTCCGAAGCCGACGGGGCTGCGGTATTGCATGAACTCGGCATCGCTGCGGTTTGTGAAGGCAGCGTAGAAGCGGCGAGATTGAACGTCCCTCAGCGGTTGAAGCCGGCATGGAAAACCTGGCAGTTATCGCAGCGGTAAATCGCTGCGCCACCCAAAATCAAGAGCAAAATCGAGTTTTTCCGCAACCTCTGAAGTCGTGTCCTTCCCAAAACATTTATGAGACAGCTAGAAAGCGTCTAGTTAGGCAGGGCGTCGACATCGGGCCGCCACAAGAAATCAGAATCAGCGATAGTGGGCAAACAAGAGTGGAGAGATGGGCGAGCGTGCCCGTCTCTCCATCTTGATGTGGTGCAACGCGTTCGAGGGGTTAAGTTGGTTTTGGTTTGGTGACTGTCCCGGAGTTACTTGGCTGTGCCCTTGCTTTTCAGCGTGACAGTGTCCGAAGGTTGCGTACTGCTCTTCTGCTGTGTCGGCTGGGGCTTGGGCGCGGCTGTTTTCGTGGCTTCGGGGGGATGGCTCTGATTTAGGTTGCTAACTGGGTTCACCATATAAAAGAAGATCGGCGGATGGTTGAGAAACTTTAGGGAAATAAGGCTCGGGTTGGCAATCTTTGGTAATGGTTACCGGGCGGGAGGTGGTTCCATGCGGTATGTGTGCCGCATGAATAGATAGTGCAGGGCTGAAGTGCGTGCTGCAGGCGGTTTCTCCACAGTCTGGCTCAGGCACCGGTCACGAAAAACTGCTCGTCCGTTTTTCTGTCAGGCTGGATGGGAGCCGCGGCGGTGACGTCTTGCACGAACTCGCGGCGGCGTTCCTTGCCTTTGTGTTCAATGACGCGAACGCGGCGGGCCGGAATGTTGCTGGGTTCGAGACTGAGGATGCGGCCGTCGCGTACTTGTATGTGGGAGCGGAACCAGTCGGTGCGGAACATTCGTCCGGCGCAATAGAAAGTCATCGAAGCGGCGATCGGACCGTCGAAATCTTTCCCAGTGCAGGCCAGGATGCGTCTGCCCAATGCCTGCGTCCAGGTCATGCCGCCGACCAGTGGATCATTGAGGCGGCAGCGTTCAAAGGGAACGGCATGCGAGAGTTTGCGCAATTGAAGCAATTGCAGCAGGACGGAACTCTTCGCCAGGTTGGTGACGATGATGTTGGCTTCGGTGGCTGAGATGCGTTCGAGCTTGAGGTGAAGGTCGGGCGTCCACTCGCGCTCAAAGCCTTCGCGGGCGAGGGCAAGGCCTTTATCGGTCGACTCCACGTAGCGCAAAGTCGCGCGGGCCAGAATCAAACTGAAGAAGCAAGTCACCACCGTCGCGATGAGCGGAATGTAGCTGACGAGAGTGGTGAGCGAGATCCGGAAGGAGTTGATCCACGGCACGGGCATGCTTGAAAGTCTAGCGAGAGAGGCGCGGGAGGCCCTAGATGCGCATGGTGAGGAGACGAGAAGCCGCTGAGTGCAGCGACTTTAGTAACTCCGCAAAAGAGCTTTCACCACGGAGGCACAGAGACACAGAGAAAACATAAGAAACAGGAAGTGGGGATTCGCTGTGAGTCTCTGTGTGAACAACTGTTACTCCAGTACGCTATCGTCGAGCTTCTTGCGTCCCCAGTCGGCAGCGGCTTGTAGGAAGGCCAGGACTACGGGATGCGGAGTTTTTTCGGTGGAAGATAGTTGCGGCTGGAAAAGTGTGGCGACGAAGAAGCGGTGAGTGGGGGATTCAATGGCGCGAATTTCGCCTTGGGCACCGCGGGCGACCACGGGGAAGCCGGCTTCCATGGTGGCCCATTCGTATTCCGGGTTGACTTCGAAGTTGCAGAAGTATTCTTCGCTGACGACTTCTTTGTCCTTCCCATAGAAAGATTGCAGGTAGGAGCCGGGACGCAGGCGGATCTCGGGGACCACGCCGGACAGTTTGGGAGCGTTGCCTTTGCGATCGGGNNGCTGTCCGCGTCGGCGATGCCGAGAACGTTGCGGGCGAATTCGATGAGGGCGTACTGAAAGCCGCCGCAGGTGCCGAGGAATGGCCAGTCGCGGCGGCGGGCGAACTCGATGCCCTTGAGCATGCCGTCAAAACTTTTGTAGGGACTGCCGGGTGAGGCCCAGAGTCCGTCGAAGGTCTCGAGAGTTTTTTCCGCGCCGGGAGCGGTGAGGGAAGGCGTGGGGATCCACTCGGAGTCGACTTTCAGATTTAGTTTGCGGGCGGCGTGCTGCAGAGAGTCGGAAGTGGCATGGTGGGAGCGGAACTCAGGATTGAAGTCGCCGAGAATTCCGATGCGAACGGCATTACTCACGGGAGCATTGTACTAGAGCGGGTTGAGAGCGGGGTTACTTTCAGGAGAACCAGGGTCCCTCGCTGCGCTCGGGAAGACAAGAGAGTNNGAGAGTCAGGGAGGACAAGACAGTTAGATCAGATGCGTGAGGGTGAGTAGGCCGTAGAGGCAAAGCAGGGCGAGTGCGGGGCCTCCCCAGATCATCAGGGCGCATTTCCAGGCGAGCGAGCGGGCGAAAGCGGGCTGGCTGCGCCAGGAGATCAGGAAGAGTGGATTATTCTTTCCCTTCATGAGGACGACGGGCGGGTGCGGGTCGAAGGCGTCGGTGAGAGCAGCCGTTCCGTTTGGCGGCGGGTTTGATGTGACTGCGGGAGTCGAGGGCGCGCTGGCGGTGGCCCAGGCGGCGGGATTCGCGATGCCTGCTTTCATCAAGGCGGCGGAGATTTTCTGCTGCTGCGTCATGTCCGCCGCTTTGGTGGGACCTTGTTCTGGCGAGAGCTGGATTACCCGGGCCGAAGCCTTCGTGATTGCCTTGTCGTAAATCGCATCGAACTTGGGATCGTGCTGCAGGCCGCCCGTGAGTATGCCGCTGAAGATATTGCTGCCTTCGGTTGCGAGCGACAGGCTAGCGCGCCGCAACGGAAATGAAAGGCCTCCGGCGGCGAGCGAAATTGCTTCTTCGTCTTGAATGGGTTGTGAAGTGAGTTCGAGGCCGGGGTTTTCTCCGAGCGTTCCTACCACGAACAGCGCGTTCTTGGGTTTGATGCAGTACTCTTCGACTTTGATTTTGTTGGTGGTGTTGATGCCGTGACGCGAGAGCAGCAGGCGCACGTTGGGCGGGACTTCTTCTTTTGTGGTCAAGAGTGCGTCGCAGAATTCCTGGTGAAAGTCGCAGTGGAGATCGAGTTCGGCGCCGCGCGGGTCGATCAAGACTTGTCCGGTATTGTCGTCGAGAAAGAAGGGAAGATGCATGCACTCGGCGGCGACTTGAACCCACTGGCTGCTTCGGTCCTGACGTTTCCATTCCCAGACCAGGGTGCGGAAGTAGTAGCAGGAGCGCTGGGTGACAGGAGCAACCACGGTATGAGGACCAATGGCGAGCCCGCTGAGTTCGACCATACCCATGGATGCGCTGCGAATTTTGGAAACCGGCGTGTCGAGGATGAGGCGCCGACGCTGCAGCAGGCGGAAGCCGTTGAAGAAGAGATAGAGGCCGGCGCAGAGTCCGATGGCNNGAGAGAATCATCGCTTTCGAGAAATCAAGGTTCGGCCCATTGGGGTGGGTTTGGATGCACCCTCCATTGAGGCTAGCGGAGCGGGCTTGGGGCTGGCAGTAGAAAAGGGCGGAGCGGGCTTACGTTGGTAATGGGACGGAATAGAAGCGGAGCGACTCGCTTCGCTTGTCTGGACAGACGAGGCGGCTGTCCCCACGCGAGCAACGTTAAGGTGCCTGGCGGCTACGCTTGAGGCAGAGGTAAGCGACCGTGAGCAGGACGAAGAAGGTAAATCCACCAACCGCGTTGATGCGCGAGGCGAACAGAGTATGGAGAACGGCGGCGGAGGCGAGGACGAAGCCGAGGATCGATCCCCAGATGCCAAGGGGGGAGCGCATGGGCAAAGCTGCGACGGCTTGTGGCGTGAGGCGCCAGCGGAAGCTGACGTGAGCTGCGAGGGATACGACCCAGGAAAAAATCAGGCCGGAGAATGCGGCTCCCATGATGTAGAGAAAGGCTTGTTGCGGGGCGTAGTTCTCGATGATGAGCGCGGTTACGATTCCGTAGGAAGAGACGAGTAAGGCGAGGCGCGGCGATCCTGAGGCGTTCAATTTGCCCATGCTCGCAGGAGCCCATCCGGTGCGCCCCATGGAAAACAGCAGGCGGGAGGCGACGTAGAGCTTGGCGTTGGCTCCCGAGAGCGCGGCGGTGAGGACTACGAAATTCATGAGGTAGGCTGCGGCCGGGACTTTGGCCACGCGGAGCACGCTCACGAATGGACTCTCAGAGACGCCGGTGTGGTTCCAGGGCATCACCCCGACCAGAACGGTGATGGCGCCGAGGTAGACGGCTGCTAGCAGGAAGATGGTGAGGCGAGTGGCGCGGGGGATGTCCTTTGAGGAATGCGATTCGCCGGTGGTGACGGCGAGCATCTCGACGCCGCCAAAGGCGTAGATGGCCCAGAAGACTGCGAGCAGGGGGGCGACGGGACCTCGGGGAAGAAATCCGCCGTGAGCGGTATATTGCGGGGCTACGCGGCCGCTGAAAAGCAGGGCGGCGCCAGCCAGGATGAAGGCCACAATCGTGGCGAACTTGATCATGGCGAACCAGAACTCGAAGCGTCCGAAGG
>PKVZ01000067.1:0-3406 GCA_003131635.1 Acidobacteriaceae bacterium
CGGCGAAGTCAGCTACTTCTGGCTCGACCCCAAGCTGCGTTTTCCCGTGAAGTGGCAGGGGAAAAGCAACAGTGGAGAATTGCGCAACGTCCAGGAAGGCGCGCAGCCGGCAAGTTTGTTTGAANNTGAAGCCGGGTCGCATCCTAAATTAGCGACCGCGTTGACTCCCACAAAACGCGGTCGCTATACTTTTTAATGAGGCCGCCCTCAGGAGACAAAATGCCTCTTTCCGCGGTAATCGTGGACGATGAGCAACTCGCCCGCGACGAACTTGCCTACCTGCTGAAAAGCGCCGGCGATGTGAATGTGGTGGCGCAGGGTAAGAACGGTCTCGAGGCCATCAGCCTCATCAAAGAACATAATCCCGATGTCGTTTTTCTTGACGTCCAGATGCCTGGCCTTGACGGCTTCGGCGTCATCAAGAAGCTTCTCGACAAGAAAATTCCTTTGCCCAAAATCGTGTTCGCCACAGCTTTCGACCAGTATGCGGTAAAAGCTTTTGAAGTTAATGCCGTGGACTATCTGCTGAAGCCATTCGATAAGAAGCGCGTCGCCCAGGCTGTACAAAGAGCGCGGCTTCAGCAGGATGCCGAAGGATTGCCGGCGGAGAAAATCGATACCCTGGTGCGGATGCTGCAGGCACCCAAAACCCAGAGTTCGAAGATCCTGCTCAAAGCGGTGGGACGAATGTTTCTGGTGGACCAGAAGGAAATCTGCTACGCCTCGATCGAAGACGGGGTGATCACGGTAGTCACCGCCGGCCCGTCCGGGATGGAGGGGCATTCCAACTGCCGGACGTTGGAAGAACTACTCTCCAGCTTGGACCCGGGATTGTTCTGGCGGGCTCACCGCTCCTACCTGGTGAACATTAATCGAATTCGCGAAGTTGTACCCTGGTTCAAGAGTTCGTACCAGTTGCGCATGGACGATAAGAAGCAGAGCGAGATTCCAGTCAGCCGCGCTCAAACCAAGCGTCTGCGGGAGCTTTTCGGGCTCTAAGTTTTCCGGTTTTTCCGGGCAGTCCGCCCCGGTCTTGCACTCTGCTGCCCCCTGGCGGTTCAAACCTTTGCCTGATCTCGACGCAGCGGCTGGCTGCGCTCCCTGTTCGGCTCTTTTTTCCGGTCTTTGTTCGGATATTTGTTCGGCTCTCTCCACCGTGGCGAACAGATCTTTAATCAGCGTACCGGTATACAAATGCAGCTCACTTCTACTCGACCTCGAATCGGCCAGATCGGTCGGGCACGTTAGCGGAACCCAGTTGAAGTTGCGTCAGTCTCGCTCAGATAACTGTCAAACCGCCAGGGCCTCCAACCCCATACGATCGCGAATTACGAGCGTCGCCCCTTCCAGACGGATCAACCTCTTTTTCTTAAGATTACTCAGCAATCGCGTAACCGTCTCCCGCGACGAACCAATCCTCTGGGCCATCTCCTCATGGGTCATGGCGGAGCGCAACCGCTGTTCGACCGCCTCGTCGGTTCCCCGGGGTGCACATGACAGCAACAGTCTGGCAAGTTTTCCCGACGATGAACGAGCCAGCACCAGGTCGTGTATGTCGCGATAAGCGCCTTGGAATTCACGGCTCAACGATTGCGCCGCGTGCACCCCCACTTCACTCTCGTTCTGCAGCAGGGTCATCAGGTTCTGCCGGCCAATAAAGTTCAATTGGCAAGCCGAACAGGTCTCCGCAGTCATTTCGTAGTTCGTGCCAGAAATCGCGGCGCTTAACCCCAAAACCTCCCCCGCCTCGGCCTGTTTCAGGATCAGCACTTTACCTTCCTTCGACGTCGTCGACAGCTTTACTTTGCCCGAGCAAAGAATATAAACCCCTCGCGGCGTCTGCCCCTCCACGAACAGCACCGCTCCGGGAGGCATCACGCTGTGGTAGCTGGCCCCATCCATCGGCCTCAAGACCGCAGGCGAGAAACGGCAGAAAAAACTCTCACGGCTGGCCTTGCAACCCATACAACTCTCGATCACGTCTAGACCGTAGGGAACCCTCATGCTCGCCTCCTTGGTTGAACTGCGCCGCTCCTCCGCCTCGCTGGATCCGCCTTCCGGCAACGGTGGCCTCGTTTCCTGCGAACGTTCCAGCAGGAAAAGGGCATGGGCCCGCGTGTCCTGATGAAGACTGCGTGCTGCGGATATAACCTCCCATGCCGCCGTGGGGTCAGCACTTCGTTCCCACTCCATCTGGCAGGCGAGCAAATACAAGGGATCGATCTCGGGCACGGCTTTGCTTAAAGCTGTATCGAGTCTCTGATCCCGCATGGCCGCTGCCCCATGGTCAGGCACCGCGGACGTCCAATTTTCCTCCGGAGCCAGTGGCCGATCCGGACCAAGCTCGTTACGCAAGATCGGGTTGCGCTTCAATGAATTGCCGGCACGTTCCGGTAGCAAGCGAACGAGGTTGTTCGGCGGATAATTCCTGGCGACTAACAAGGTTCACGCCCTATGCGAGCCCTCTGTCGACGAGGCCGCGGCCCGTCCGTCCGCCTTCGGGCTTACTGAACTTGCTTTAGTTGTCCCGATTAGGAAGATGCCACAGCACTTTGCGCTCCAGAATGGCGCAGCGCAGAAAACCGTCTAAGTTGTAGAGAGAAACCAATTTCGGAAAGATGAACTTTTATTGATCCGTACTTCGCTGCCGACCCGTCGGCAACTTGCGAACAAGTCGGCACCTGAACCACAACAATCCCAAAATCGGCCACGCGCTAGTCCGATCCCGGCCCGGAATAGTCTTGGCGCGTGATTCCGAGCCGCTTCATTTTGGACTGCAGTGTGGTGCGTTTGACCCCAAGACGACGAGCTGCCCCCTTCGGTCCCGCCATCATTCCCCCGCTCTCGCGCAGAATCCGTATGATGTATTCCCGCTCTGTGTTTTCCAGCGAGGATTCCACCCCCGGACTTTCTGCCTTGAGTTCCGCCAGTGGCGCCCGCAAGGCTGTTCCTTCCGTCAGAATCACCGATCGCTCGATAAAGTTTTCCAGCTCCCGCACATTACCCGACCAATTCCAACGGATCAGGGCATTCATGGTCTCGGTGGGGATGGTCTCAATGACACGATCCATCCTGGCCGCGAATTTCCGAACAAAGTATCGCACCAGAACGGGAATATCCTCGCGCCTCTCACGCAGGGCGGGTACACGAATGGGAAAGACGTTCAAGCGGTAGAACAAGTCGCTGCGAAACTCCTTCTCCGCTACGCTGCGGACCAAATCCCGATTCGTTGCCGCGATCAGCCTCAGGTCTACCTTAATCGTGCGGTTCCCGCCCAGCCTTTCGAATTCACGGTCCTGCAGGACTCGGAGCAATTTGGGTTGCAACTCCGAGGAGATTTCTCCGACCTCGTCTAAGAAGAGTGTGCCCTTATCGGCCAGTTCAAGCCGTCCTACTTTTTGCCGGA
>PKVZ01000067.1:3440-5989 GCA_003131635.1 Acidobacteriaceae bacterium
TGATCCAGCAAATTCGTAAGAGCGGGACTATCTCCGACGATTCCTTCGACATGCAGCCGGCTAGGGACTTGCCCCTGGAGGTAGCGCTTCTCCTGCCCCAACCGGCTCTTCAGTTGCTCGATCTCGCGGGCGATCCTGGCGTTCTCCCAAGCGACCGCCATTTGCGCGGCAACCTGGTTCAGAAGGGTCAGGTCGTCGGTGTTGAACGCGTCCGCCCGCGTGCTGCCCAGCACCAGAACCCCTAAAGGACCCTTGGGCCGGATCAACGGGACGCAACATAACGACTGCAGCCCTTCGGTCAAAAAGTGTTTGGTAACTTTGGAGTCAAGCGCCTTCATCTCATCTTTGCTAAATATCAGAGGAGTGCGCTGCTGCAGGGCTCTGCCTCCGGGGTCGTGCGGCGCGCTGATTTCGAAACCAGGCCCCGTCCCTAACGGAAAATCGATGGCCTGCCGGACCAACTGCCCAGTCTTCTCGTCGTGCAAGGAAAGCGCCGCATATTCCTGCCGCAGAACCCGGCGCAGATAAGCGGAGACCTTGGGAAAGACCTGCCGCACATCCCATTTTTCCGCCAGCAGGTCCGCCACTTCGGTCATAACCTGCCCACGCTTCTTCTCCGCCTTCAGTTTTTCGGAGACGCTCCGAAGCGATTCCTCAAGCTTTTTTTGCTCCGTAATTTCGACGGCAACCACTCCGATTTGTGCCACCAGGCCGGCGGCGTCTCGGATGGGAACATAATGCTCAATCCAGTGGCCTGCCTCGGTCCTGTTGGGCAGCACGGCGCTAATTTCCCGATTCAGCACGGCTTGCCCTGTGTTTATGACGCTGACGAATTGCGGCTCAACCAATTCCGCGAAATCGCCCAGGATCTCGCGAACATTCTTTCCCAGATGCGCTTGCGCTGGTACCCCGTTCATTTCTGCCATTGTGTTGTTGATCGCGATATAGCGAAAGCCTGTGTCCAAAACGCAAAGACCCACCCCCGAAGCGCTGGATACGGTTTCCAACAGCTCCTCCCATTCCCTGAGAGATACGGGAACAGCGAACGAAGCGGCGTTGCTTGTCCGCTTATTCTCGGCGCGAGGCGTCATTTCAGACCTCCGTCGCACACATCGCTTGTCAAGATTCCCGGCGCACTGTTGCGCACCAGCGACTCGACGTCGCCCCAAGGAATAATGGCTGGTTGCTGGGGAACAAAATCCGATGGCAGTTCCGCCCCTTCGTCGCGAAGGGACGCTACATCCACAGGCCCCCGTGGAACGTGGGCCGGCCCGTTGAGCTCAAGGCTCGTCGTATCTGAGGGGAACATCAACAAAAAACTCCTGCGGCTCTACCCCCTCGTGAAGAGCCACCGTACCCGCCCACGACCTTCTTCGTCGCATTATAAGCATAGTGGGGCAAAGTAATGGTTTAATATTTTCGAAGTTTCGTTTTTCGTAACAGCAGGCTGCCGGAACCGGGACCGGCGGGGCCGGGAAAGCCCTCTTGAAACTTGCGGCTAGCCCGGGAAGATATATCGGTGGAGACTATAATTATTCCATGGCGCGGGGCTGGGAAAGCAAGTCGGTGGAGGCACAGCAGGAAGACGCCGCCGGTAAGAGTACCCTCGAGAAGCCGCGACTGACACGGGAAGAAGCCAACCGGCTCCGCGAAACCGAGAGCCTTCGCCTATCGCTCAAAAATGTCGTTGATCAGCTTGCGCGCAGCCAGAACTCCGCGCATCGCGATATGCTGGAACATGCTAAAGCCGACTTGCAGCGGAAAATCGAAGAGCTAGGCGGGTAGCGGTTCGGCCATCAGACCGGTTCGCCCACCAGACCACGTTTTTTTTTCAACGCAAATTATTGAACTCGAATTACTGAGCCCAAAAAACCGAACCCCAATTACAGAGCGACGATTCTGTGCCACCCACTGATGTGCTCCCAGTCGTTCGCGCGGCAAACCTTTCGCAGCGCTGACGTATAATGAAGACCTCCATGAAAGCCTACGTTTACGTTTCGCTCAAAAAGAGTGTTCTTGATCCCCAAGGCAAAACCATCCACGGAGCCCTCAAGAAGATGGGTTATAAGGGCCTGGAGGAAGTCCGCCAGGGAAAGTATTTCGAGCTTACGCTCGATGGTGGCCTGGGCCGCGAAGAAGCGCAAACTGAAGTCGAGCGCATTGCTCGCGAAGTACTGACCAATCCGGTCATTGAAGAATTTCGCTGCTCCCTCGCGGATTGAAATTCCTGGAGTTCCCTGCATGTGTGGCATCGTCGGTTACGTCGGCAAGAAGGAAGTCGTTCCCATCATCATTGAAGGTCTGCGTCGTCTGGAGTACCGCGGCTACGACTCTGCCGGAATCGCCGTTGCCGGCAACGGGGACAAGTTGCAGATGCGCCGTGCGGAAGGCAAGCTGCGCAACCTGGAAGAAGCCATCCGCCTCAAACCGCTGGACGGCAGCTATGGCATCGGCCACACCCGCTGGGCCACGCACGGGCGTCCCACGGAAGAAAACGCTCATCCTCATCGCGACTGCAGCGGCAAAATCGTCGTCGTACATAACGGCAT
>PKVZ01000067.1:6074-7562 GCA_003131635.1 Acidobacteriaceae bacterium
CCCAACAAAATCGTGGCCGCGCGCAACGGCCCTCCTCTGGTGATTGGCCTGGGCAACGACGAATATTTTGTGGCCTCTGACGTCCCCGCCATTCTCTATCACACGCGCGACATTTTCTTTCTGGCCGATGGCGATCTCGCCACAGTTACTCTGGCCGGAGTGGAACTGACGGATTTCGACGGACGGCCCATCCAGCGCCAGGTGCAGCACGTCACCTGGGACCCGATCATGGCTGAAAAGGGCGGTTTCAAGCACTTCATGCTCAAGGAAATTTACGAGCAGCCGCGCGCCGTCCGCGACACCACACTCGGACGAATTTCCCTCGACACCGGCCACATCTTCCTCGACGAAATGCAAATCAGCGACGCCGAATTCCGAGCAGCTAAGAAAATCAACATCGTGGCCTGCGGCACCAGTTGGCACGCCGGACAAGCCGGCAAGTTCATGATCGAGTCTCTCGCCCGCGTCCCCGTCGAGGTTGACTACGCCAGCGAATGGCGCTACCGCGATCCCATCGTCGATCCCGGCACGATCACTCTGGTCATTTCGCAGTCCGGNNCTCGCCATCTGCAACGTAGTCGGCTCCATGATCACGCGCGAGGCCGCCGGAACCATCTACACCCACGCCGGTCCCGAGATCGGCGTCGCATCCACCAAGGCTTTTACCTGCCAACTTACCGCACTCTATCTATTCGCTCTTTATCTCGCGCAAGTACGCGGCGCCATGACGGCCGAGCAAATCCGCACGGCGGCCCAGGAACTCACACTGATTCCGGGAAAGCTCGAAACCATCTTCACCCATGACGAAGCTTGTGAAGATCTCGCCAAGCGATTCCAGCGCTCGCATGATTTTCTTTTCCTCGGCCGCGGCATCCACTATCCCATCGCTCTCGAAGGCGCGCTGAAGTTGAAAGAAGTTTCCTACATCCACGCCGAAGGCTATCCCGCCGGCGAGATGAAGCACGGCCCCAACGCGCTGATCGACGAGAATCTTCCCGTAGTCATCATCGCGACACGCGACGTGAACAATCCTGATTCGATGTTGCGCTACGAGAAGACAATGTCCAATCTGAAGGAAGTGAAAGCGCGCTCCGGAGTAGTCATCGCCCTCGCTACCGAAGGCGACGAAGAGATCAAAGAATCCGCCGACCACGTCCTCTACGTCCCCGCCGCGCCGGAAGAACTTTCGCCGATTCTCGAAATCGTTCCCTTGCAGTTGCTTGCGTATCACATCGCCGTCCGCCGCGGTTGCGACGTAGATCAACCGAGGAATCTGGCAAAGTCAGTCACCGTCGAGTAACGAGACCAGCCCCCAATCCCCTGTCATCCTGAGACCCGCGTCCTTTGCGGGTCGAAGTGCCTGCCCTGAGCCTGCCGAAGGGATCCCTATATCTACAACAGACCTCCAGTACGGACGGCCGGCTTTCGTCGTTGGTAAGTAAACTGAGCCCGCCCTGAGCGACTGAGCGCAGCGAAGGAGTCGAATGG
>PKVZ01000272.1 GCA_003131635.1 Acidobacteriaceae bacterium
AAAGCGGCCGAGCCACTCACGCCGCAATTGGACCGAATTGCCCAGCTCGCGTCCAAGGCAGAAATTCCCGATGTCGCTGCGGCCATGGTCGATGACAACGTGTTGTTTGGGTTCGGCTCCACGCAAGACTACAGAGATGCCAGTCAAGTGATTGCCGAGGCTGATCAGGGCGGACTCGGTTTGCCGGACCGCGATTACTACTTGAAGGACGATCCCAAATCAGTCGATCTGCGCAAAGCCTACATCGCGCACGTGCAGAAGATGTTCCAACTGCTGGGCGATCAGCCCGATGTGGCGGCCGCGGAGTCACAGACCGTGATGCGCATCGAAACCGCGTTGGCCAAGGGCTCCATGACACGCGTGGAACGCCGCGATCCTAAGAATCTCGACCACAAGATGACCAGTGCGGAGTTCGAGAAGATCAGTCCTGACTTTCAGTGGCAGGTCTACTTCACGAAAGTAGGGCTGCCTTCGCTGGGCTCGCTCAATGTGACTTCCCCCAACTTCTTCAAAGCCATGAATGAGGAACTCGCAAAGGAAAGCCTGGCGGATTGGAAAGTCTATTTGCGGTGGCACCTGGTGCATAAGGATGCTCCGTCTCTCTCGTCGGCATTTGTGAACGAGAACTTCGCTTTCTACGGAAAAACTTTGCGCGGCCAGCAGGAGCTGCAACCACGCTGGAAGCGCTGCACGGAAAATGTCGATAACGATCTCGGCGAAGCGTTGGGTCAGGTTTACGTCGAAAAGTATTTCAGTCCTGAGGCCAAACTGCAGGCGTTGAAGATGGTAAAAGAAATCGACACAGCCATGGCTCAGGACATTGCCTCGCTCCCCTGGATGTCGGCAGCCACAAAGCAGCAGGCGCTGGTAAAGTTGCACGGCATGGCCAACAAGATCGGCTATCCCGACAAATGGCGCGACTACAGCAAGCTGCAGATCGTGCGCGGCGACGAACTCGGCAACGTAGAACGCGCCCGGAAATTTGAATTCAACCGCCAACTGGCCAAGATCGGCAAGCCCGTGGATCGCGGCGAGTGGGATATGACTCCGCCCACGGTGAATGCATATTACAACCCGCAGATGAACGACATTAATTTTCCCGCCGGAGTGTTGCAGCCGCCCGCATTCGATCCAACCTCCGACGCGGCTCCGAACTACGGCGACACCGGCGGCACCATTGGCCACGAACTCACGCACGGCTTCGACGACGAAGGTCGCCAGTTCGACGCTCAAGGCAATCTGCGCGATTGGTGGACGGAGGCGGATGGCAAAGAATTTGTGAAGCGCGCCAGCTGCATCTCAGATCAGTATTCCACTTACACCATTATCGATGACATCAAAATCAACGGGAAGCTGACCCTGGGCGAGGATGTTGCCGACCTGGGTGGGCTCATCCTCGCATACATGGCGTGGAAGGAAGACACCAAGGGACAGACTCTGCAACCGATCGATGGTCTCACGCCCGACCAGAGATTTTTCATCGGCTACGGGCAAAGCTGGTGCGGAGAAACCCGCGACGAAACCAAGCGGCTGCGCGCCACCGTGGACCCCCACTCTCCGGAAAAATATCGTACGAATGGCGTGGTCTCCAACATGCCGGAATTCCAGGAGGCGTTCCGCTGCAAAGCAGCATCGCCCATGGTAAACCAGAATCGCTGCAGGGTATGGTGAGTCGCCAGCCTACTGTTCCATTTCGCCTTTATCGGGATTGTAGTAAAAGCGGAAACGCAGACTCAGGAACTCCCCTTTAAACTCCGCGGGTAGCGGCGGAAAAGGATCCGACGCGGTGATGCTTCCATACGCCGGCCGATCCAGCGTAACATCGCCGGAACCCTGCGTTATCGACAGCCCTCGCACCGAGCCATCTTTCATGATGGCGAACTCGAGCGCCAGTTTCCCTTTCTTCATCTGAGCGGATTCCGGAATCAGCCGGTACCAATTCTCGCGTACATTCTGCAGCACGCGCTGCAGATATGGACCGAAATCCACACCCATGGTGTCGCTGAGGATCTCAAGATTCCCTTCCTGCCGGCCGCGAGCCCCGGTTCTCAATCCAAAATCGCCGCCGTTGCCCTGCTGCCCGGCGCCGCGCCTGGCCGCCGCCGCGCGCGTCGCCTCCTCAATTGCCGAGCCCGCGGACATCGAACCGGCATACTTTTGGAACTCACTCCTGATGTTTGGCGTGGCCGGCGTTTGCAATTGCGCGATCTGCGGATTCGGTGGCTGGGCCTGCGGCGCAGGCTGGCTCTGCGAAAATCCTGCCGCCGACTTTGCCGGCGGCTGCTCCGCTTGAGGCGCGCTCAACCCCGGCGCTCCCGGAGGCGGCGTCGCTAAACTCTTGCGCAGCTCCTTGATGTCCAGTTGAGGATGCCGCGTCATCGCAATGCGATCCTTGTCGGACGCAATGTTCGTGTTCGGCCGGTGTGGCACCTTCTGCAAGTCCGGGGGAAGCTCGAGAAACGTCAGATCCTTGCCGGCTGTAAGATTTTTCGTCACTACGGCGCTGTGCCATGGCAAGTATTTTTCAAAGAAATCAATCTTTGCGAGAAAGACAATAAGGAGCAGGTGGACAATAATGGAAATCCACGCGGCTTCCCGTCGACGCGAACGCGTGAGATCGTCTTGCAGTTGAATAAGCAGATGCGGCACGCGCGCATCGTCATCCAGATCGCGGTAAGCCGTCTCCCATCCCTGCGCATCGTAGAGTCCGAGCTGCTCCGGCTGCGGCTTCTCGGGAGGCGCCACCGGGTCCTGGAATGGAATTTGCGTAATTGGCATGAACTAATTTGTCCCGAGCCCGGCTTGTCCGAGTAAAGCTTGTCCGAGCAAGCCCTGTCCGTTAGACACACATTCCCGTAGCCACGTTGCATCCGGCCTTCCACGGACGCCGCAGCGAACGCCACAGTCAAAGCTCCTTTCATTTTCGCATCTTTCAAGCGATTCTGCTCACGAACAAATGGCGCGCGACTTAGGTGTGTAAACATTTGTAAGCGTGCCTTGGATACTGCTCTCGAGGGTGCCCCGCTCAAGCTTCGCTTGGGCGGGGTTTTTGATGGTCATCCGTCACAGACCTAACGGCCTGCGTCCGGATAACGTTCTCCCATGCCTTGGGGATTGAAACGCTTCCACGAGTCTCGGCAAGTTCATTTCCTCACATTCAGTTGTTATCGAAGACGCCCCAATTTGGCGAGTACTCAGGCCTGCGAAACCTTCGAGTCCGCGCTGGAACGGGTTCGGCAGTCTCACCTGCTGTGCGTCTACGGCTACGTCGTGATGCCCGAACACGTTCATCTCCTGATGAATGAACCTGAACGCGGCAATCTGGCGCAGGCCATGCAATCATTGAAACAGGGAGTGGCACGAAGGCTCGCCCTCCGAGCCGCGGATTCGTTCTGGCAGGCGCGCTATTACGATTTTAACGTCTGGAGCGAGCACAAGTTCGTTGAGAAGCTGCGGTATATCCATCGAAATCCGGTGAAGCGCGGCTTGGTGGCGCGCCCGGAGGACTATCGATGGAGCAGTTTCCGTCACTATGCCAGCGGCGAGACGGGAGTGGTCGAGATCGAGTCTCAGTGGACGGCTCGGCGACGAGAGCGCTTGGGAATTTTTCTTACGCTAAAGATGACGGCGCCGCCAGAAAAACCCCGCCCAAGCTAAGCTTGAGCGGGGCACCCTCGGGAGTAGAATTACCGGTTGGCTGGGCCAGCCCCCGACTTTCAACTGCAACAGTGTCTGCGTTTGGTGAACGAAGGGAGTTCGGCAAACGCGCATAGCTGGGTCGCCGAGCCTCTGTTCTCCTTTCGAGAGCTCATCAAATAACTTTTGGGCTTGATAATCGTGTTGTGGTGGAGGCCTCCGATGCAAGCGTTGTTGATAGTGGATCTACTCGTGACGGCCATCTTCGCGATCTCGATTCTCGGATCCTGGAGGCTGACGCGAACGAAGACGTTTTACGTCGGCTTCGGCTCCGCGTCTGTGGCCAATCTGGTCTTGCTTCTGTGGTTCGGAATGTGGAAACACTCTCCTCCCGTGTTCCCGGCTGAATATTGGAAGTTCCTAGGTTGTGCGGCTGTTGCTATCACCTCGGCTTTAGTGGCGTTTGTCGCCGGTTGGTTTGTCCGGGGATGGGAAAGATTGCTCCTGGTCTGCGGTGGAGCGGTCCTCGGTATCCTCTCAGCTCTCGTGGCGACGGTTTCTATCCGGGTTTCCTGAGCAGCCCCCGATCGCCCAATGGTCGGGTGGCCCAGGCTTTTGATTTTGCAGCCATCACCAACACAGTGGGTGCCCCGTCGTTGGCGCACTTTGCGAAGGGCGGGAGTCGACGCTCTCGATGCCGGGATTGACCTTCAAGCCGCGCTGCACACACGACGGGGTTCAGTTCTTGGGTCGGGGGCTGGCCCACCTTTGCGGCACCACCGAAGAGGCTGCCCCATCCTTTCGCGTTCTTTGCGAAAGGGTGGGCACGATGCTGCCGACGTGCTGTACCGGCTGACACAGAAGACGTATCCGAACACGACCAACGTGGAGTACGTCTATGACCTGGTGGGCAAGCTACAACAGGTGAGCGACCCGACCGGGACCTACGGCTTTGCTTACGACAACATGGGGCTGATCTCGACGACCACGAACTACACGTTCGTCGCCGGCACGTACACGAATAGCTATGCCTACGATGCAGCCTCGAACCGGACGTCGCTGACGGCGCCGGACGGTAGCATCTCGACCTACGGTTACGACACGCTGAAAAGACTTAACGGCTTGGCGAACTCGTGGGCGGAATCGTTCGGCTTCGGCTACGACGCGCTGAACCGGAGAACATCACCTCACCGAGGGTGCCCCACTCTTTCGCGTTCTTTGCGAAAGGGTGGGAGGCAGTCAGCACGTGATCTGGTGAGCCCCAGGATCGTTGCCCTCATTCTCGCACTGCTGAGGGAGCAACCGGTCCGCCCGCACCGTCGCCTCTCATCCCTGCAAAAAACGCAAGGATGGGGCACCTTCAGAGGAAATAGCGCACACAGTCATCATCAAACGATCAAGGATGTCAACCCGCCCCCTTTGTCGCACTCTTAGTTAGCGTTGTTGGGCGAACGCGACCTCAAACGGTCAGCTGTTCCACCTATCCTCCCGGCTCACTTGGAGCCCAACGAACGTAACCTTGCCGCGTTCCCCGCCTGACGGTAGCGTATGCAGTGAACACGCATCCTCCAAATGGAGCATCATTTGTGACCGACGAAATATGCATGAAAACAGGATTTCTTGTTCGTTATTTCTATTCTTCCTCAACCGCCCTGAAGAGCGGCGTCCTCGCGTTACTTCTGCTTGCCACGAGCGGGTTCGCCCTCGCGGCCGATCAAAGGTCGAACTCCAGCACATGCAACATCAGTGAAGAGGATGCCACTGGACTGAATGGCGACTTCAGCACTGACGTCCATGCCGCACGCGAGTATGCAGGCACCATCGCACGCATGCTCAAGGAAGAAAAGTTCGAGGAGCTCGATTGTCTCGCCGATCGTGCGCGAACGGGCAAAGAGAGATTCTCCGGCGGCACGTGGAAACTCCACGAACTGTACAGAGGATTGTATAACCCGACTCAATATCCAGTCACACATGCCACGCGAGAGGACTGGGAGAATCTTCTGCAGCGGCTCCATGGGTGGGTAAGCGGGCGCCCGAAATCCATTACCGCGCGCGTGGCGTGGGCTCGGGCCTACCTCAACTACGCCTACGATGCGCGGGGTGAGGGTTCGTCCAGCACCGTCAGCGATAGCGGATGGAAGTTATTCGCGGAGCGCACTGCCGAAGCTAAGCGAATTCTCGAAGAAGCTTCGACGCTTCCCACCAGGTGCCCGGAGTGGTACGTTGCCATGCTACTGGTAGCCCAGAACCAGGGCTGGAATGCGGCTGATGCGCGAGCTCTGTTCGATGAGGCTAACAAGTTTGAGCCGAGTTATTTCTACTCAGCTCGCATACTTGCCAACTACTTACTGCCCAAATGGACCGGCGAAGAAGGAGCTACCGAGAAGTTCATGCAGGAAATCGCCGACCGCATCGGAGGAGATCAGGGTGACGTCTTGTATTTTCAAATCGCGACCGCCCCTCATCTGATTTGCGGCTGCGAGGATAATCCGCATCTGTCGTGGGAAAGAATCGAGCGGGGCTTTGAGGCATCCGAAAAGCAATACGGCGTCTCTATGCTGAATTTGAATCAGATCGCTTTCCTGGCGTCGCACTTTGGAAAGACCGACCCCATCGTTGCGGACAAGCTCCTGACCCGCATTGGCGAGCAATGGGATGAGGAGATGTGGGACAGCAAGCAGGACTTTGAAATGGTGAAGAAATGGGCGGCTCACACAGCGCCATTTGCGGTGAAGCTCCATGCGATGGAAGCGGCTGCGGCAGCCAACATGCAAACGCCCGAAGGCCCTCGTTACCAGGCATCTTTCGACAAAACGTATCGAGGGTTGGTGCAGGAATGTGTGCGCACGGATGGTGGCAGCGTGGACAAGTGGGAGGGTAAGTTCGAGGCGCTGACCAGCGTTGGGGCAAAAGGCGCGGTCGAGGACAGCAAGATCTACTCTGTGGGCCCTGTGGTCATGTGTCTGTTCCAGAAACTGCGCGCGCTCCAGCAAGAAAAGACAGCGGTTTTTCCTCCACCGCCACTATCTCCGTACTGGGTCAGGCTTGATCTGGACTGGGCGGACTTTGCCCCAGTCGCGGCCAAGCAACGGCTTTCGGTCCGTTAAGAGTGCGACAATTTGGGAAATTAGAGATGAACATATTCGTTTCAACGTTCCTTGCCTTCCTCCCGAAGAAATATCGGGAAGCGCTCGTGAACTATGCCATACCCTCATCGGGGGCCGTCCTAGGCGGGATTCTTGAGACGCTCACCAGCGTAGGGCTCCTGATCCATGGCTATCAGTCCTTTGCTACCGAACGACTGGCTGCTCTTCCGGCGTCCGTATTGATGAAAGCGGGAGAAAAGGGCGGCGAATCCGCAATCATGGGCTTCGGCAGCATCTTACTGCTCGAATACACATTTCAGTTCACCACCCTCGTGCTCTTGTTTCTTACGGTAGAAGGGGCAGTACGCGCGATCGCAGCAATCGGGAGCGGAGAGGTTCTTCCCACCTTTCCTCTTCAAGTATTAGCGTTTCTGCAGGGAAAGCTGGAAGCGCAGGGTCGCGAGGTCCGGCTCGGAAAGCGAATTCGGGATGAAGTCCAGTTCGCCCCCAATGGAGACTCTTTGCAAATTGCAAGCTGCCGGCCGAAGTCCTGGACCAAGCTCACGACCATCTCGTACGAAGACCAGTTCTACGAGTTGATCACGACGAAAGCGGGTCCCGCGCCGCGTCAATTCGTATACATCCTGCGAAAGAAGCCTCTTTCCGGAGTCATAAGAGGACTTTACCTATATCACCCAGATGAGGCGGTTAACGACTGACCCCGTAATAGAAGAGTGTGCTGAGACTGCATTCGGCAACCTGACTTACCTCCACGTTGATAGCTTCAATTGACCCCCCATTAATAGAGCGCGATCAACCATCGGCCACCGGCCGTTGCGCGATGCTGCATGGGCCGGGGTAAAACGGTCGATGCGCTAACGATCCACAGTCCCTCTGTGACATCCAACCTTGCCCTTCACCAAAAATCACTTCATCATTGTCAAAGCACTGACGGCAGACATAGTCAATTGAAGACAGCACCTAACTCCTTTGTTTCACGAATTTTGCCTCTAAGCCTTTTAGAAGACGTATTTTGCGGGCACCTTTTTCCAGACCCCGCGCCCAGCAGGACTTTCAAGGGTACGGGGGGGTGGGGGGCACACCCCAAAATGAGGAATTCTCCGCAAATGGCAAATGCCGCCCACAGGTCACACCAGATTTTATTCCGTGCAGAAATCCACAGCCGATTCGTACCGCGGGAAGCGGTTACACTCGCCCGCCTCTCGCACGTTACGTCTTCGCCAAGCCGGCAAGCCCAACGTTCTTTCCATGCTCCCGAATCGCCGCCACAATCTCGAGAGCCAGCGCCAGCGCCCGCCGTCCATCACTGATCGGCACCACCGGCGCGGACCGCTCCCGCACCGCATGCAGAAACGATCTCA
>PKVZ01000255.1:0-2477 GCA_003131635.1 Acidobacteriaceae bacterium
CCTATTTTGACGCGCCAGGCGGACTGGTGCTGAGGACAGCTTCAGTCGGTGAACACAACCGACTGCACCCCGGAAATCTCAAAACGTTTCCGGCAACGCATATTCTTGCAGGCCATCAGATCGTCTTTGCGCAGCATGTAGGAGCGGGCTTTGGCGAAGCGGGCGCGGTCGCGCTCATCCGCCCGGCCGGCGAGTTGACGTTTTTTGGTCCGCACCACCCAGGTAACCTCGTACTCGGCGGGTTGATGGCAGTGGGGACAGTTTAAGGTGGCTGGTTTCTTCTGCGTGCTCTCGTCGAAAAAATCGCGCTCTTCCATGAAATAAGATTATTACATGTTCGATACCGTACAAGCTATGGCAACATGAGGGTTGGGGTGGATGGAAAATGGCGCGCAAGAAAAAGATAAAACGCTTTCAGGCGGTGCAGGCTGTGAAAGAGCTGGCGCGGGAACGTATGGGCGCGCCTCCAGCCGCGAAGGTGGTTCCCCACAAAAATAAAAATCCGGCCAAGCACAAGGCTACGTTGGGCAAACTGCTCGGCGATGGGGAATGATCGCAGCCTAATTTCTCCCCGTACCTTACCTCGTGTCTTAATCGAAGGTTGCGGTCACGCTAGTGCTGTTCTCCAGGAAAACAGTGCAGGACGCACCGTTTGTGGTGTTGCAGCCTTGCCATGACTGGAAACCACTGGCGGGAGTCGCGGTCAGCGTCACGGTTTGGCCGGTGGTGAATTCCGAACTGCAGCTCGAACCGGTGTTGCAGCTTATTCCCGCTGGAGAACTGGTGACATTCCCGCTTAGGGTGCCGGCAACGGTAACAGTAAGAATCGGCTGCGGGCCCGCGGGCGTGCAACCGTCGGCAGCGGGACCGTTTACAGTGATGGGTACAGAGTTACTGATGACGTCATTGGGACTATCGTAGTAAGAAGCGGAAATATTCGCTAATCCACAAGCAACGTTAGGCGTGACCACGCCGGTACTGCTCACCTGTACGACCTGCGGATTGTCCGATTGCCAAGTCACGATGTCCGTAATGTTCTTGGTTTGCGGAGGGTGAATGTAGGTTCCGATGGCAGTGAAGTCAAAAAATATCCCCGGACCAGTTCCGCCGAAAGTGCCGCTCGGTTCTGGAATGTTGATCGAGACCAAATGCTGATTAAACCCGCAACTGGAAACATTCAACAGAAATGTCGCGGCGGCGATAAGGACGATGACGCTGAACCACTTCCGGCTCATCAATTGCTCCTGGGATTAGGCGATCCGGTTGAATGCTCGCGCATTTAGGGGATGGGTAAATTTAGTCAAAAACCGGGCAAAAAGCAATCTATAAGCGCAGGTTCGAGCCCCGACGGTCACCCCTTCACCGCCTCTGCCACCACCTCCACAAACTTCCGGATATCCTCCTCCGTAGTATCGAATGAGCACATCCAGCGCACAATCGATTCCTCCTCCATCCACATATAGAAGAAATAATGCTGCTTGATTTTCTCGATGGAGTGGCGCGGGATCTGCGCGAATACGCCATTCGCTTCCACCTTCCACACGACTCTGACTCCCGGAATGCGGCGGACTTCTTTTTCCAGCAACTGGGCCATGCGGTTGGCGTGCTCGGCGCTGCGCCGCCAGAGATCGTTGGTAAGCAGCGCCTCGAATTGCGCGGCGATAAAGCGCATCTTCGACGCGAGTTGCATGTTCTGCTTGCGCAGATACAGAAAGTCCTGGCTCAACTCGGGTTGAAAGAACACAACCGCCTCGCCTCCCAGAATTCCATTCTTGGTCCCGCCGAAAGACAGCACATCGACTCCTAAATCGCGCGTAGCCTGCCGGAGGGTTTGCCCGAGCGATGCCGCGGCATTGGCAATCCGAGCTCCGTCCATATGCAGAAACATACCGTGCTCATGCGCAAACTCCGCCAGCGCCCGAATTTCCTCTGGCTGGTAGACCGTCCCCATCTCGGTGGACTGCGTGATGGAAATCACCCGCGGTTGCGAGTGGTGCTGATCGCCGACGCCGTGATAGGCCTCGCGGACCGAATCCAGCGTGATCTTCCCGTCCTGCTGCGGCAGTGGAATCAGCTTGCACCCCGTGTGCTTTTCCGGCGCTCCACATTCGTCGGTATAAATGTGAGCGTAAGCGCTGCACAACACTGACTGGAAGGACCGGGTAAGGGCCTGCAGACCGAGAACGTTCGCCCCCGTGCCGTTGAAAGTGAAAAATATTGCAATGTCCGGGCCAAAATGTTCTTCGAACTTCTTGATCGCCGAACGGGTATAAGCATCGTCTCCGTAGGCAACTACGTGGCCCTCGTTAGCCCCTGCGATCGCCGCAAGAATCTCTGGATGCACTCCGGCGTTGTTGTCGCTGGCGAAGCTGCGGTGAGACTGTGTATGGCTCTGCTCCATAGGCCAACAATGTAGCAGAATGAGATGAGGAAAGAAGACCGGCGACGGGTAACCTCGCATCGCCCCCGCTCCCCAA
>PKVZ01000255.1:2503-4354 GCA_003131635.1 Acidobacteriaceae bacterium
TCCGTGGCATTCTCTTGCTTGCTTTTGCGGCTAGTGGAGCCACCCTGGCGTGCTCCAACAACGTCCCACAGAATGCTCACGCCCAGGGTCCGGCGGGAATGCCCGTGAAAGTGCAAGTGGCGAGCCCGACTCCGGTGAATGACGCCACGGAATATGTGGCCACCCTGAAATCGCGCGATTCCGCGGTCATTATGCCGCAGGTGGAAGGTCAGGTCACAAGAATCCTGGTTCATTCGGGAGAGTCGGTTGGCGCCGGAGCCGCGTTGATGGAGATTGATCCCCTCAAACAGCAGGCCACGGTTAAGAGTCAGGAAAGCTCCCGCGCCGCACAACAGGCCAACCTGAACTGGACCAAGCAGCAGTATGAACGCGCCCAGGGACTTTATTCCGCGGGCGTGGTGAGCAGGCAGGATCTCGACCAGGCGAAATCCGCATTGGACGCCGCTCAGGCCCAGATGGAATCGCTGGATGCGCAGGTGAGCGAACAGCAGGTTCAACTGCACTATTACAAAGTGGTGGCGCCGTGGAGCGGAATTGTTGGGGATGTTCCCGTGCGCGTCGGCGACCGCGTCACCAGCACGACGCAGCTTACGACAGTGGATAAGCCCGGCAGCTTGGAGGCCTACGTCTATGTGCCCATTGAGCATTCCGCGCAGCTCAAGATGGGACTGCCTGTGCAAGTACTGGATAGCGACGGCAAGGTCGTGACGAATAGCCGCATCGACTTCATCTCGCCGCAAGTCGACAACGCCACCCAGACGGTTCTGGTGAAGGCGCGCATTGCGAACAGCAACGACGCACTGCGGCAGTCGCAGTTCATCCGGGCGCGCATCGTATGGGGCACGCACAATAATCCCGAGGTGCCGATGCTGGCTGTGTCCCGGCTGGCGGGACAATATTTTGCATTTGTGGCGGAACCGCAGAATAGCGGCTCCTACGTAGCCCGGCAGAAGGCGCTGACGATTGGCCAGACTGTGGGCAACGATTACGAAGTGCTGGCCGGTATCAAGCCGGGCGACAAGGTGATCGTCTCCGGAACGCAATTTCTTTTGGATGGAGCGCCGGTAATTCCGCAAAGCTGAAAAGCAGGCTTCGGCTTTCGGGCTTCGGGCTTCAGCTCTTGAGTCTCAGTGTTTCAACCAAAGAGCAGCTAGCAGTTGGCAACTAGCGGCGCAATTGTCGCCCGCCACAAGCAAAGAAATAAAGACGGTTGCTAACTGCGAATTGCTAACTGCCATTTTCTATTTGCTGATTGCAACATGTTTCGCTGAAGCCCGACGCCCGACCTATGTTCGTTGAGTTTTTTATTCGACGCCCGGTGTTCGCCACGGTGTGCGCCCTGCTGATAGTTCTGGCGGGTGCTGCCGTAATTCCCACGCTGCCCATCTCTCAGTTTCCAAATCTGGCTCCCCCGCAGGTCGGCGTCTCCAGTTTCTACACCGGTGCCAGCGCACAAACGGTAGAAAGCGCGGTCACCATTCCGCTGGAGCAGCAAATCAACGGCGCCGAGGGCATGAAGTACGTCACCTCCACCAGCGGCAACGATGGAACCAGCAGCATCACCGTCACCTTCGACCTCACCCGCGATCCCGACCTGGCCACCGTTGACATTCAAAACCGCGTCAACACGGCGCAAGGACGGCTCCCCGCCTCGGTCAAGGCGGTTGGGATTACGACCGCCAAGACCTCGCAGAACTTTGTGTTCGGCGGAGCCATCACCGCCGACAACAACAAATATTCCACGCTGTTCATGAGCAACTACCTTGATATCTACGTCAAGGATTCTCTGAAGCGAATTCCCGGAGTCGCCGACGTAATCATCTTCGGCGAGCGCAAGTATTCCATGCGCTT
>PKVZ01000255.1:4426-5811 GCA_003131635.1 Acidobacteriaceae bacterium
ATTCTGAAAACGAACTCGGATGGCACGTTGGTCCGTCTGAAAGATGTGGGCCGCGCCGAACTAGGCGCAGAAAGCTACAGCAACGACTTGCAGTTCAACGGGCAGGATGCGGTCGGCATTGGAGTGACCCAACTTTCCACCGCGAACGCCATCGACGTCGACCGGCTCGCCATTGCGGAACTCGACCGCCTCTCGAAAAAATTTCCCCCGGGAATGCACTACAAAGTCGCATTCGACACCACCGACGCCGTGGGCGAATCCATCCGCGACGTGGTCTACACCGTGGGTTCGGCCATCTTCCTGGTCATCCTTGTGATCTTTATCTTTCTCGGCGACTGGAGGACGACGATGATTCACTTTATCGCCACTCCGGTTTCGCTCATCGGCACCTTCATCTTCGTCAAGTTGCTGGGGTTCTCCATCAACACGCTTACGTTGTTCGGCATCACGCTCGCCACCGGCCTGGTCGTCGACGACGCTATTGTCGTGATTGAAAACATTGAGCGCCATATCGCTGGGGGCGAACACGACTCCCACAAAGCGGCGGCTGCCGCCACCGGCGAGATCACCAGCGCCGTCATCGCCACCTCGCTGGTGCTCTGTGCCGTGTTCGTTCCCGTTGCATTCTTCCCTGGGACGACCGGCATTCTGTTTCGCCAGTTTGCGCTGACGATCGCATTTTCCATTGCCATTTCCGCCTTCAACGCCCTCACTCTGGCTCCCGCGCTGGCGGCAATTTTCCTGAGCGGCCCCCACCGTCAAAAGTGGTGGTGGCTGCAAAAGTTTGACGACGGCGTCGCCGCCCTCACCCGAGGGTACCGGAGCCTGCTGCATTTCCTGCTGGGATACAAGCTGGTAATGATGGTGCTGTTTTTCGCCGGTCTGGGGCTGGCTTATCTTGTGTTCACGCGCGTGCCGAGAGGCTTCGTGCCTGATGAAGACCAGGGATATTTCATCGTCATCATCCAGGCCCCATCCGGAGCGTCTCTCGAGTACACGAAGGCCATCGGGAAACAGGTTTCAAACTTGTTGAGCGACGTCTCGGAGGCCGAAGGCACGTTCTCCGTGGCAGGCTTCAGTTTTGCGGGCAGTGCTTCGAACCAGGGACTGATCTTCGTGCCGCTGAAGCCTTATTCCCAGCGCAAGGGCAAGGAGCACACCGCCACCGCCATTCTGAACCGCGTTCGTCCGCGGCTATTTTCGATTTCAGGCGCCATCGTATTTGCCACGCTTCCACCGGCAGTCAGCGGCCTCGGGCAGTTCGGCGGGTTCCAGTTCGTCTTGCAGGATCAGGCTGCCCACACATTGGAAGAACTATCCGGTGCGGCGCATGGACTCATGCAGGCATCTGCTCAACGGAAGGAGTTGGTCGGACTGTACACTCC
>PKVZ01000220.1:0-7427 GCA_003131635.1 Acidobacteriaceae bacterium
GCGTAAGTTGGCATCCCTAAATACATGCTCGCGCGGCCCGTTCTCTGCCTCGCTTTTAGCGGATGCGGCGCGAGCCACAATTTTTTCAAACAGTTGCCCGTTGCCGGCGTAACTGCGGCTGAGATCCAGATCGAAAAAAATTCCAGATCAAACCGCTAAATCTATCATAAGAAATCACTTGCAAGCGTCCGCCCTGAAATAATCTCGCTAAAATATTCAGCCCAAAGAACTTGCCCGCAAAATTGGATCGATTCCACTTAGAGCGGTTAGCGCCTTATTTTCGATTGTCAAAGAGCGGTGCAGACATTTGGAATCATGATGAACCAATTCGATTGCTGGGAACAAGGTTGGATGTCACAGCGTGGCTGTGGATTTCGCTANNGGCGCGATTCTCAGCTTCTCCTGGACAGCCTCGGTCACGAACTGGCGCAGAGGAATGCCGCGTTCGGCAGCCACCGACTTGGCCCGACGGAAGAGAAAATCCGGGATTTCGAGGGTCGTCTTCACTGGCCCATATTACCGTATTTATGGGAGATGCTCTTTTCCAGATGTGTAAGCCAGCTCCAGATTTACGCCCTAGGCGGGAAACGCCGTTAGTTTCGGCGGTATTGCCGCCCAGCCTTCGAACCCCGCGAAGGCTGGGGCAGCCTCGGTTATGCTGGCGTCGGCAGAAAATCCAAAGCGGGGCCAGCCCCCCAGGGCCTTATCATCTTCGGCAATTAGGATTCTCATGAGCGGGCCTTTAAGTACAGCTCGATTCTAATTAGGAGAATCCTGAAAGCTGGCTTAAACTCGACGCGCTCGAAGGTGTGTGCTTCCGGAATTGGATGGTAAGGTCAAAAAGGGAATAGCAACAACTAGAGAACGGACCACGTCACGTTCGTTCGGGCCGCGCCAAGTGGAACGGCCCCACTCAAGCCGAAGGATGGCTTGAATGGGCCACCGCCGAGAGCTAAAGCCTTAAGGGCTGCCTTTCTGACCTGAGATCCGGCAACCTTTGCCACCGAATCGGCAACTCTAGATGGATGTTATCCTCTGTCAACCAAACTTCCAAAATACGGGGCTGTTTATGTCAAGGAAATTTACCAGATTGATGCTGGTTTCTGTCCTTGTGTTTGCCAGTTCGTTATGTGTGGCCCAGGAAGTCGTGGCAAGTATTCCTACCAACGGCGAGGTGCTCGGGTTCGCCATCGATCTTCCCGGCCACCGCGTGTATGCGGCGGTCTTCACGCCGGGAGATACAGGACCATCGTCCACCGGCCTTTATATCATCGATACCCAGACGCAGAAGCTGATCAAGAGCGTCGGTGTCTCCAACACCAGTCCGGGAGTGGCCGCAAATCCCGTCACGCACCGGGCTTATGCTACGGGATGCGGTTTCAATCTGCCGTTTTGCATCGTGACGGTGTTCAACAACGAGGGCAGCGAACTGGCCAGCATCTCGATTCCTCCGGGCAGCGGCACGATCGGCGGCGTTTCCGGCATTGTGGCTGATCCACTCAACAATCGCATCTATGTGGGCGACACCTCCGGCAATGAACTTACCGTGATTGACGGCGCAACGAATAAGGTGGAGGCGGATATCCCGTTTGATCAGGATGCGCCAACGCAACTTGCCCTTGATCCCTTGCGGAACCGGCTCTATGTGCTTACTCAAGAAGGCCGGCTGGACGTTATCGACACCAATGACAACAAGTTCTTACGCCAGGGCGAAGAACGGGAATTTGCCGGAAACTTGGATGTGGACCCCCTTCGTTCCAAAATCTACATTGGCGGGAACGGCAACGTGATCGATGTGGTCAGCGCCGTTGATTTTCGCGTGTTGGATAAAATCGATCTTCCGTTCGCGCCGGGGTTTATCGTGGTTGATAGCTCCGCCGACGAGATTTTTGCCAGTGGTTTTGGCAGCGGCAAAGTCGCAGTTATCGACGGAAGAACCGAAAAGGTGGAAGAAGAGGTAAGGAAAGCAATGGATGCGATCGAGGTGGATCCTGTCGCTCGATTGCTCTACGCCGGGGGCCCGATTTCATCCAACAACGGAATTGAAACCGAGCCGATAGACGTGATTAAGGGAGTGGTGTCCGTTTTCTGACCACCCTGGCGGGTGGCCCGCCATGGCGCACTTTGCAAGGGTGCGATTCCGGTACGGCCGTTGCCTCAGTTCCGCCTTAGGCCACTGATTGGTCTTCACCAAGCCTGGCTCGTCATAAGCGTAACTGGGCCACCCGCCACGAGGCTTTGTCGGAAGTTGAGGGACAGCACGTTCCTCACCGAGCAGTCGCTCGGCTCGGAATGACAGAGGGAGGATACCCACAACATTGGAAGGGCAAGTGCCCCGTTCCTGCTGAGTAGGCAAGGACAAGGGCGGGCAACCCGGAGTAAGATTTCTCGCGTAACTTTTCTCTGATCCCTGCCGTTATCCCTGTGTAAGACTACTCCGCGCGGAGAATTCGTGAGGGCTCTGAAGAAAGAGGTGGACGAGCGGCTTCTGGTCGAGGCGGCGCAGAAGGATCCTGCGCGCTTTGCGGAGCTTTACGAAAACAATTTCGAGCGAGTTTATGCGTACGTGGTGCGGCGGGTGGGAGACCGGGCGGAAACCGAGGATTTGACCTCCGAGGTATTTCATCATGCGCTGGCCAACTTGCGAAAATTTGAGTGGCGAGGGATTCCGTTTGCGGCGTGGCTGTTCCGGATTGCGGCGAATCTGATTTCGGATCGCTGGCAACGCAAGAGCCGGGAGCAGGTGGCGGATGAGTCGGAGCAGATCGAATCCGCCGCGGCTCGCGGTGTGGAATTCGAAGAAGTGGAGCGGCGGGCAACGTTGTTTCGTCTTGTGGATAGGTTGCCCACCGAACAGCAGCGCGTGGTGGTGCTGCGGTTTGTGGAGCAGAAAAGCATTAAAGAAGTGGCGCGGGAGATCCGTAAGACTGAAGGCGCGGTGAAGCAGTTGCAGTTCCGGGCCTTGAGCAGTCTGCGGGCGCGCATGGAGGGTGCCGATGCCTAAGCGCTCTCTGCATCCGGGGACCAACGACGCAAAGAAAGTCGAGCAGTTGAATCGGGCAGTTGACGTGTTGCTGGCGCGGGCCGATGGCAAGCCTGCGAAAGTTGATGCGAGCGTCGAGCCGCTGGTGCGTGTTGCGGCAGAATTGCGCAATCTGCCGAGCGCAAGCTTTAAGACACGACTGAAATCCGAATTAGGAGGTAAGAAGAGTATGTCTACCGTTGCCGAACCGGTTGCAAGCGTTCGCATGAGTGCGTCACCAAGATTGGCATTTCGAGATCCGGCCAAAGCGATTGAGTTCTACCAGCGAGCTTTGGGGGCAAAAGAAACATTCCGCTTCCAGGTGGGCGAGAGTATTCCTCACGCCGAGCTTATGATTGGCGATTCGGCGATCGATATAACCGGCGAATGGCCTGAAGGCGGGCGGTTTAGCGCGGAAACGCTGGGGAATTCTCCTGTGTGGATGTCGGTCGAGGTGCCCGACGTGGACGCATTTGCGGAGCATGCTGTTAGCGAGGGAATGAAAATGGTGCGCGAGCCGAAAGATCAGTTCTACGGCCATCGCGACGCAACGCTGATTGATCCCTTTGGATATACCTGGGGAATTTACACGGTGAAGGAAGAAATGTCGGTGGAGGAGATGCACCGGAGGATGCAGGGGATGACGACGGGGCCCGAAGGCGGGCAGATTTCAGCGAAGGACGAGTTGGAGAAGAAGGTGAATCCGATTCCGCGCGGGTTCCGCACGGTGACACCGTATCTGATCGCCGAGAACGGACCTGCTTTGATCGAGTTTGCCAAACAGGCGTTCGGAGCCGAGGAGATGTTCCGCGCCGTGGGTTCGGCGGGCGGGCTGCACGGCGAGGTGCGGATTGGCGATTCCATGCTGATGATGGGCGGAGGCATTCCGGGGCGCGAATTCCGCGCCACACCGAATACTCACGCGCTGCACATCTATGTGGAAGATGCGGATGCAGTCTACAAGAAAGCACTGGCGGCGGGCGCGACTTTGATTGACGAGCCACGTGACCAGGAGTACGGCGAACGCTCTGCCAGCGTGAAAGATCCGGCGGGAAATTATTGGTACATCGCCACCCATAAGGGAGGAAGTTACGTCCCCAAAGGTTTGAATAACGTGAACGTGTACATGCATCCGCTCCGGGCGGAGCCGGTAATCGCGTTCCTCAAGCGTGCGTTTGGTGCGCGGGAGATTGCGAAGTATGCGTCACCGGACGGAGTGGTGCATCACGCGGAGATTCGCGTGGGCGATTCGGTGGTGGAGATGGGTGAGTCGCAGGGGAAATATCCGCCGATGCCAACCATGTTCTACATGTACGTTCCAGATTGCGATGCCATGTACCGCCAGGCACTGGCGGCGGGCGGGGCATCGATTTCGGAACCCGCCGACCAGCCTTATGGCGATCGAAGCGCGGGAGTGAAGGATGCGTTTGGGAATACGTGGTGCATCGCCACGCATGTTAAGGATGTGACGGAGTAGAGTCCGTATTCAAAGCAGAGGGCGGGCGAGTGCATCCGCCTTCTGCGGTTCCGAAAGAGCCGCCTCGGTTTGACCCTCCCGAATCCCTCCAATAAACTGAAAGATTCAGGATACCTGCAGGTCCCGAACNNATCAGCCCGCGGCTGGCGGATGCGGCGCTGGTGGCCAAGGCGCGACCCTTCTTTTCTCAATTAGATGCCCCGTCCGAACCAAGCTCCAACGGCGATCTGATTGATCTCACCAAGCCGCTGGAAAAAGATACCGACCTGCGCTTGCTGACTGAACGAGATCCGGAGGCGCTGGAGGTTTACCGGCATTCGTCGGCGCACTTGCTGGCCGCCGCCGTGCTGGAGCTTTTTCCGGAGACCAAGCTGGGCCATGGTCCGCCGACCGAGAGCGGATTTTTTTATGACTTCTACCGGCCGACTCCGTTTACGCCGGAGGATCTGGAAAAAATCGAGAAGAAGATGCAGGAACTGGTGCAGCAGAATATTCCTTATGCACGCGAATTTCTGCCTCGCGATCAGGGGCTGGCGGAGTTTAAAAAAGAAGGCGACTTCATGAAGTGCCATTTCATCGAGCAATTTACCAAGNNTCGACCGGAAAGATCAAGGCGTTCAAACTGTTCAACGTAGCCGGGGCGTACTGGCTGGGCGATGAGAAGAACCAGCAACTGCAGCGCATTTATGGGACTTCGTTTTTTTCGAAGAAAGATCTCGACGCGCATCTGCAGCAGGTGGAAGAGGCGAAGAAGCGCGACCATCGCGTGCTGGGAAAACAGCTCGATTTGTTTTCGATTCAGGAGCTGGCCGGGCCGGGACTGATTTTCTGGCATCCGAAGGGCGGGATCATCCGCAAACAGATGGAAGACTGGATGCGCGACCAGTATCTGAAGCGCGGCTACTCGCTGGTCTACACGCCGCATGTGGCGCGGCGGCAGTTGTTTTTTACCTCGGGACACGAGGGCTATTACTCGCAGAACATGTTCGACGCCATGGAGCTCGACGACGCCGAATACCGCCTGAAGCCGATGAATTGTCCCGGCCACATTTTGATTTACAAAGACTCGCTGAAGTCGTATCGCGATTTGCCGGTGCGGCTGGGTGAGCTGGGAACGGTTTACCGCTACGAGCGCTCTGGAGTGATGCACGGCCTGTTGCGCGTGCGAGGGTTTACGCAGGATGACGCGCACATCTTCTGCACTCCCGAGCAGATCGAAGATGAGATTGCCAGTTGTCTCGACTTTGCCCTGGACGTGCTGAAAGATTTTGGCTTCGACAAGTTCCAGACCGAGCTTTCGACGTGGAATCCCGACGACCGCAAGAATTTCGTGGGCAGCGAAGAGCAATGGATCCACGCCACCCAATCGCTCAAGAAGGTGCTGGGACGCCGGAAGATCGAGTACAAGACCATCCCCGGCGAAGCGGCGTTTTACGGGCCGAAGATTGACATCAAGCTGGTGGACGCCATCGGACGGTTGTGGCAGCTCTCGACGGTGCAGTTCGATTTCAATCTGCCGCAACGGTTCGAGCTTGAGTATGTGGCGGAGGATGGTTCGCGCAAACAGCCGGTGATGGTGCATCGCGCACTGTACGGTTCGGTGGAGCGGTTTTTCGGCGTGCTGATTGAGCACTACGCGGGCGCGTTTCCGGTGTGGCTGTCGCCGGTGCAGGTGGCGATGATCCCGATCAGCGAGCGGCACTCGGAGTATGCGAACAAAGTTGCGGATCAGCTTAAGGCCATCGGCGTACGCGTGGAGGTGGATGCGCGCAACGAAAAGATGAATGCCAAGATTCGCGAACATGCTATGCAGAAGGTGCCGTTCCTGCTTGTCGTCGGCGATAAAGAGGCTGAGGCTGGCAGGGTGAACGTTCGCACGCGTGGGAAAGAGAAGACTGAGGACATGGGCGCGGGCGAGTTCGTGGAGAAGATTAAGAAGCTGATTGCGGAGAAGAGTGCGCGGCTGTAGGTCAAGACCTTTTCACCACAGAGACACAGAGAAAACCTTTTTTGGGATCACGCACTATGGGGACAGTTGAGGTTCGACTGTCCCCATAAGTGTTTTTAGCCTGCCGGGTTGTAACATGTTTGAGTGCATGAATTGGCGCAACGCGTGTTGGGACGGATCCGGCGGGAGGAATTGCTGCGGGCTGGAGACCGGGTTGGGGTTGCGGTTTCGGGCGGAATTGATTCGGTTGCGATGTTGCGATTGTTGCTCGAATTGCGGGGGGAGTTGGGGATCGTTCTCTCGGTTGTTCATTTCAATCATGGGCTGCGCGGGGCAGAGTCGGATGCGGATCAGGAGTTTGTCGCTGGACTGGCTCGCGAGCACGGGTTGGAGTTTTATTGCGAAAGTGGCGATGTGGCGCGGCTTGCTGCTGATGAGGGGTCAGGCGTGGAAGCGGCGGCGCGGGAGTTGCGGTATGGATTTTTTCAAGAGCTGCTAGGTAGAGGCGGGTCAGAAGGTTCAGGCACCTCAGGGGCTAAAGCCCAGCACTCCGAACCCTCTGATCGCAGCGCTGAAAGCGCTGCGCCACCCAAAAGAGAGATTCTCTCCACAATTCATCTGAACAAGATCGCGACCGGGCATACGCTCGACGATCAGGCCGAGACTGTGCTTATGCGCCTGATTCGCGGGACGGGACTGCGAGGGATTGGAGGAATTTATCCGCGCATCGTGGTGGAAGATGAGGATGGCGAAGGCCACGGAGAAATTGTCCGCCCGCTGCTGGGGATCAGACGGCGCGAACTGGAACAGTATCTGGCAGATGTGAAACAGGCTTGGCGGGAAGACTCAACCAATGCCGATGCCAAGTTCACCCGCAATCGCGTGCGCCGGCTCGTGCTTCCCTTGCTGGAGCGCGAGTTCAATCCCGCAGTGGTCGAGAGTTTCGCCGAGCTCGCAGAGATCGCCCGCGACGAGGAAGA